>JADJIS010000003.1:341785-683571 GCA_016706865.1 Bacteroidota bacterium | reverse complement strand
TGCTAAATTAATTTCTCAATATAATTTCATGATGCAAACAAGCGCATGGATTCCTTGTGAAAAAAATATTAAAAATACGGAAGAGATCATTATCAAAACGCAACTCAACCGTTTACTCACCGAACGCATCGAAAAAAAAGCATTGAATTTTGAGCAGCGATTATTATTAAATACCAACGACTGGGAGGAAACCTGTTATCAATTAATTGCGCGCAATCTCGGTACCAATGTAAATGCAGAGCCCTTCGAGCGCGTTGCGAGAAGTCTGCCCTACAAAACCATTTTGAAACATATTAATAATCCCATGCAGGTAGAGGCATTATTATTCGGACAAGCAGGATTTTTAGAAGGAAATTTCCGCGAATTATATCCCAATCAATTGCAATCGGAATATCAATTTTTAAAAAAGAAATATCAGTTGGAAGGAATTCGCACTCTCGAATGGAAATTCTTGCGCATGCGACCGGCTAATTTTCCAACGATACGCATGAGTCAGTTTGCAAATTTTGTTGCGGCAAAAGAAAAAATATTTTCCACCATCCTCGAATTAAATGATATCAAAAAAATAAAAAAATTATTTGAGGTGCATGCCGGCGATTATTGGAAGGAGCATTATCATTTTAAAAAAGCGGTGGCAGTTAAATCGGCTGCTTTGGGGGATGATATGATCAATCTTATCCTAATCAATACCATCTCTCCCCTCCTCTTCCTCTACGGCCAAAAAACCGGGGAACTGCAATACATTACACGTGCCATTGATCTTTTGGAGCACCTGGAACCCGAACACAATAATATTATCCACAAGTGGGAAAGTCTTGGCATAAAACCCGCACACGCCGCCGAAAGTCAGGCTTTGCTGGAGTTGAAGAAAAATTATTGCGATTATAAACGCTGTCTGGAATGTGCAATTGGTCACAAAATTTTGAAATCTGAAAAAAATTGATAAATTTTGTAAACAGAAATGTTATACAAACTCAAACATCTTATCGAAACGGGCGCCTTTGGTGTTTGCTCTTGGTTGGGCGAGAAAATGGGTATTGCCTCCAGTCGTGTGCGCCTCTTCTTCGTGTATGTCACATTTCTAACCTTTGCCTCTCCTGTCATCATTTACATGATCCTTGCCTTTTGGATCAATTTGAAGAATTATGTGAGGGATAAGATTGATCCGGTGAGGGATTTGTAGGAGAGCTTTAGGTGAGCTCATAATAATCAATTATAATTTTACGATTTTGTCATGATAAATTTGCCCATGGTTATTTGAAACAGAAATTAAATATATACCTGGTTTAAGATTTTCTATGTCAAAATTAAATGGAACACCAGATTTTTCTGAAATTTCCTCTTTTATCAGAATGGTTCCGGATATATCAGTGATAATAATTGTTTGGGGGATAAATGGATCAGAAAATTCTATATTTAATATCCCAATTGTTGGATTTGGGTAAATGTCAATTGTGTGACTTTTTATCGGATCAATAATTCCTGTAATTATAGTGTCGCACTCGCTGTCTGTAAGTGGGCCTAAATTATAGTTTGGGTAATTTGGTAAACCATATAATGATCTTCTGCCTCCAAGCCATATAGAATTTGAATCCACATCGCATGAAACTCCTTCTACATCAGGGAAATTTATAACATTTAAATTCATGGTTTCCTCACTGTATATAAAATTTGGAAAAATTGTATAGGAAGTAGTAAAATAAAGCTTGGCGTTTGCAGCAAGTTGAATTTGCCCTATTGTATATTCATAAACATCAAAATTTACATCTGAAATAAGTTCATAAATTAGTGTTTTTGTTGCCGGAAAAGGATCATTACAATTAAAGCAATATTGAAATAATTTAGAATGTTCAATTAGGCCTTCAGTAGAAACATATAGTTTATTTCCATCCGGGCTGAAAGCGCATCCATATAATTTCTCTAGTGCAATATCTGCATTGGGAATAAAATATAATTGTTCCAGCAAGCCCTCACATCTATCAAATGAATATATTTCAAGACAATTAGTATCAGCAATAGCCATTTTACTCCCATCTTGTGAAAATATCATTTGACCAAAATTATTTCCCATTCTACTAAAACCTACTTCCTGAGTTTCAATTGTTATGGTGTCTGGTGTTAATAATAATTTGTAGAACAGATTGGATGCATCAGGCTCTATACCTTTTTTATGGACAAATAACCACCAATTTCTCCCGTTTGCATGTTTTACTGAGGTCATCTGCTCTGTGAGAGGATGATCAATAAGAGTTGAATTTTTCAAAACTATATCACCTGATCCAGCATCGAAGCTCAAGTCAACAACACTATATGAAAGACCATTAACTGACAATATGAAAATATAATATTCATTGATATGGCTAGGTCTCTGAATTATATGTGCACCTTGTGTAACACTTGAACCTATTTCCCAATATTGATCAATATCCAGACAACATCCATTTGGCATTATTTCATGATCTCTGTTCCAAACATACTTTCCATCAGTGTAAAATAATAGATTACCCATGTCGTCAGATATTGAAGCGCTTGATTCTTGAATAATCGAACCAGCTACTGTATCACACATTATTCCACCGGAAAATGTCATTAATAAGGAGTCTCCAAAAAACCAATTATTCATCTGATTTTGACAATTTGACTCCTTCATCATTACTATCAGTAGATAAAGTAAAATAATTCTGTAAATCATATTACTATAATTTTATTATTTTACCGAATTGTTGATTACCTGATTTATCTATAAAAGTAAATAGGTAAATACCTGCTTTAAATTGGGTAATATCCATGTTATAGGTTGTTTCAGTTAATAAACCTATTGACATGTTTAATATAACTGCTCCTGCCAAATCAGTAACTAATATTTTATCCGGTTCAAAATATTTAGATATTTCAATATAAAAAATTCCGTTTGTTGGATTAGGATAAGGTGAAAATGATATAGAATTAATTTCCCTCTCTTCCATATCTTCAAAATCAGGAGGAGGAAAACAGATAACTGTATCAAGAACAGCCCTTGCAAAATAAACCGCTTTGCCTGCATCATTATTTTTTTGGGTTGCTATTCCGATCAAGGATGCTCGATTTTCTTCTGTTATTTCTAAAACTCCATCTTCGTTGATTGATTGTAAATAAATATCAATTACTGCAGACATATTATCCTCCAATGAATTAATTGTTTCGATTCCCGCTAGCACTGTTTCTGCTTCATTATATTCTCGAATATTAATTAAGGAGAAAATATTTCGATAGTTTTCGAGGTTAGTTTCAGCAATTAACATTTCAAGATGTTCGGTAGCCGTATCGGGTTCAATATAGAGAGAATCATTATTGATCATATTCAGCCCTGCGTCAAGCAAAAGATAAATATCATTAATTGTTGCACCCTCATTTAATTTGTTACTTAAATTTTGATAATAGGTTGCAAAATATCCGGTTAAATCCAAATCATCAGTTAACTTTAAAGAGTTTTCAACTCCTAATTTTCTTTCAGCACCACTTAGTCTGGGTAGTTCGTATTCGGTGAATTCACAAATGTCTTCGCCACTAGGCCCTGCGGCTGATAAAATTGGGCTTATAACAGTCCCTGTAATGGTTATATTTAAACCCGTACCACCAGCCTCCACCATATCATAAATTTCATCATCATCCCTATATCGCCATGTTAATGTGCTTCCATCGGTTCCACCAGTCATAATAGTTCTATTACCCCAAGTTGAAGGATCACCTGTGCTCGGGTACCATTTATTATCACTTGGAAGAAATGGGGAGGAAAAATTTCCTTGTATAGGTCCAATATTACCATCGTCTATGTCATTAAAACAAACGCCTCTGGTGCAATTAGTAATCGTATTACAAACGATATTTCCGTCAGGAGAATCCTGGTCACAATAAATACCATATCCGCAATTGGAAATATCATTTGCAAAATAACAACGGAAACCTTCACTGGCTTCAATTCGAATTCCTAACGTGGAACTTGAAGTTGCACCATGTCCATCAAGGATATTCAAATCCAACTTTGCAAAATAACAATCTTCTATAGAAATCCCTGAGGCAATGTCGAGCCCACCTGTCGGGAATTTGAAATCTATAATATTTGTTGAAATTTGTAACCCATTCTGAACATGTCTTGCAAAGATTCCACATTGGACATTTTCGATGGTATTACCAGTTATAACTACATCAGTCGTTTCAGGTGCATTCAAATCATAAAAAATTCCGGTTCTTACAAGACTTGTAGAGAGTGAAGGTGTGTTGATAATTTCATTACTTCGAATATAAAAATCACCTGATTCATTATCATTGCAATAAATTCCATATTCATGGGCATTTTCAATTTCATTGAAGGTAATAAAATGAGTTTGGGGGCAACCGTCGATAAAAATTGCTTTCCTCATATCATATGAACTCCCAGTTGCATTCCCAACAAAAATATTCTTCATAATATTTGAACTATAATAATCCGTTAGTGCAATACCATATTCAACTGATTCGAAATAATTATAAACTCCTGCAGAAGTGGTTGATGGTCCAATGTCAACATGACAAGGAGTGGCCACAGAGGCTCGTCCATAAATTCCTATACCAAGAGACGTACTGTTTAAAATATCATTAAATTTATTGTTTGTTATTGTGGCATTAGCATTAACTAAAAATATACCATATTGCAAATCGTGAAAAGTGTTGAATTCTGAACCTATTCCAATGAAATTCCCGTTCCCAACATTTATTGAGGAGGTTCCATTAATACCATCACCATATATTCCCGCCAAGCCAATACTTCCCGAAACAGGATCAATCAAACTTAATGCACAAATTTCGGTATCTTCTACTAATCCGGGATGAACTCCTCCCGTATAAGCATCAATGTAAATGCCAATATCGTTATTACAGAATAATGTACCATTTGTAATTTGAAAATCAGCTGCTGAGGTAGTTGTGTTATCAGAAAAGACACCCATTTCAGCATGTGCAATTGTAGATTCCTGTATTACAACTGTACCCCCAGCCAAAACATGGATACTTTCCCACATATCTTCACCTGATTTAGCAGAGATGTAACTATCATTATAGATAACTAAAGTTTTTCCACTATTAACAGTGATTTCCACACCTGGCATAATTGCTATATCAGTACTATTTATTACAAAATTCACATCTATAATAAAATCAAATTGAAGAAGTACAGTTGTTGCAGACCAATCATCGCCAGCAACATCAAAGTCATCAGCTGTTTGTCCAACCGTAGGATTTACAGAATAGCTGCCATATGACAACGGATCGCATGAGCATTGAGTTTTGCCCAATTTTACACTGAAGATTAAAATACAAAGGAAAATACTCGTAATAGTTTGTTTAATGCCTTTAAAAGGGAAAGAGAGTGTTAAATTTTTCATATCCGAGGTTTTACATGATATAATAATTTGAAAGTTACTTAAATAAATCGCAAAAACAAAAATTTATCAATTTAATTACCAAGAAATCACCTGAAGGGCGAGTATTTAAACCGGCAATGTAATGGCAAATTAAGACCCTGATTTAAGTTAAAATTTTCCCATTTAAACAATTTAAGTAAATTTACATATGCACAACATCAAAGATGTTATAACTATTGACCCTGAAACACTTGGTGGGCAACCAGTTTTTAAAGGCACCCGAGTACCGGTCGAATCCTTGTTTGATCATCTTGAAGAAGGCATTTCAGTTGATGAATTTCTTGTCGACTTTGATACCGTTTCTAAAGAACAGGTAATGGCAGTAATAGAAATAGCCGGCAAATTACTTTCCTCTAAAAACATTGGTGAATTATATGCGATTGCTTATTGAGGATAATATATTTCTATCTGAATATTATCTCTTCTTCCAATTATTAATAAATTCTTAAATATCTAGTGATAAAAATGACAGGCAGCAATAAATATTTTTCATTTTTTACCCATTACAACAATTTGTGCTTCTGGAAAATATCTTTGTAAGCTTTTGGTGATCCTCTTTGATTTTTTATCAGGGTGGGAGTTATTATCAATTGGGCCAATATAAATTGATTCAACACCTTTTAATTCTTTAATTTTTGATGAAACCTTTCCCATATCATTAAGTGCATATTTGATAATAATTTTTGAAAATACAGTTTTGCCAACAAAAAAAGAAGGAAAATTCAATAAACTATCAACAGTAAATAAAATTACATCGACAGTATCTATTATTGACAAATTTAAATTGATTTCACTTGTAGGGGCTGCAAGCTCAAAGGATTTCAGATGAATTGGGTGATTGCTTTTTACAATTTCATTTAAATTATAATTTACAGCGCAATTAGTCAAAACAATGCTTAACTCTTTAAGTGTCTGTATTTTAAAAATTTCGTTGCTAAAATCTTGGTTGCAAATACTTTCAATATATAAGTCATTAAGTCCATTAAAAAGAGCAATGTTTTCGTGTATATAAATCAACGAATCCGACAAGATGTCAAGGCGATCAACATAAGCTATTTTTACGATACTTTCATCCAAACTTAATGAATCATTTACGCTTAATATAATTCGATCCAGAGAGCGTCCTGCGAATAGTAGTAAAACATTATTCCTAAGTTCCTGGTCATACACATTTACTTCTAGTGAATTAATCGCCGGCAGATATGGTGTGATTAATTCTGAAAATTTATTAAACTGGTGTGAGGTTATTTCCTTTTTAGAAGTAACAATTAATTTACTATTCTTAAGATTAGTTGGAAGAAGAATTTCACAACTATCATTCAGACCAGATATATCAATAACCATAAAAAAGGCCCCACCATTATCAGTATAATTTATTGATTTACATGAATCCACTGGGATTTCAGTATTGGCCATTCCTTTTTGTATAAAATAAATGGAGAAAACAAATAGTATATAAATAGACCTCATAATCTTTAAAATTATCCGTTATAGATATTATACAAAGGTTCTAATAATTTTATTCTGGTGTTTAACTATAATATTATTTGTATAAACCTGCATATTTCTTTAAAATCACCCTACATAAATATCCAAATATTTTTCATAAAATTAGTAATAGGTAAATAAAAAATTACCAAAACCCCGGGAAGGGATGGCATTATTATAGCATAACGGATTTAAAAAATTATCAAAATCCGCCGCGGCGGATGACATTATATCCCATCCTACATAACGCCAAGGAACATGAATTAGTTAAAATTTAAGCCTGGTTTGATTTATTATTTGGTACCCTATGCTATTTGTAATATGTATTATAATGCCATCCGCCGCGGCGGATTAAATTCATTCATAAATTATTGTATTACTATAATAATGTCACCCCTACCCGGGGTTAAATTCATTGGTAATTTATTGTATTAATATAATAATCCCATTCGCTGCGACGGATTAAATCCAAACTATTTTCGGATATGCGATATCAAAACCGAACTCACTTCAAAATCAAATAACTAAATTTCACGAATTTCTCAATTCAAAAAAAATGTGAAACCCCAAGTGTCTCCACTCAAAATTTCACATCGATAGTGTAGGATCAGTGCCCGGGACAAGATTCGAACTTGCACACCCTTGCGGGCGCCAGCCCCTCAAGCTGGTATGTCTACCAATTTCACCACCCGGGCAGAACGCAAAGGTAATTGAGAATTGACAATTGACAATTGATAATTATAAAAATATTTACAACCCTAAGTTTTATGGTCCTAAAGAAGCAATGATCTGAATCGGATGATAAACACAAGGTTTACTCCCATTATTCTTTTTGATCTTCCTACAAACAATATTAGCAAGCGAAGGACTCTCCCCCAGTTGACTCCCATTGTCAATTATCAATTGTCAATTATCAATTCTACTTAAACCTTGGATGAAACTGTATAAGCGTTGCCCGTAGGAACTCCCGGTCAAGATGCGTATATATCTCCGTAGTGGTGATAGATTCGTGGCCGAGCATTACCTGGACGGCGCGGAGATCGGCGCCGCCTTCTATGAGATGGGTGGCGAAACTGTGGCGGAAAGTGTGGGGGGAGATGGATTTTTTAATGCCGGCTTTTTCTGCAAGAATGCGCAATAACAGGAAAATATATACCCTCGTAAGTTTTTTTCCTCTGTTATTCAGAAAAACATGGTCCTCAAAACCTTTTTGGACATTTATGTGATTTCTTACGGTTGTTTTATAGATCTCAATATATTTTAGTGCGCTGTCGCCAATGGGAACCAATCGCTCCTTATCGCCTTTACCACGCACTTTAATATAACCGCCTTCGGTAAAAATATCGGAGACTTTTAATTCCACTAATTCGGTAACACGCAAACCACAACTGTATAATGTTTCATAGATCGCCTTGTTGCGCTGTCCTTCGGGTTTGCTGAGATCTATTGCATTAATTATTGCGGTTATATCCTCATAACTCAAAGTGTCGGGTAATTTTCTTTTTAATTTTGGCAATTCCAACAATTGTGAAGGATCATTATTGATATGATCTTCCATCAACAAAAATTTAAAAAATGCACGAATTCCGGAAACAATTCGTGCCTGCGATTTGTCGTTCAAACCCATTACATATAAAAAAAGCAGAAATCCCTCCAGATGTTTTCGTTCAATTAATTCGGGAGCTGTAGTATTATTTTGGGTGGAAAGAAATTGCACCAGTTTATTGATATCACGCAAATAAGCCTCCACAGAATTCGGTGATAAGGACCTTTCCAATTGCAGATATGTTTTGAATTCCTTTATTGCTGACTCCCAATTCACGGTGAAAAGTTAATGCCATTAAAAAGAACGTTGCGCTGCCTTATACTATTTCGTTTTGTGAATAATCGTAAATTTGTCCACTTATGAAAATCTGCATCATAAATGGACCTAACCTCAATCTTTTGGGAAAAAGAGAGCCTGAAATATACGGTAGCACTACATTTGAGGATTATATGATCACTTTGAAACAAAAATTTCCGAATGTGGAATTATCCTATTTTCAAAGTAATTGGGAAGGGGGAATTGTAGATAAATTGCATGAGGTGGGTTTTAGTTATGATGGAATTATAATTAATGCCGGTGCATATTCACATACTTCTATTGCTATTGCCGATGCAATTTCTGCCATAAAAACTCCGGTTGTGGAAGTGCATATTTCTAATACTTTTGCACGGGAGGAATTTCGGCATAATGATGTGTTGACGGGAAAATGTAAGGGATTAATAGTGGGGTTAGGTTTAGAGGGGTATGGGTTGGCGATCAAATATTTTTTAGACCGCTGAATTAAGGTGTTACATCCATTTTTTTGAGGAGGGTTAGAAGTCATTAGTCAAGAGTCATTAGTCAGGAGGTAAACATCCGGCTACCTTATTCCATTCTCATTACTCATAACTCATTACTCATTTTATGAAAACTTGCTTAGGTTTTTCGAAACCATAAAAATTTTTCCTCTCCCTCCAGTGGTTGGTGAAAAACACCAACCACGGCGTACGAACACCAACCTCGGCGTACAGGAGTGTTACTCCTTTCGTGAATCGTCAATGGTGAATCGTGAGTTTCAATTTAACTCGGAGCTATCTCACCACTCTCTATTCACCACTCACCAACTAATCAAGAGTCATGAGCTTATAGGTCTGTAAACTTTTTCTTTTTTCTAATAAAATGTTGCCAAACGACGCTGCCGGAGTAATAGCCTTTTTGTCGTACGCGGGAGGAATTAATTCGGACTTTGTGGTATAAGCGCCAGTTGTCGTAACGTTTTTTAAATTGGAGAGGGAGAGATAAAAAAAAGTGCCAGTCCGCTCTGAAAATTGCAAAGGCTTCGGGCCATTTTCGTTGTAATAATGCTTTGATAAAGGCAACATTATCCAATAATATACGCACAGGTATTTTCCATATTAATTCATGCGATTCGTAATTTTTGAATTGCATGAATAAATTATTGCGGAAGTTGAGATAAATCTTATGCGGACTGTCCTTTGGCAAACTTCCACCGCCTACGTGATATACTGTTGATTCGGGAACATACATGATCTTATACCCTGCTCTTTTAAATCGCCAACAGAGATCCACTTCCTCCATATGCGCAAAAAAATCGGAATCAAAACATTTAAATCGTTTGAAAAGATCTGTGCGGACAAAAAATGCAGCTCCGCTCGCCCAAAATATTTCATCGGAACTTTGATATTGAAGAGTATCATTTTCCAGTGATTCGAAAATTCTTCCTCTGCAAAAAACATATCCTAATTTATCGATATAACCACCGGCAGCACCGGCATGTTCAAATAAATGTTTGTCGTGATATGCTAAAATTTTTGGTTGACAGGCAGCGATATTTACATCACTTTCCATCAATTCAATAAGTGGTTCGAGGCAATTTTCCGTTAGTTCCACATCCTGATTTACCAGAAAATAATAATCTGCCACAACTTCCTTTAAAGCAATATTATATCCTTTGGCAAAACCTTCATTTGTTTTGATGGATATAATTTTAATTGCAGGATAATTTTTTTGAAGAAATTCGATGGAATTATCAGTAGATGCATTATCTGCAACATAAATATCCAGGGGTTGATATTTTAATCGGACAACTGACGGTAAAAATTGTTCAAGAAATTTCTGACCATTCCAGGAAAGGATCACTAAGGCAACAACGGGTTTGTAAAGAATATCTTCCTGAAGCATGCACAGGTAAAGATATGTTAAAATTCATACATATCAACTGCCCTGTAACCACCTACCTTATCCTCCACACTCTCATTATCGAAATTCAGCACCTCCGCAGGTGAAGCCACATTTTCATACAGTTTTACCTTCCATCGCGCATCATGTAATTCACCGCGGGCATTAGAATGCATGAGTATATAGTCGTTTGATACCATGGTAGGCTCATAAAACGCAAATCCGATATTGGTTTGTTTGTCGGGTAAGGTAGTGTAAAACCATATCTCATATGGATATGCTCCCGGTTCATTTACAGCGGTAACAACATCATATGGAGCGCCATATTGCAAATAAACGCGACCTCTGTCCGTTTTATAACCCGGACGCGAAGGAGTTCCGAAACTCTGATTTGCTGATTTTACAAGATCGAGATATTTAAGCCATGCTTTATAGGGATCTTCCGGATTTCTTTCCACCCAAAAATTGTATAAAACCTTCTTTTTTAATTCGGGATCAACCCTTGGACTTACTGATTCGATAAGATTAAGATCAGATGAACTTGCTAAGGGTTTAATAACATCCAGAAAATAATCCAATTGTTCTTCTGTATACACATCGGCAAAAGTTCCGCTGGTATTTATCATTTTAATATTTTCCCAGGCATTTATCGAATTGAAATTTGCACGCTGAATAAATACCTTTTTTTGTGTAACCAATTCGTTTCTTTTGTTTTTAACTTCCACTAATAAATTATAATTTCCACCGGGAAGATCAGTAATATCAATTTCTTTTATGAAAGAAACAACAGGTTGCACATCTAATTTACTGTATTGAAAAAATTCCTGATTGAATTCGTCGGTAGCAGAATTTTTGATGGAATATGTCACCATAAATTGATCATCGGTGAGATATTTATCTGAATTATATATCTCGCCATAAAAAATGATGGATTTTTTTTCAGAGGAGAAAAAATTTATAGGATGTGGTTGTAATTCCAATCCATTTTTTGTGAAAGTATTTTCCTTTGAAGTTTCTTTATATGATTCTACAAATTGAATGTCAGAAATTTGCACCGAATTTTCTACAAAAGCTGTAAAAACCTCTGTGGAGGAAAAGAAATTTTCAGGATCGTTCACATCTATTACTTTCACTTCCACCGAAACAGTAGTATTCGGAATAAACAAACGTTTTTGATCCATAATGCTGAAATTAATGGCATTGGTATCATAAACTATCGGAGTATTGAGTTGATATTTGTCGAAATTCACCACCTTATCTCCTTCCACGATCAATATCTGCACTTCCACTGCTCCTTTAAATCCTCTCGGTTTTTCGGGGAGATATTCTATGGCATTCGCGCCGGCAATTAAATAGGTTTCCATATAGGCACCTTCCCCCGGAAGCATGAACATACATGATCTTACAGTGGTATTTTCAGCCAGAGTTTGGGAAAAAGATGCAGTTGCCGATAAAAATATTGCTGCGGTTAAAACAAATATTTTTTTCATAGAACGAAATTTATGTTAAAATTACAGTTTCTTTAGTTTACGCGATAATTTTAGTATCATATTAATGTCAGATTCACTTCTCATAGAACCACATTATCTCCCATCCATTTCCTGGGTGTTAAATGTAGCTCATTACGATACCGTGTATCTCGATGTGAGCAGCAATTACGTGAAAGCCAGTTATAGAAACAGGTGTAAGGTATTGAGTCCGAATGGTGTTTTAACTTTAAGTGTGCCACTATCCAAAGCTATAAGTGCGAGAGATACCATGAAAACTGTTAAAGTTTCTTATGAAGAGAACTGGCAAAAAATCCATTGGATGACCTTGATGAGCTGTTATCGTCGTTCTCCATATTTCGAATTTTTTGAAGATACACTGGCACCTTATTATGAAAAAAAATATGAATTTTTAATTGATCTCAATTATGATCTGCTTCAATTGCTATTTAAAATTTGTAAGGTGAGAACAGAAATTCGTTTTACCGAACATTATATTGAACCCGGCACGGAGGGTTTTACAGATCTTAGAAATATTATTACTCCAAAATCAATTAATCCCTTAAAAATGCAATTACCTAAGTATCCACAGGTATTTTCAGATCGCTTTGATTTTTTTAGCGACCTTAGCATGATTGACCTTATTTTTAACGACGGAAAAATAAATTTAGCAAAATTATAAAATCAGATACATGAAAAATTTAATCGTATTATTTTTACTATCAGTAGTTATTACCAATATTTCTGCACAACAACCTGCATTTATTACGGATAGTCTGGATGTTTATATTCAGCGCGAAATGGAGAGATGGAAAATTCCGGGAGTGGCAGTTGCAATAGTAAAGAATGGCAAAACCGTGGTAACCAAAGGTTATGGAGTAAGTGATATAGAAACAAAACAAAAAGTAGATGAAAATACTTTATTTATGATAGCAAGTAATACAAAATTATTTACTGCATCAGCATTAGCTATGTTAGCCAACGACGGAAAAATATCAATGGAAGACAAGGTGGTTGATTGGATTCCTTATTTCAAAATGCACAACGAAACTTTAACACCCATGGTAACTATTGAGGATATTTTATCTCACCGATTGGGATTTGAAACATTTCAGGGTGATTTTTTTAATTGGGGAAATAATGTTTCGAGAAAAAGGATAATAGAAAATATTGGCAATAATGAAGTAGTGTACGATTTTCGTGATACATGGGGTTATTGCAATGCGGGATTTGTTACTGCAGGAGAAATAATTCCGGCAGTTACAGATACGAGTTGGGATGATTTTATTTTACACAATTTTTTTATTCCCATGGAAATGAATCGTTCATCCACTACCTATGAAAAAATTGTTGCAGATAAAAACGCATGTAAAGCATATACAATGTCGGAGGGGAAATTGGTAAAATTAGGATATGATAATTTAAATAATATTGCTGCATGCGCAAGTATTAATTCATGCGTAAATGATATTTCGCATTGGATGATAACACAATTGGATGAAGGCAAATACAAGGGAAAGGAAATTATTTCGGAACAAGCGATCATGGATACCAGATTTCCTAGATCAATAGTAAGTGATGGACAATCAGGTTTATTTAAATCGCAACATTTTGATCTGTACGGATTAGGTGTTGGATTAAATGATTATGAAGGTCGCCAATTGGTTTGGCACACCGGTGGTGCTGATGGTTTTGTTACAACGGTTTGTATGATCCCTGATGAGGAACTCGGTATTTCGGTTTTGACAAATACTGATGCTAATTATTTATTTCTGGCTGCATTATATCAAATAATTGAAGCATATTTTGATATGCCTTACAGAAATTTAAGCAGCACTTTTTATGGTTTTTATGAACGCAATGAAAAAGCAAAAGATCAGGAAATTTCTGATTGGTATGCAACCGCCGCAAAAGGTGCCAAAGCCGAATTACCACTAAAAGAATATGCAGGAACTTATTACAACAGTGTTTATGGAAAAATGGAAATAAAATTAGAAAAAGGAAACCTCAATATGTATTTCGAACATCATCCGCAGTTAACAGGAAAATTGCAATTGTTAAAAGGCAATGATTTTGTGTGCACTTATGATCCTATTAACTGGGGAGTGAAAGAAATTCCATTTGCAGTAGAAAACGAGCGAGTAATGTCAGTAACAGTTACGATAAACGATTTTATAGATTTTATGCCTTATGAATTTATTAAAGAAGATTAAATGACGGAGGTATATTCTGCAGTAATTTCTCCGCCCTTCGATATCGCCGAACCTATTAAAATTTTTAAACAGGGTTTGGAATCTGTTATTGGAAAATATGCGTCATTTTATTCTGATCCTTCCATCATTTTGTTTGCAGCTATGGGAGATGAAAATAAAATTTCGCAGATAGAAAAACGTATGGAGATCATTTGCAGAAATCAAATACCTTTTACTATTCATTTAAAAGATTTTGATGAGTTTTATAATAATCGCACCATATTTATTTCCACGGATGATCAATCCAAATCACATTTAACATCCTTACGAAAAAAATTATCCGCAGAAATAAAAACCGCAAAGTTTGACGAGGATGTAGATTTTAATGTCGGGAAAATTCCGCACATCACCATTGCACGAACACTTTCAGAAGATCAATATCAGGTAGCAAAAAAATATTTTGCAAACAGAAAATATGAAGCACAGTTTGAATGCAATTCCATCACCTGGAGAAAATTAGTAAAGACAGATGCGTATTCGAATTATGAAACGGTGAGGAGTTTTTCCTTTGCGCAAAAAAATTTGAGTCTGTTCTAGAGGAGGGATACATGACACAGGATAAAGGACACATGACTGGACATAGGACAAGGGAATTGGACAGGATATCAAATGGTGGAATAAAAAGGGGAACGCGGATGACGCTGATCTGGCGGATTAAAAAGGATAAAAAAAATTATATAATTTAGATTTAAATAATAATGATAATAATGTGATTAACGCAATTACTAATCACGAAGAGATGATCCATATTTTCGGAGCGAGTGAGGCTTTCGCTCTTAGCGAAGGTCTCACTAATGCATCCTGACACCTCTCGCTATTTGCGAAGGTCTCACTAATGCATCAATCCAAAAAAACACCAATTCGGTACGGAAAAAATAAAGGGTGGAAAAAAAAGTGGAAAGCGGATGACGCGAATTAGGCGGATTTAAAAAGGATAAAAATTTAAATTAGTCCCAGCGGGACGGAATATCGGTAGCTTTTAAAAAACAAAATCCCACAAGTCCTGTAGGGACGACATGTTAAAATGTTTTGGAAATAATCCTATTTTCAATGATGCATTATAGTTAAAAAATTGTTGGAATCAATATTCTAATTCACCATTTCTTAAACATGAAGATCTTCCTCCGCATGAAAATTTCTTTTATGTCATCCGCCGCGGCGGACGGGACTTGGTCAGTATGGGTTGGATTAATGCTACCGATATTTCGTCCCTAACGGGACTTGCATTTTATAGAGCGAAAAGATATCTCCTCCAATGGTTGGTGAAAAACACACAACCACGGCGTACGGGTGATGTGAAACTTTTCGGTTAACTCGGATCAATACTCAGTACTCACTATTCACCACTCACCAATTATCTAAAGCTTCCAATAAAGACATTAAAGTTTCATCCATGCAGTAGCAAACTCATTAATCATAACTCATTTCTCATTCAGATTCACGGCTCACGATTAACGATTCACGCTTTCCCCCACCCTAATCCCATCAATCGCCGCACTTATAATTCCCCCTGCATATCCCGCTCCTTCGCCGCAAGGAAATAAACCTTTAATTTGGATATGTTGTAAAGTATTCTCATCGCGTGGAATTTTAATTGGAGATGATGTTCGCGATTCGGGGGCGACTAATACTGCTTCATTTGTAAAATAACCGCTGCGTAGATCTTTAGTTTGCAAAAATGCATTGCGAAGTGCATTGATAATAAATTCAGGTAAAACTGTATCTAGTGATGTAGAAATAATTCCGGGTTGATAGGAGCAATCGGGCAATGAGGAGGATAATTTATTATTAACAAAATCTATCATTCTCTGAGCAGGAGCGCCTTGATCTTTTCCTCCGGCGATGAAACATTTTTCTTCTATTTGTTTTTGAAAATACATGCCTGCAAGGGGACCATATTTTTGAAATTCTTTGAGGTCGCTTAATTCGATGCTCACAACAAATCCTGAATTTGCGAATGGATTATTTCTTTTGCTTGGACTCCATCCGTTGGTGACTACTTCATTGTTATTCGTTGCACATGGAGCAATAATTCCACCGGGACACATACAAAAGGAGTACACTCCTCTCCCATTAAAATTTTTTACAATGCTGTAAGATGCAGGAGGTAAATATTCACCACGGGAGTCGCAATGGTATTGCATTTTATCGATTATCTGTTGTGGATGTTCTATGCGGACACCTAGGGCAAATGGTTTGGCTTCAATTAATATTTTTCGTTTATGTAATAATTCAAAAATATCTCTTGCCGAATGACCGGTTGCAAGAATGATCTGATCACATTTAAAAGTATCTGTATTATTTATTTGCAGAGATGTTACAGCATCAAACTGAATTTCAATATCAGTCACCTTAGCATTAAAATGAATTTCCCCACCGGAATCTAAAATCACCTCCCGCATTTTCTGAATGATATCGGGTAATTTATTTGTCCCAATATGCGGATGCGCATCCACCAAAATATCTTTATCCGCACCAAAACGCACAAAGGTTTCAAGAATACTTTTAATATTACCGCGTTTATCGCTACGGGTATATAATTTTCCGTCGCTGTAGGTTCCTGCTCCTCCTTCCCCAAAACAATAATTACTTTCCGGATTTACGATTCCCTCTTTATTAATTGCTGCAAGATCTCGTCTTCGATCGCGTACATTTTTCCCCCGTTCAAAAATTACGGGTTTAATTCCTCGTTCCAATAATGTAAGTGCTGCAAATAAACCTGCAGGTCCGGAACCAATTATGGCTACCGGTCTTTTTTTTTCTACTGAAGCATATTGAGGGATGAAAAAATTAGTCTCGGGAAGAGGCTCAGAGGAGACC
Organism: Bacteroidota bacterium; assembly: GCA_016706865.1. Taxonomy (NCBI): domain Bacteria; kingdom Pseudomonadati; phylum Bacteroidota; species Bacteroidota bacterium. Next base: position 666,362 of record JADJIS010000003.1, on the reverse strand, counting down.
TGCACCCGTAAGTTAATTTTTATATTTTTTGATCTTGCATCTATAGATCGCTTTAAAAGTTTAAAATAAAAATCACCCGTCAAATTCAACTTTAACCGGATAAGTTTCCGAATCTCCGTTTCATTTTTTGACTGAGCAGGTGTTGCAACTAAATCTACGATCGAATCCAATAACATGATGGAGAATATAATTATTGGCCTAAAGATATGTTAATTCATCAAATAATTATTGAACAACAATGCTGCATAAATCTTCGTCGGCACAAGTTTGATGAAAGTATTCCACTTGATGGGTTCCGGGTTGAAAAATAGAATTCCAGTAAGTAAAATCTTCATATCCTATCGCCCAATTCAAAAACTGAGACGACATATTATCAGTAAATATATTTTCGTTTGCCGAATATGCAGCGAGTGTAACAACAGTATCAACAAGAGGACCAACTATAAAGTTATTTTCAAAACTCATCCTTCTTGAGTACCATAAGGTATCAGAAGCAGTTAATGCCTGATTAAAATGAAACTGAATTTTTAAGTTTACAGTATCATTTATTACATAAGTAAAATTTTGGTTCGTATTGGTTGGAAAAGATATATTAATGGTATTGAAATTATCACCAATAATTCCAGGATCTTTTTTTACATAGAACTCCAGAAAATTTTCGAATCCGAATTCCCTATCTTGACAAAATGTATTCCATACATACATAAAATTGCCGTTTTCATCTGTAAAAATCGAATCCGTTTCAAAGTAAGAATTCCAGTTCCTTACTCTTTCTTCCTGTGCAATAATTAAATATCCTTCCGCGGGAGTTTCATTACAATCCAGGAAAACGGTGCCGAATATGGTATCCGTATAAATATCTTCATAAAGTTCTGAACAAGGCACTTTTATCTCTGCAATTTTATCGTCAGGTTTGCAGGAAAAGCAAATAAATAGAGGGAGCATTAATAGTATGGGGCGCATATTATACTTCTAAGATTATCAATCCAGGTCAATAGTTGCATTAACTATATTTTAAACCCTCCATGCAATTCATAAATTGGGTCGTTAACACACTAACTATTCCATTTCTTCCCGGTTGATCACTTCTGTTATCTGATCAAGTAATTTGATCAATCTTTCAATTTCCAATTTAGTATTAAAACTATGCATACAAATTCTCAATCGCTCCTCTCCTGCCTTAACTGTTGGTGATAAAATTGGTCGCACATCCTGATTCGCATTGCTCAAATAAACAGAAGCCAGTTTTACCTCCGCATTTCCGGGAATCAACACACTAAAAATTGCAGAGTCAGATGGCAAAAGTTTTATTTGAGGATGTTTTTTTATCTGATTTTTGAAATAAGAACAATTTTCTTGTAATTGACTCAATAAATCCTGTGATTTTTCCAATTTTCGATATGCTTCACGCACAGCAATAACCTGCATCAAATTTGGAGCAGTGGTATAAATAAATGGACGACAAAAATTAATGAGATAATCGCGTAATATTGCCGAACCAAAAATAAAAGCACCATTATTACCAATCCCTTTTCCGCAGGTGTGAACCCTAACAAATATTTTTTTGTGCAAATGTAAATGTTGTGCCAAGCCCTCTCCCTTACTGCCTATTACCCCTGTTGCATGTGCTTCATCCAAAATTAAATTTGCTTTGTATTTTTCAGCAAATAAAACAATTTCTTTCAAGGGGCAAATATCTCCATCCATAGAATACACAGATTCCACAACAATAAATTTTTCGCCTTCCGCTTTTTGCAATTTTAATTCGAGGTCGGTAAGATCGTTGTGTTTAAAAGACCAGGAATTAGCATTGGATAATCTTATTCCTTCACGCAGTGATGCATGACACAATTCATCAAAAATAATGGTATCATTTCTTTTGGTGATAGTAGAAATTAAACCCGAATTCGCCTCATACCCTGAATTAAAAAAAAGTGCTGATTCCGCATCATGAAATAACGCAATTTCCCTTTCCAATTGTTCTGTAAGTGAATGATTTCCGGTGAGTAACCTAGAGCCGGTGGAACCAAATTTCCGGAGATTATTTATTTCAGATAAGATTAATTTATGCAAATCAGAATCTCGCGCAAAACCCAAATAATCATTAGAACTGAAATCCACTTTTCCTTGAACGAGTTTTAAGGAACGAAAAGCATCGGATAATTTTCGTGCTTCCAGTTCTTCGTTTAATCGTTCTGATAAAGTCATGATACACTCACTTCAATTCCCTTGTATGCTTCTCTGGGTTTTAATCCGAGTAATTCAAACATTTTTTTATCTTCATTAACTTCAGGATTCGGGGTTGTCAATAATTTATCTCCTGCAAAAATAGAATTTGCTCCTGCCATAAAACACAATGCCTGTTCTTCTATACTCATTTCATTTCTTCCTGCACTTAATCGCACCATTGCTTTAGGCATTAAAATTCTTGCAGTTGCTATCATACGCACCATTTCCCAAACACTTACTCTTTTCATGTTTTCCAAAGGTGTTCCTTTCACCGCAACCAAGGCATTTACCGGAACAGATTCCGGATGTGTTTTTAAATTGCTGAGCGTGAAAAGCATATCGATTCTGTCGTGATCCGTTTCTCCCAATCCAATAATTCCTCCGCTGCAAACTGAAATATTTGCTTTTTGAACATTATTTATCGTTTCTAAGCGGTCGTCGTATTTTCTGGTGGTAATTATTTGTTCGTAAAATTCCTCACCACTGTCGAGGTTGTGATTATATGCATATAAACCCGCTTCCTTTAATTTATGTGCCTGATCTTCACTCAACATCCCCAAAGTGCAACACACTTCCAGATCCAGTTCGGCAACACCTTTCACCATTTGTAAAACATTGTCAAAATCCTTATTGTCCTTAACATTTCGCCATGCAGCTCCCATACAAAAACGCGTGGAGCCATTTTCTTTGGCAATTAAGGCCTTTGTGATCACCTCATCAAATTCCAGCAATTTATGTGCTTCCACATCCGTAGAATATCGTGCAGCCTGAGGACAATAAGCACAATCCTCCGGACAACCACCGGTTTTTACCGACAATAAGGTGCAGACCTGCACCTCTCCCGTGCTGTGAAACTCACGGTGTACAACACTTGCATTGTAAATCAGCTCCAATACAGGTAAATTATAAATCTCCCCAATTTCCTCCTTTGTCCAGTTGTTGCGAATCATATTTTTGACTAAATTTTATGCAAAAATGCTACTTTTAGCCCAACTTATGCAATTGTGATGAGCTTGCGAATACACTATTGCATTAGTTGGGCTTATCCCGAATAGAAAATTAGGTAGTATTTTTGGGGCTTAAATCAAATTTTCATAAATTTTCTTATTCGGGATCCTCTTATACAATAGTTAAGAGCATCGCGATTTAACTATTGCATTAGTTGGGCTTATCCCGAATAGAAAATTAGGTAGTATTTTTGGGGCTTAAATCAAATTTTCATAAATTTTCTTATTCGGGATCGTTCCAATAAATATAAATAATCAATATACCAATAACGTTTAAGCTAGGCAATTTTTAATAAAAAATTAACGATTATGAATCCAATATATAAAAAACAAGGTTTAGTAGTAATCACCACAACAATCCTAATAGTATGTGCAGCATTTATAATTAAAGAACCCGTTGAAAATGAACCCGCTGCCGATGTAAAAGCCCTCGATGCGAAATTATTGACCGATCTTCAACAACAGGAAATTATATTCGACAAAAAAACGGAATGTTTAATGTTGTGTAATGATATCAGCAGTGCAGAAATTATCCCTTTACTCGATATTAAAAATGTGAATTACGGAAAATGTGAGCCGGGAAATTGTCATGTAACAAATTACACAATAGAAGGTAAAACTTCGTCAGATAAGACTGTCCAGTTTAATGTTGAAAGTGGGGAAGATGGCAATATAATCAGTAAATTTATTGTTGCCGATAGTGATTGCAATTGCGATTAAAAACTAAAAAGCAAGACTAATAAAAATTGCAATATTATCATTCCATCCAATAATCCGAAATAAGCAGTATCATTATTTTTCCGTTGAGTAAACTTAATTGCAACACCTGTAGCAATAAGTGAAAGCGCTATTGCCATTGTATTTCCATTTGTTGTTTTTAAGATCACCTCCTGTAAATACCAATGAAAGATACCGCTGATAAGTAACAAAATATAACAAAGATAAATTGTTGATCGCACGCCTAATTTTGTGGGAAGTGTTCTAACATTATTCATTGCATCAATGGTCATATCCTTTATATCGAAGGGAAGTGTAATGGCAAAAATATAAAAGAAATTAGCTAGAAATAACATCAAAACAGATAAAGAATAAACATTTTCTCCTGCATTAATAGCCGGCAAATAAGACCCTGCAAATGCCCATACCATTGCGATAAGAAATATTTTTACAAATCCAAGATCGCGCAATTTAATTTGTTTGCCATTAAATTTAATGGTAATGCCGTATAATAAAGAAATTAACCCAGGGATCAATAAAATTATCTGCACGGAACGGGGCAATAGAAAATAGAGAATTATAGTTGCGGTTGCAGAAAGTATAGTAAGCAAACGCATCCAAAACATCTGACGAAGAAAAAAATCCCATCTCGGTTCGGGCTGATAATTTTTAATACGAGAAACCGCAGCTATCCTAATCAATAAATAAGTAAACAAAGTGGACACTCCACTCATTAAAATAAGGATATCAAATATGGGTTCAATACGCAGTAAATAATATGCTTGCAATGTAAAACACATGGCACATACGGCGATCATGATATTGCCATAAAAGACCCAGTTTGCGATATTGCGAAGAATTGCCCTCAATTATTATACGTAATTTTCACCCAAAATTAAATAATTGTGCAGGTAATATTACAAAGAGGTAAAGGAAGACGGGTGGAAGATGGCCACCCATGGGTGTATGGCAACGAAATTGATACCATAGTGGGCGAACCTAAAACCGGTGATATCGTGGAAGTCTATAATTTTCGCAACGAATTTATTGGCAAGGGATATATCAATGAACTTTCGCAGATCACTGTAAGAATTCTTTCAAGAAATAAATCAGAAAATATAGATATAGATTTTTTCAGAAAAAAATTATTGGAATGCAAAACGTATCGGGAGAAATTAAATTACACAGAAAATTATCGTTTATGTTTTGGAGAAGGAGATTTTTTACCCGCATTAGTTATAGATAAATTCAATGATAATTATGTTATTCAAACCCTCAGTGCAGGAATGGATAAATGGAAATCGGTTATTGTGGAAATTTTACTTTCTGATTTTAATGCAAAGGGGATTTATGAAAGAAATGATGTTCCGGTTCGAAAACTGGAAGGTTTGGAAGAAATTAAAGGTTTTTTATCCGCAGAATTTGACACAAACATTGTGATCGAAGAAAATGGTGTCAAAATGCACGTGGATCTGGCAAACGGGCAGAAAACAGGGTTCTTTCTCGACCAAAAAGAGAACCGTTTAGCAATAAAAAATATAGTTAAAAACGCAACTATTTTAGACTGTTTTACGTATACAGGTTCCTTCGCTTTATTTGCATCACATTTTGGTGCCAAACACGTCACAGCATTGGATATTTCAGCAGATGCCATTGAACAAACAAAAAGAAACGCTATTTTAAATAATTACGATAATATTGAATGTATTTGTGAAAATGCGTTTGATATTTTACCACTCTGGGCAAAAGAAAATCGTTTATTTGATGTTGTGATATTAGATCCTCCTGCATTTACTAAAAACAGAAAAGGGATTGAAAATGCAATAAAAGGATACAAAGAAATTAATCTCCGCGGAATGAAAATGCTAAAACCCGGAGGTTTTTTGGTCACCTTTAGTTGTTCTCATTTTATGGATGTGAATTTATTTTACGATGTTGTTTCTTCCGCCGCAAAAGATGCAAAAAAAACAATTCGCGAAGTGCAGTTTTTAACCCAGTCGAAGGATCATCCGATAGTTTGGGGTGTGGAGGAGACGAATTATTTGAAGGGGTTGATTTTGCAGGTAGGTTGATCGTGAGGTGTGATTCGTGAATCCGGCTTTGTATTTGCCTGAGGATTTAGACATTGAGTGAGTAGTGAGTACTGAGAATGCTCTTCGATAACCGAATGTTTAAGTTCCTGACTAATGTCTATTGACTAATGAAACTTGACTCCTAGTTAATCCCATCTTTTTTACTACCATAATTTTTTTGCAAATCACAATTATCATGTTGTAATAAATCAATCTTCCCAAGACTAACTACTTCGCGTACCTTCGCGCCCTTAGAGTCTTCGTGGCCTCGCCATCCGCAATACAAACCACATGTTAATAATAAATCTGAAAACGTTAATTTTTAGGTCAACACTGTAAGTCAGATTCCTCTTAAGAGCAGAGCAGGGGTTGTTACCGTTAGTGAGACCCTCGCGAAGAGTAAGAGCAGTGGGCAGTTTACCGTTAGTGAGACCCTCGCCATGAGCAAGAGCCGCGGGTTGTTTACCACTAGTGAGACCCTCGCGAAGAGCGAGAGCCTCACTCGCTCCCCAATTCCGAATTATTTATTTTTTTTATCCTTTAAATCCGCCAAATCCGCGTCATCAGCGTTCCCCCCTTTTTACGCACTCTTTGTTCATTTCCCTCATTTTTCATTAATTTTAACCAATAAATATCAACAATTATGAAAAAAATAATCGTATTAATAATCAGCATTATAGGAATCAACTATGCATTTGCTCAAAATGCAAGTTGCTGTTCGGCACCTGAAAGATTTGCGGCATTTACGGATGATCTTGCTTTTGTAAATATGCATGATGAACCTTTGCCTTTTAATTTTATCAGCGAAAATGGGGAAATGATCACATTTAAATGCAGTGATGGAAAAGATGCAAATGCATTTGCTCTTAAAGCAACAGAAAAAACCGATAAATATTTATTGGTATTTCATGAGTGGTGGGGATTAAATGATTATATAAGATTGGAATCAGAAAAATTATATAAAGATCTTGGGGGAAATGTAAATGTTCTTGCAATTGATATGTACGACGGTAAAGTGGCAATTACAAAAGACAGCGCGCAGAACTATATGAAAAACCTTGATCAGCAAAGAGCAAAAATAATACTGGAGGGTGTATTGGATCACGTCGGAAAAAAAGCGGAGATCGTAACTATAGGTTGGTGTATGGGTGGTGCATTTTCTTTACAGGCGGGCATTGCAGCGGGTGAAAAGGCTGTAGGAAGCGTTATGTATTACGGATTTCCCGGAAACAGATACAGCAAAACTTTCCAAATTAAATGCCGATGTTTTAATGATCTGGCCTAATAAAGATAAATGGATAACAGCAACAGTAGTTGATCAATTTAAAGCAGATATGCTTGCACTGAATAAACCTTTAAAAGTGGAAGAATACGATGCGGATCACGCATTTGCAAATCCGAGCAATCCAAAACACAATGCTGAATTAGCAGCAGATGCCTATGCAAAAAGTCTGATCTTTATTAAATCGAAATTTAATATGAAATAAAACTTTTGTTTTAACCGCGTTTCACAAATTGAACAAATACTTCATTCTTTTCTCTTTTTGGATGTGAGTTATAACAATTTTCCAATATTTTTATTTCAAAAAGTGGTTCAAATAATTTGCGATATTCATCCGGTGTTCCGCCAAAGGGGGGACCCGGATTTTCGAATTCTGTTTTGAACATTACTCCGGTTATTTTTCCCTGGGGAGATAATAATTCCGACATTTTTTTTACATAATCTTCGCGCATGGATCGCGGAAGAGCGCAAAAAAATGTTTGTTCTACTACAAGATCATATTCACCTTGATGTTCAAAAAAATCGGTTTGAATTACGTGGCATGTATCATCAATAAAATCTCCCAATACATTTTTTAATCGCTCTACAGGTGCGGCGGCGATATCGATCACGGTAATATTTGTAAACCCTGCATTTGCTAGATATTCCGCTTCATGCGAATTACCTGCTCCGGGAATTAATATGCTCAGATCCTTATTGGTCAGTTGATCAAAATAGGCTTTTAAGGGAGGAGAAACAATACCCATATCCCAGGCAGTTTCGCCGGTTGCGTAACGTTCTTCCCAGTATTCTTTGGATAAAAAATCGGTCATTGTGCAAAGATAGGGAAAGGGATTTAGGATGATGGACATAGGACTGATATAGGACATGGGAATTGGGACATAGGATGAAGGACACAGGATAAAGGACTGATATAGGACATGGGAAATGGGATATAGGATTGTTTACTGCCGATGCTGCTTTTCCCAGCTCTAAAAGTCAAATCACGATTTAACATAATAACTCCTTTTAACTACAGGTTTCAACTTACAATCCCCTTCCGCATCTTCGTCCTCCTTATCCTCCAAACAATAAACAACCCCGCTCCTGTAAAAATGAGCAATGGCCAAATAGTAATTAATCCAATGGATAATTTCTGCACAAATATCCAACCCGAATTAAATGCTGATTTAATATGATCGAAATAAGTTGGAGAGGAAACTAATGCAATATTCTTTTGCGGCTCATAATAAATGATGCGCAAGGTGCTGTAATTTGATCTTGCATCTATATAATTCAATCTTCCCTGAGAAACTTCAATTGCTGTGCGCACCTTTAATAATACGGCTTCCATTTTAAGCATCTCATCTATGGTCTTGCAATTTTTTAATAACTCGAAATAACGCGCTTCCAATTGCTTTTCAGAGCGAATACGCGATTCCGTATCAACATATTCTTCGGTGACATCTTCTGAAGAAATTTCCTTTTTTATCAAACTACCAGCCTGAATGGAAACAGCACTCAACAAAGCATCAAAATAAACTGCAGGAACTCTTATCTCTATTACATTTTGATCAACACTGTCAATACTTCTTATCGATTCCATCGCAATGAATGCATCAAATTGTTTAACGGCAGATTTTAAGAATTTTTCTGTCTCAGAAACGTTATTTGTTTCGAAAACTACTTCTCCGGATTTAATGATCTTTCTATCCTCCGGAATTACCGTTGGTTCCAAATCGGTAATAGTGACCGGTGCATTCGTTTTTAGTAAAACCTTGGTTTGCTCTTGCGAACTTTTACTTTCCTCCATCGAATTAGATGAACAAGCATTAAGCAATAAAAAAACAATTCCGAAAATTAAGAAAATGGGTCTCATACAATTGGTTTTAGTTGGTTAAGTGAATGATTTTCTTATCGGATGCAAAAGTGAAGGGATTGCATAAAGAGGGAAGTTTAAAAGTTTTGCTAATGGAGAATGGTATAGGTAAATCAGAACTCAACAAAGAATTTAAAAATCCTACCTTACTAAATATATACTACAATTCACACAAAAAATGATGCATTTCAAACAATTACTACTTCAAATTCCGATTTTTGGACTAATTTTATAAGAGCTAACCTCCACTACATAATGAAACGCAGCAAATATTCACTTGAAGCATATGCAATTTTGGCTACTTCATTCGTTGGTCTCAACAAATTGAATGCTCAAGTTACAATATTGGATTTTGACCAGGATCTCAGAATTGTTAAATGGAATTCTCCTTTTATATCTCATGACACCCTTCGAATTGATATTGATGACAACGGGATAGATGATCTTGTATTTGATTATGAGTCTTCGGGAGGTTATGCATCGATAGGTGTAGAAATTTATGACAAAGTGATCGCAATTGGAGCAGAGGAAGATTACGAATTATACGATTTAAATGCGTATAATGTTTATGCTTTTAACGCAGGTTCCATTGTTGATGAATTTATTGGTTGGAAAGATGATGGCCAAAATATTGCAACTGCATGGAGAAGCTGGACTTCCGGGACTGGTTATAATGTGTATTCACAAGGTAATTTTAATGGTTTTAACAATTATTTGCCCATTAAATTAAATATCGAGGATTCCATACATTATGGTTGGGTGAGGTTGTCAATAGGCGATATTGACAACGAATTCTATTTTGATGACTGGTATGGCATTGATTATTCGCTGGTAATTTATGATCTTGGATACGAAACATTAGCAAATACACCTATCGCATGTTACACAAATGTTCCCGGAGAAAATATTGATCCTATATTTATTAATTCTACGGATGCTGACGATTTTTCGGAGTTGGTGTATAAATATTCTTCCGCATATTTAACAGATTATTCAGAATTAAGAATTTATTTAATTGATAATTTTTCTGATGCAACTAATTTTTCAGTTTCAGATGCAATGGCTTTAGATCCATCAAATTATAGTACAATCAGTGGAGATACAATAATTCCATATACCTACATTTATAAATATTTTGATGCAACAACTAAAACTATAAATGGCGACAATTATGATCCTGATAATTATTATACGGCATATTTTATGAAAATTCCACTCGATGGAGATACCTCGCATATTACATTATCAACTCCTTGCCCAATTTTCAAAGCTATTAAACAGTCATGTTCACTTTCACTTGGTTCATCTGTTATAAAAGTTGATGATACTGGCACAGCTGCAGACCTAACAGTGATCTTCAGTAAAGATGAAGACGAAAGTGATATTGGATCATATAAAATTGGGTTGATAGAAGATCCGACAGAAGGCTTTGATCTCAATAATTTATTGCTAGACGGATACAGCACTTCAGTTCCAAAAACAGGTGCTCCATATTATTCTGTTAATTTAAGTGATAACATTTATACCGTTACAGGAGAATCAATCGATTTAAATAAGTACTATTATGCAGTTATTTCTGCAACCGGAGATGGCTACAACCGCGATCTTTCCTGTTATTTAATTTCGGAAGACACGGCGTCAACCTCAATAAGTGAACCAAACTATTTTCCGGAAATTGAGATCATAAATTTTGATAATCAGGTAACGATTAATATTGATGAGATAAATAAATTAAAAGATATAACCTATAATATTTCCTCCTATTTGGGTCAAACGATATTATTAAATGAAATTACTGGCAATCAAACAATAGTTGACTTAAAATCTTATCCATCAGGAATTTATATTATAAGTATTTTAAGTGATGGTAAAGTTTTGTCGAGTAAAAAAATAATAATTATTTAAATTAATTTGTTGAACCATAAAGAGTAAATTTCCTTTAACATTTTGTCTCCAAGATAGTGGTCATCATTTTACTTATTAAAAATGCACAATTCAATACCCTGCATGCCCGATAAATACTTTAGTAACGGGCAATCCTGCCGCGGATTTACTTTTAATGATATAAGTCCCTTTGGGTAAGTCGCTGAGGTCAATTAATGTTATGGCTGATGTTATTTCATAAGTCATCACCGTTATGCCAGCCATATTGTACATAATTAAAGTATACGGCTGATCGTCTTTGCTGATCACATATAATACGTCGTTATAAATATAGGAATATGGCAAGGGTAAGTTTCCTTCATCGCTAATAAAATTGAACATTTCAGACGGAGACGATATAGCGATCTTCGCCGGAATATTTGTATCGAATAGGGCAATAATGACTGCATATCTTTTTTCGAGAGTAACAGTATCTCCGTTTATATCCGGAAGGTTGGCCGGCAGCTCTACATTCAGATCCGTGACAGGCTCGATAACTTTATAATAATTCATCCATGGAATATCTGCGGCCTTACTAACTGTAAATTCATCAACTTCCGCTTCCGGTACGATAAAAATTCTGTATTCACTCAGTCCGCTAATTTTAGCAGGACCGTTAAACTGCACCTGAATGTCTGCCGGGGTCTTGGTAGTATCTATAAATGAAATAACCGGCGTGTGATCATAGTGCTCACAATATAACTCTTCCTCATCTCCTTCGTAATAGGATTGACCATATCGGGTATAATTAAAATTTGCCAAGGTAGCATGAATGCTATCACCAATGGTCATGATCTCCGCATAATAATTTTGAAATAAAATTGGTATCGTGTCTTCAAATACTAATTTATCTGCTGTTGGTGTAACTGAATAATTGTCAGTACCATCAGGAATCACAGAAACGTAATAAGATGGATCATTTTCAGAGATTATACCGTGGTCATCATTTAAAATATAAACTCTGTATTCAGCGATATAGGATTCATCGTTTGCTTTATGAAAGGTAACAGTGAAATCCGTTATATCACAATTTTCCGTTGGTTTGTTAATTGTCAGGTTATAGGGGCCTTCCACTTTAGTCAATACATCTACAACGTTAATACTAGGTAATGAAGCATTATTTTCTACAGCTAAAACACCATCAGCCACAGATAAAATTATGGCTTTATAATAATTGGGATAACCGGTCAGGATCGGGTCGCCGTTGATATCAGTCAGCGATGCCGGAAGCATCGTTTCATACATGGGAGAACCTGTAGGTAAGACTTCAAAATATCGCTCCGGCGGCAAGGTTTCCAACAGTGCGACAGAAGGAGGCGTAATTGAAGGATAATTATACTTATATAAAAAAATGCGGTAAGCGCTAATGGTAGATTCATCAATGGCTTTATTAAATTGCACTTTAAAGTCAGAGGAATTCTGATAGTCAAACTCGTCCGTCATGAATACATGCTCTGCAATTGATGCGGTGGGATTTGCAATGATCAACGGAGTGTTAGGTGTCATTTCGTAGGCAAAATCCTGAACGGCAACAAATGGTGTTCTTCCCGTAATACCATAGTTACTAATACTCAATCTGACCCATCCATAATGCATTTCAGGACCGATCATAAATTGTACTCCGAGGTATTGATTTTCTTCAAACCAATTTTCAAAGGGTATGGATGAATAATATTGATTAAAATAAAAGAGCCTGATAGAATCAAGTTCATTCCACTCGCCATAGTTATTGATCGAAAAACCGGAAGCCAGATTATCTGCACCATAAAGACCGGGGTAGTCTGTGTTTTTAATTACTGCATTAAATTGTTTTATAGAAGCAGTCATTATACCATAAGCATTCGTTTCCAATTCGCCCACAACATACCACTCAATCGCCCCATTATATCTGATTTGAATATCTGTAACACCATCACCATTAAAATCAACATTAAGTGAATCATTTAAGTCATCAATATAGGCACCCTGTAACAAGGTATCAGGATCAATATTATGATAAACGACTTGTCCGTTTGCATTGGGCGCCATTAACAAAAATGCATTTGCACTTGAGGAATACGCAAGGAGTTTTTTGAAAGTGTTTTTCATAATGGATTACACCTCAAATTTAATAAAATTCAGGCAAAATGAAAATTACTCGGGATTTATTCAAAATGAATGGGAGGTAACTCGAGAGACGGAGCTTAGCAATGGTAAGGCTCTGGACATCTCCCGTTTGAGTGTAGGAGTTTATCAAATAATGGTTAGATTTGATGACAATAACTTCGTTGTTAAAGAGCTTGTTAAGCAATGAAAAGAGCAAAATTTAATATCCAAGGGTATTCAGCGTCTGCTGTCTGTTTTCTTCTCTTACATGAAGAAGCAGCAGCAGAAGCTGTTTATACTGACATTCCTGATACCGTTATCAATTATCACATGGAGCTATTTGATATTGATATGAACAATGACGGAATTTTGGATTTTTCTGTTTTAAAAAGATCATTCGACTTTTTAGCCACTACTTACTATTCTGGATATGTAACTTCTCATTTGAGTGTAATTAATGCCGGCCCAAAAATAGCAGGAAATTATATCGCAGGATTTACTGAAATATGGGGTGGTTCAGCAGCTGGTACTTTTACAATGTATTTTCCATATGCCTTAGCAGAAGGCGAAAATATTAATGATAGTTTAAGCTTTCAGGAATTTGGGTTAGAAGTTGTGGCTTTTCGATATACAACAGATAAAGGGGCATATTCTCACGAAGGTGGTGAATGGTATCCAGAAGTTCTAGATCATTATTTAGGTGTTTATTTCAAAGATATCGAGGGGTGTTACCATTACGGTTGGATACGTTGCGATGTAAAAAACAGTGGCAAAGAAATAACTGTTAAAGATTTTGCGTATGAAGCAAAATGTGATGTCGGAATTGCTGCAGGCGATATGATTGGTGATACAACAACAGTTGGGATTAATGAAACAAATATATTACAAGCCACTGTTTACTCTTTTAATACTACGATTTATATAAATTTAAATGATGTAATCAATAAGGTTGAAGTTCATATTTATGATTTAAAAGGAAAAGAAGTTTATTCCGGTACACTGATTAATCAATTTACTGAAATAAAATTAAGAGAATCAAAAGGCATGTATGTTGTTGAGTTGATTTCTGATGAAAAACAACATAGAACTGACAAAGTTAATTTGCAATAATTCAAAACTATTTTGATCTATGGAAAAAACACCTATGTAAGTAGGCAAAAAAGTAGGCCTTTTCTGTACTTTTGCAACTACCAATACTAGCGTTGTTCCAAAGAGTTTATATCAACCTAAATAAATTGGTTGGAGAATCAGGAATTTTCATTTTCGATCTTCAGGAAAAGTAAATACTTTCACGTTTTATGACTGATTCGTTTTTTTCTTTTGAATTATTACAACCATCTGGAATAAATATAGTCAAAATTGTCTCAGAGAATAAAAATTACTCGACAGAAATCTCTTTGCCTTAAATAATTTACGAAAACCTGAAATTATTATTTAATAGGCATTAACCCCAATACGTTTTTATTTAATTTAATTGGTAATTCTATACATTTCTATTTCTGAAATAAATTTCACTACATTCCCAAAAATTGCTGATTTAATTTCAATTTTTAGTTGCTCAAAATATCCCTAATTGATTGAGAAATAAATGAGTGTTCATCCTTAAGCAAAGTTTTGATAAAAAAAAGACGGTCTTAACGCTATAGCGTTAAGACCGTCTTCGTGGAGTTGAGGGTACCGTTATCGAACCCGATAATATTGAAAATGAAGGAATTGTATAAAAATACAATAAGCTTTTGTTCTTGCCATATACTTAAATACCCAAAGTAAAATTATAACAGGATTACGTCCATCCCATTACTCCGACGATCAAGATTGATTATATTTATTTAACAAACTTGGCAAAACATCGAAATCCTACATATTCAGAATTTTCAGTATAAGTTGATTGTAAATAACAACTGGCTGATTCACTATTCCAATTTGCGCCCATAGCAAAACCTTCGACATTGGTCATTTCCGAAACATTTGAACAAAGGCCTTTCACCTTACTTTTTTTATCAATTATATGAACATCTGAAAGTTTTGCAGTGAATTCATTTTTATTAAAAAAATCAACTGCTAAATTAAACTCCTCTTTAGAAGGCAAATAATAAATAATTTCCTTCCCAGTTCGTTTGCTTACAACTTCACTTCTCCATTCACAAAAAAGACTGACTTGAAAAAAATCAATCCCTACAACTGGGTAATTGTCAAAATCATTTGGTTTTAAATAATTACCAGAATAAACTTTATACCAACTTGCAGAATCAGGTACTAGCTTACTTAAATTATTGGAATCTTTTTCTTCCATAAAAAATAAAAATTCTCTCCAAGCTAAATTAGTTATTTCATATTCATCTACATAAAATTCTTTTCCGGGACCTGCAATAGTCCCAGTAGGATTATTCCCAATTGGAAACAAAAAATAATAATTAAGAAGGAAAACTCCAAGAAATTGTGCCATTATCATTAATTGTAATTTCTAAGCCAAAATATTGACGAGCAATTAGTTTATTGAATTCTGTATTATTTAAATAATGCAAGGTTTTAATTTGTGTTGAAGTAATTCCACCTCTGTAAATTCCCCAAATTTTCAAAATTGTAGTAGCTTTTAGGACATCACTTGATTGCGAATTTTCAAAGCAGTCAAGTCCAAAAAAACCACAAAAAGAGTTTTCAGAAATTTCTCCGACACTAAAAGTGTTTATTTGATTATTTAAATCCTTTGCCGAAAATGTAGCCAAATATCCAGAAATAACAGTTGCATCTACCTTAGGTGGCGTGATAACATATCCAGCAGAACAAGCGCTTTGTGCCGCTGCTTTCGCTTCGCTTTTCGTACCTGCATACCCTTCAGAGCTGCCATCCTTGCATTGCCAATACCAAAAGCCTGTAGTGGCACTTTGATCAATTGTATAATTTTTAGCCATTTCTTCTTTTATTCAAAGGTAATGTAATTTTCACACCTAAACAAGTAATGATAATTACCACTGATATTTGGTGATTATTGGATCTAATCCGGTATTTTCTAAATATCAAAATCGTCAAAGATGATAAAATGAATGTCAAAATTTGTCTTTTCAAGACAGATAAAATTTACTGAAATTGATTGAGAAATAAACGAGTGTGCTTCATCAAAGCAAAGTTATGATGAAAAATAACGGTCTTAACGCTATAGCGTTAAGACCGTCTTCGTGGAGCTGGTGGGAATCGAACCCACGTCCAGCCAAAGCATTTACAAGCTTTCTACATGCTTAGGCCATTCTTGGTTTTCGGGATATTCAGGGTGAACGGTCGGACCTGAGAATATCCTTATTTCCTTTATCTCGGGGTGCAGCGGAAAATTACATCCCTATTCTGATGTTGTGACGTCCTTCAAAACCGTATCAGACAATCGATTCTGAGAACGAAGGCTACTTAATTCTTGGAATTAAGCTGCCATGGCGTAGTTAGACTCGCCGTGTAAAATTGTTTCGTAGCTTGAGATTAAAGAGCCAAATTACAATGCTCTGCATGCTTACTTGTCAATGAACAATGCTGTCAATTCCTGTCAACCCCAGGTTTTTATTGCATAAGCAAAAAGTGTGCTTAAGTGCTATAATAATGCAAAAATACGCCTAAACGTTCAAATACCGCCTTCAATCCTTTAAAACAAGGCAAACCCTTTATATTTGCATCGCATGGGGGAAGAAAACGGAAAACATAAACGGGCAACACACCCTTATAAAAGGATATTACCGAATATCGACGATTGGCCAATCGCGAAATTGAGCAATCAACGGGCATGGCTGATCGACCACGTAGTGGAGGAAACACTGCAGGCTATTCTCAAAAAAGATCCATCCGAAAAAGCATTGCAAAATGAGCTTGCCAAAGCAGTGTATTTGGAAAAAATTCGCGTTGAAAGACCTTGGAAAACCGACCCTTCCGATGATAAGGAATTCTGGTCGTCGGTGAAAAATAATTTAATTAAACTAGAAAGTCACCCCGATAATAAAATTGAAGAAGAAAAAGCAATTCTGAAAAGTATATTAAAAAGATATGTTTCAGAAATTGTCGGGAATTTTAGTAAACGCACTTATAATTTTTCTGAGCGATTTGTTCCTTTCGCTTTTAATCGTTTATTAAATGCATCGCATAGCCGCGCATTCAGAAGATTATTTAATAATAAAAAAGATCTCTTAAATAGCATTCATCTGGTTGGTGAAATTGAACAATTGCGGAATTTGGCAAAGGATGGAATTATTGTTATGGTTCCAACGCATACAAGTAATATAGATTCAATAACAGTTGGTTGGGGAATTTCCGCTATTGGTTTGCCGGCATTTTTTTATGGTGCAGGAATGAATTTATTTTCAGTGCGTTTTCTTGCATTTTTTATGAATAGATTGGGTGCATATCGTGTAGACAGAAGAAAGAAAAATGCAATTTATCTTGAAGCATTAAAAGTATATTCCACAGAGGTGATCATGCGGGGCGGACATAGTTTATTTTTTCCGGGAGGAACGCGTTCGCGCAGCAATATGATTGAATCACAATTAAAATTAGGTTTGCTTGGAACTGCACTGGAAGCGCAACGCAGATTAATTATCGATTCTCAGGGAGTGGATTATAAAAAGATATATGTAGTACCTGTTAATTTAAATTATGGTTTCGTATTGGAAGCACCGGAATTAATTGATGATTATTTAAAAAATGTTGGAAAGGAGAGATATTTTGTTCCGAGTGATAAATCATCTTCCTCTTATAAAATTGTAAAATTCATGTATCGTTTTTTTAGTGCCGATGCTGACTTTACAATTTCTTTTGGCAGATGTATGGATATCTTCGGAAATCCGGTGGATGATAGCGGAAAAAGTCTGGATAATAATGGAAACGAAATTGACATCCGCGATTATTTTAAATCGAAGGGTGTTTTAAAATATGATACACAACGCGATGCAGTGTATACCAAAATGTTGAGTGAAGGAATTCTCAAAGCATTTAGAAAGAACAATGTTGCACTTCCTGAAAATGTAGTTGCTTATGCGGCATTTAAAACCTTTCAAAAGAAACATCACAACAGCGATCTTTATTCTGTATTGCGCATGGCAGAAGAGTTTCGAGAGTTAACCATGGAGGAATTAACCGCTGCCGTAAAAAAAGTAGTAAAAGAACTTTCCAAAATGGAACATAAGGGTGAAATAAGATTAGATCCAATTGTTCTTGCGGAAGATGTGAATGAAATGATAAAATATGCTACTAAAAAACTCGGAGTATATCACAATAAACGTCCTTTATTAATTACTAAATCCGGAACAATAAAATGTCAGGATATGAAATTATTATTATTTTATCATAACCGACTGGAAGGTTACGGATTAGAAGACCATGTCTAAAAAAGAATCTGTTGGCGTAGTTGGTGCGGGAAGTTTTGGGACCGCAGTTGCTAATTTGTTGGCAGAAAATAACCATGTATATTTATATTCACGTCGCCCCGAAAATGTTGCGGAGATCATCGCAAATAATAGATCTGCAAATCAAATTCTGCATAAAAATATTACCGTTACAAATGATATTGCACTTGTTGCAAAAGAATGTTATTTAATTTTTCCCATTGTTTCCAGTGATGGATTTAAGGATATGATACGCACTATGTCACCATTCCTTCGACCCGATCATATTTTAATTCACGGAACAAAAGGATTGGCAGTAAAGAAAAAAGGATTAGAAAAATTAAAAGCAAAATCGCGCATAGCAGGAAAGAATGTACTCACCATGAGCGAATTAATTCGCAGTGAGTCGGTTGTTGTGCGCGTTGGTTGTATGGCGGGACCGAATCTTGCGAAAGAAATTGCGCAGGGCCTTCCGGCAGCAACTGTTATTGCGAGTCGTTTTGATGAAGTGATACATGAAGGACAAAATGCATTAAAAGGTCCGC
The DNA here is from genome assembly GCA_016706865.1 of Bacteroidota bacterium. NCBI lineage: Bacteria > Pseudomonadati > Bacteroidota > Bacteroidota bacterium. The sequence goes on along the minus strand of JADJIS010000003.1, from coordinate 647,287 downwards.
GCTTTCAGGTGTATGGAAGTTATGATATTGTTGGAGTGGAATTAGCGGGAGTATTAAAAAATATTCTCGCAATCGGCAGCGGTATAATTACCGGATTAAATATGGGTGAAAATGCGCGTGCCTTATTAATTACCAAAGGTTGGGCAGAGATAATTAAATTAAGTGAAGCCTTAGGTGCAGATGTTAAATCGTTTTTAGGTTTAGCAGGTATAGGCGATATTATTGCAACCTGCTCCTCTCCTAGCAGTAGAAATTACACTGTTGGATTTCGTTTGGCGAAGGGAGAAAAAATAAATGATATTATTCATTCGATGGAAGAAGTTGCAGAAGGTATCAACACCATCCGCATCGCAAATGGCCTCGCAAATTATTACAACGTAAATTGCCCCATCATCAAAACCCTCGCCTCCGGTATTTTTGAAAATTTAAATGTAAATGCGGGAGTGGAATATTTAATGCGATATAAGATGGGGATGGATGTGGAATTCATTTGAGCGGGACATAGGACATATGACATAGGACATAGGACTGACATAGGACATGGGAAATTGGACATAGGATTTACTGGAATAAAACCTGAGGATTATTTACTGGCTTAATAATTTAAATTCGAAGGATATTCATTTTCGTGAATCGTCAATCGTGATTCGTGAGTCCGTCCCGTACGCCGTGGTTGTGTGTTTTTCACCAACCACTGGAGGGTGAAGAAAAGTCCACATGGCGTAATAAAAGACTCACCGTTTGTTTTGCTTTGTCCCCTTTTCCTTGTCCTGTGTCCAGTCTTGTGTCCTGTGTCCTAATTTCTTTGTCTTCTTCAAGGCAAATGCCCACCCAGTGCCTGTTTGGATGGTATCGCAAATTGCGATACCATGAATTCAACCTCTGATTCAGTCAGTTGAAACATGAAATTTTTAGGAAAGCGATCACTATTGCGTTTTTGGGGTGCTTACAAATTCAACCCCGGATAGGGGTGACATTATTATAGAAGATTTTTAAATCCAGAAGAAATTTAACCCCGGTTAGGGGTGGCATTATATCCCACCCTACATAACGATTTTGATATATTAATCGAATTTCAAAAATATTATTCAATTTTTTATCTACCATAAAGCTTATTTATAAAAAAATTGATCTTTTTTTTATATCATTTTCCCAGGTCTCAATTTATTGCTATGCATGTGTTTATAAATTGGGATATAATTCCACCCCTACCCGGGGTTGTGGTCTACATTGTATTTGTTTTTCTATAATAATGTCACCCCTACCCGGGGTTTTGAGCACTCGGTTCCTGGAGACAAACTCGTTTTCGTCAATCGTTATTCGTGAATCTTGACTCCGGAATAATTCGCTCAATTCGGAGAGGTTCTTTCCGGCAGTCAAACTCATTACTCATAACTCATTACTCATTTACGTGAATCGTAAATCGTGATCCGAAGCCACCTACCCCACCCATTTCCCCCTCTACCCATCCACCCCCTTCCCACCCCACTCACTCCCTCACCACTACCCCAGTGAGACCCCCACTGAAAAAGTGGGATCCTCACTTGCCTCCCAACCCACCCATCCACCCATTTCCTCCTCCACCCACTCACCCTTTCCCACCCCACTCACCCATCCTCCGAAGCGCTAGCGAGGAGACTCACCACTCCCCACTCACCACTCACCATTTGTCAATTAAAATGTCAACATTTGTCAAAATTCCTTGCAAATGTCAAGAAATAGTCAGTATATTTGACTTTTAGAACGAAAATTGTCAGCAAATGGAGAGGGAGCGATTGATAGTCCACATGGATCTGGATACATTTTTTGTGTCGGTGGAGAGGCTCAAAGATGCCCGCCTGATCAATAAACCGGTTGTGGTAGGCGGAACCGGCGACAGAGGGGTGGTGGCGAGTTGTAGCTATGAAGCGAGGGCATTTGGGGTGCATTCAGCCATGCCGATGCGTCAGGCCAGAATGTTGTGCCCCGAAGTAATAGTGGTGCGCGGCGATTACGAGCATTACTCCTATTACTCCAATATGGTGACGGAAATTGTGGAGGAAAAAGTGCCTTTATATGAGAAGTCGTCGATAGATGAATTTTATATTGATATGAGTGGCATGGATAAATTTTTCGGCACTTATAATTATATGAAGGATGTGCGCAACAGGATCATTAAAGAAACAGGTTTGCCAATTTCATTCGGGTTATCAGAAAATAAAACGGTGTCGAAAGTTGCAACGGGTGAAGCAAAACCAAATAATCATTTAAAAATAGATCTCGGTATTGAAAAACAATTTCTTGCGCCATTACCGGTGAGAAAAATTCCGATGGTGGGAGAAGTTACTTCACAGTTATTGCGGAAAATGGGCATCGTAAAAATTAAGACAGTACAGGAAATGCCTTTGCAGGTTATGGATAATATTTTGGGTGAAAATGGTAAAACCATTTGGCGCAAAGCAAACGGTATCGATAATTCTCCGGTGGAACCTTATACAGAAAGAAAATCCATTTCCAGTGAGGAAACATTTTCAACGGATACCATTGATATAAAAAAAATAAAAACAATACTTATGGCAATGACGGAAAAATTAGCCTTTCAATTGCGCAAAGAAAATAAATTAACATCGAATATATCGGTAAAGATCCGTTATTCCGATTTTGATACACATACAAAACAAATGCGTATTCCCTACACCTCCACCGATCATACTTTAATGAAAGTGGTGAAAGAATTATTCGATAAATTATTTGAGCGCAGGGTTTTAATACGATTAGTTGGTGTACGTTTTTCGGGATTGGTAAGCGGTGGATATCAGATCAATTTATTGGAAGATTCAGAAAGTATTATTCAGCTCTATCAGGAAATGGATTTCGTACGCAAAAGATACGGTGATAAAGCAGTGCAACGCGTTTCGGCAATGGGGTATGAGTTTAAGCAGTTTAATCCGTTTAATGGGAAGAAAAACAATTAGCAAATTAGCCAATTAGCAAATGGAACCCAACGCAGAATGATGATTGAGGTTCCAATTGAAAGTTTTAGAAAATTTATAAATATGAAAAAATATATGGAGGAAATTAAATTACCATTTAGCGAAAATTTCAAATTTGCTAATTGGCTAATTACCACATTTACTAATTTTCGTTTGTGGCCATTTGTATTTTATAAGTTTTTGGTGTATTTATTCATTTGTTAATCAGCCGCAGCTTATTGGGTAAATTGTTAATTTAATTCCACATTAATCGACAACTAATCAGTATAAAATAAATATCATGAAAACATCAAACTTGACTTTAACGAGATCGCCCATTGGTACATTGGTACATTTTTACATTGGTACATTTACTTGCTAATTGTATTTAAACGTCCATTCATATTACAGTCTTCGCTACGGAATTCTTTCTGTGGAGCGTTTATTGGAAGAAGCGCAGAAGAAAAATATTACGTCGTTTGTGCTTACCGATATCAATAATACTTCGGGATGGTATGAATTATTGCAAGAAGCGCGAAAGGTAAATATTGATGTTAAGGCAGGTATTGAATTCAGAAATGGCAATACAAAATTATTTATCGGTATTGCAAAAAATGCGGATGGATTTGCGGAATTGAACCGCTATCTCTCCTATTATTTAAAAAATAAACTCGATATTCCTACTGAAGCGCCAACGTTTAAAAATGTATTTATTATTTATCCTTACAACGAAGATAAAACATATCAGTTAAATGAAAATGAATACATCGGCGTAAATAAAAATGATCTCACAAAATTGCGTTTCCCAAAAAAACGGCAATTAAAAGATAAAATGGTGGCTTTGCAAACCGTAACCTTTGCAAATAAAAAAGACTTTAGCGCACATCGCATTTTGAGGGCGATGGATAAACTGAGCATCATCACCAAATTAACCGATGAAGATCTCGCAAAACAAAACGAACAATTTGAAACCTATGATGAATTGATCAAGGCCTATGATGATCACGCCTATTTATTACACAATGCTCAAAAATTAATAGATCAATGCAGCTTTGATTTCACTTTTCATACCAATAAAAATATTCAACTTTTTACCGGCAGCACCAAAGAAGACATTAATTTATTATTGCAACTCACCTACGAAGGTGTTACCTATCGCTACGGAAAAATTACCAAAGAAATTCAGGATCGCATCAATAAAGAACTCGATATTGTAATTCAGAAAGGATTTGTTTCTTATTTTTTGATCAACCGCGACATTGTATTATACGCCCGCAACCAGGGTTTTTACACCATTGGCAGAGGCAGCGGGGCAAATAGTTTAATTGCGTATTGTCTGCGCATCACCGATGTGGATCCGCTGGAACTGGATCTGTATTTTGAACGCTTCATTAATTTATTCCGAGAAACTCCACCCGATTTCGACCTCGATTTTTCGTGGAAAGATCGTGATGATGTTACACATTATATTTTTGATAAATATGGTGAAGAACATACCAGTCTGCTTGCAACCTATACCACTTTTAAAGATCGTTCCTTTATTCGCGAGGTGGCAAAAACATTCGGATTACCCGACCATGAAATTGCTGCCATGGTAAAAAATTATGGAGAAAGAAGATTTGGTGATGATATTCGTATTCCCGATAAAATTGCGCGCAGTATTTATTCCTTCGGCGGATATCTGCACGGACATCCCAATCATTTAAGTATACATGCAGGTGGAATTTTAATTTCGGATAAACCCATTTATTATTATACCGCAACACATCTTCCCCCCAAAGGATTTCCAACAACACAATTCGACATGCATGTAGCAGAGGATATCGGATTATATAAATTTGATATTTTGAGTCAGCGTGGTTTGGGGCATATTAAAGATGCAGTGGAATTAGTAAAAAGCAACCGCGGAATAGATATCGATATTCATCAGACCAAAAAATTTAAAGAGGATGCAAATCTCAATCACCAATTAAAATCGGGTAATACGATCGGATGTTTTTATATTGAATCACCTGCAATGCGGAGTCTGTTAAATAAATTATTATGCGACGATTATCTTACGTTGGTTGCAGCGAGTTCTATTATTCGCCCGGGTGTTGCACAATCGGGTATGATGGATGCCTATATCAAACGACATCGTTTTCCCGAATATCGAAAAGATATACATCCCGTTATGGGTGAAATTATGCCCGATACTTATGGTGTAATGGTTTATCAGGAAGATGTAATTAAAGTGGCACATTATTTTGCAAAACTCACTTTGTCGGAGGCCGATGTTCTGCGTCGCGGAATGAGCGGAAAATCGCGCAGCAAAAATGAATTTCAATTAATTAAAGAAAAATATTTTTCCAATTGCAAAGAATTGGGATACGACGAAAAACTCGCGCATGATGTATGGTTTCAGATAGAAAGTTTTGCGGGATATTCTTTTGCCAAGGGACATTCCGCATCCTATGCAGTGGAGAGTTATCAGAGTTTATATTTAAAAACGTATTATCCCATCGAATTTATGGTTGCGGTAATTAATAATTTCGGAGGATATTATAGCACCGATCTGTATGTACATGAAGCAAGGCGGTCGGGTGCAATTATTGAAGGACCTTGTATCAATAAAAGTTTTATGCATACATGTTTATACGATAAAACAATTTATTTGGGATTTATTCATGTAAAAGGAATGGAATCTGCTTTAGTGGAAAATTTAATTCTCGAACGGGAAAAAAATGGAGATTATACAGATATGGATGATCTTTTAAAACGTATTTCCATCAACCTCGAACAATTAGAAATATTAATCACGATAAATGCCCTGCGTTTCACCGGAATTTCGAAACGCGAATTATTAGTTGAAGCATATTGCCGTTTAAATAAAACAAAAAAAACAAATCCCGTAAAAGAATTATTTGAAAAAGAAAAACCGGAGCCCTATCAATTTCCCGAATTGCATTTCGAAAAAAGAGAGGACGCCTGGGATGAAATTAAACTCATGGGATTTCCTTTGTGCAGTCCTTTTACTATGATAGATGATGTATTGCACATCCCCAATAAACAAGTTTTGGTAAAAGATTTTCCGAAGTTGGTGGGACGTAATGTGGAGATAACCGGATATCTCATCACCACAAAATCAACCAGCACCAAAAGCGGCGAACTGATGTATCTGGGAACCTTTGTGGATGCGGAAGGAAATTGGTTAGACACGGCACATTTTCCAGCCTCCGCAAAACAATATCGATTTAAAGGAAAAAATTGTTATCTCTTAAAAGGACGCGTGCAGGAAAGTTTTAATGCATTTACGTTAATTGTTTCGGAGATGTATTGTTTGAAGTTGTGGATGGGGGAATATGCGTAAATAATTCACAGTTCTGAGTTCTGAGTTCTGTGTTCTGAGTTCTGAGTTCTGGGTTCTGAGTTCTGAGTTCTGAGTTCTGAGTGCTCGATTCTACTAAGTGTCCCCACAGAGTTACCGAAGGAACTCTGTGAGGGAAGGGTTAAAACAAACTCCCCTGCCCCACTTTAGTAGCTTTCGGTTCTTCATCCTCCATAATGATATAAGATGCATTAAGCGGCTGACCATATTGAATTAATAAATGATTAAGGTCCGCGTCTTTATCCATCCATAATTTTTCGTCACCGGGACGAAGCATTACGGGCATGCGGGTGTGTACTTCAGAAATTAATTCGTTGGCAGTGGTAGTTACTATTGCCATGGTTTTAATTATTTCACCGGTTTTTTTATTGATATAATCATTGTAGATACCTGCGTAATAAAAATTTTCCGATTCTTTTAAATGAAAAAATACTTTTATTTTTCTTTTTTTATCGTGTTCGTAAAATCCATTTGTTAATACCACACATCGCTGTTTATTTTTCCATGCATCGCGCCAGGTTGCGAGTTCTGAAATTGTTTCGATGCGTGCATTAAATGTATTTCGCACCTCATTTAATTTATCCGCATTTAACCAATGTGCAATAAATCCGAAACGATAATCCTGAATTATTTTTGGTTTATCAATTGTAATAACCGGCATGGTAATTCCGGGATAACCAATGGTATTTTTTCCACTTTCGTCAGTATAAGTATTTTTAGCATCCACATCATCTTTATCCCATTCAGCACCATAGGCCAATTCATATTCCTCCTTTTTCATTTTCGACTTGGAAGTATAACTGGAACACATGCTGTAAAATTAAAGAAAATAAGATATTGTTTTTACATTTGTTGTTGCGAAATAAAATTTGAGTCTGGAATGCAATTCTAATTAAAAGGGAAATCATAATGGTTAAAATCTGGATGTTTTTGTTATCGATGGTTGTAATGGTTTCCTGCAAAGAGGAAATACCCCCGCAAACTGATGCAAAACTGCCTTCCCCGGATCATGTGGTGATCGTTTTTTTTGAAAATTATTCTTTTCATCAAATAATGGATTCCACCGAAGCTCCTTTTATTCAAAGTATTGCATACGGAAAACACAGCGCCTTGTTTACAAATTCCAATGCTTTCGGACATCCGAGTCAGCCAAATTATTTCGAAATATTTTCAGGATCAAATCAGGGAATTATTAATAACGACCGCCCTCCCGCGTCTTTTACAACTCCAAATCTCGCATATTCATTAATAAACAATGGATATTCCTTTGTTACTTATTCTGAGGGATTGCCACATACCGGTTTTGATGGTGATATTAACGGATTATACGTGAGAAAACACAATCCTGTAGCCAATTGGATGGGTTTTGGAGAAAATCAGGTGGATTCGAGTACCAATCAACCCTTTACCCATTTTCCGGAAAATTATGATGATCTTCCAACCGTGTGTTATATAATACCCGATCTTGTTAACAGCATGCACGATGGTTCGATTAAAACCGGAGACGATTGGTTGAAAACACATTTTAAGGACTATATCAATTGGGCAAAACGCAATAATAGTTTATTCATTCTCACCTTTGATGAAAGCAGTTACTCTTCCGGCACTAATTTAATTACCACATTTATTACCGGTAGAAATGTTAAACAGGGAATTTATGATGAATATATCGATCACCATACCATACTTCGCACAATAGAAGATGTTTATAAACTCCCGCACGCAGGAAATTCTATCAATAGCACTCCCTTAACAAATTGTTGGAAATTTGATTTTTAAAATATTACGGTTGAATGATATTTCACCCATAATATTTAATTATTTTAGTGCCAAATTTTAAAATCATTTAAAAAGAAAAATTATTAATGAAAAAATCTACACTTCTCAACAAAAAGAAATTGGCCGGATATTCGGCAATGGCTGCTGCATTTATTGCCGGCGCAACAGAAGCCGATGCTCAGATCATTTATGTGGATATCACGGATATAACCGTTGATCTCGGATTTTATATTCCTTTGGATATAGATGGAGGTGGTTACAATGATATAATTCTTCAAGCAGCTTCAAATACTATGTATCCTTGGACTTACGTAAATGGATTCGGAAATTTGAGTTCAGCAGGATACGGCGGGCCAAATAATGCATTTCAGGGTTATGCCGGAGATATTTTCCCTTATGCAAGTGCACTTGACAGCGGAGCCACAATTAGTGCCGGTGCTTCCTTTGTATCCAATGCAGCAAATTATGCAATTTTCGCTTCCGTTTTTTCAGGCTCTACCTATGGCCCCTGGGCTGATGAGACAGATAAATATCTCGGATTTAAATTCGACATCGACGGCGAATTACATTATGGATGGATGCGATTAGATATTTTCGTTACTCCGGTTTCTTTTACGATCAAAGATTGGGCATATAACTCCAATCCTGATGAAATGATCATTGCCGGAGATATGGGCGCTGCTGATTCAGAGATTACTTTTAACGATGCTGCAGTTACTGAGGATGAAGGTGTTGGAACTGTCACGGTAGAAATAGAAATATCCGATCCAAATGATTGTACGGTTGGGGTTGAAATTGATGGCGGACTAACAACTGCAACTGAAGGAGCTGATTTTAATTATGTTGACCCATCGCCAATTGTATTTACAGCCGGGGGCGCAACAACTGCAACCTTTGATATTGCTGTTTTTGATGATGTGGATTTCGAAATACCGGAGACCATTGTTTTCAATTTGGTGGATATTAGCGGTTCATGTATCATGGGCGCTGTTCCAACACATACTTTAACAATTAATGATAACGATGCTCCTCCTGCAGTTTCTTTTGTAAATGCAGAGGAAGAAACGGCGGAAATTGGTACCGATTTCCCTATCACAATTCATTTGAGCGATTCTTATGATTGTACAGTGGAAGTAACGTTAAATGATGCATTAACAACTGCAACCGAGGGTTCTGATTTTACTTTTTCAGTTCCTTCACCTGTTACATTTGTAAGTGGCGGTCCAATATCTCAGACCTTTAATGTGAGTATTATTGACGATGTTATTATGGAAGGAGACGAAGACATCGTTTTTAACCTTTCTGCTGCTACTGGTTGTATTTTGGGAGAGCCCGATCAAACAACTTTGCGTATTCTTGAAAATGATGCAACTGGTCCCGATCCCTCCGTTATTTCATTTAGTTGGATAACAGATGCCATAATTGAAGAAACAGATGCTGTTAATCTCGCCGTAAATATTGATGTGGCAAACGATTGCAGTATTGATGTACAGGTTAATACAGCATTAAGCACTGCAGATAATGGGGTAGATTTTACTTTTGATGACCCACAAACTTTAACTTTCACCAGTGGTGGACCAACTACAGCAGAGTTTACGGTGCTATTTAATGAAGACCTTGCCGTTGAAGGAGATGAAGTAGTAGTTTTTGAACTGACAAATGTTACCGGCGATTGTATCACGGATGTAGCCAGTGAATTGCTGGAATACACTATTATGGATGATGATCAACTCTCTATCAATAATTTAGCAGAAGCCGGAATTGATATTTATAGTGCTGAAAATATCATTTATGTTTCCTTTACAAATACTCCGGAAGATGGAAGCACTTTACAGCTTCTCGATGCTGCCGGCAAACTCGTATTTTCTTCCGGAATTACTTCGAAGGAGCAACAATTTTCCATTGGCGATATTGCGGAGGGAATTTATTTTACGCAATTAATTGTCGGAAAAAACAGATATGAGAAGAAATTGTGGTTAGGAGGCAAATAAATTAGTACATAAACAGCTTTTAAAGAACTGATAGTGAATGCTATCGGTTCTTTTTGTTTTAAGCACATATCCGCAAACACGTATCTTTGCAATTAATTTTAAAAAATGGCACAAATAGCGATCAATATAAAGGAAGGAACACTTCGAAGAGAAGAAATAATTGTGGGGATAGATCTGGGTACAACAAATAGTCTTGTTGCCGTCATCGAAAAGGAAAATGGCAAACCTCTCGCATTAAAGGATGAGGCAAAAACGAGTATAGTTCCATCCATTATTTATTTCGGAGAAAATGGAGAAATAATTGTTGGAAATGATGCTAAAAAACACCTGATAGATCACCCGGAGCGCACTATTTATTCCGTAAAAAGATTAATGGGGAAATCGTATACTGATGTTGCTGAAATTCAATCGCATCTCGGTTATAAAATAATTAATGACGATACTGAACGATTAGTAAAAATTAAAGTGGATGATAAATTTTATTCCCCAATTGAATTATCATCATTTATTTTGAAAGAATTAAAATTACGGGCTGAAAAATTATTGCATCAACAAATTACTAAAGCCGTAATTACCGTCCCGGCATATTTTAATGATGCACAGCGACAAGCGACCCGTGATGCCGGAAAACTTGCAGGATTAGATGTCCTTAGAATTGTGAATGAACCTACCGCAGCAAGTCTTGCATACGGTTTAGGAATAAAACAGGAGGATGAACATACCATTGCAGTGTACGATCTTGGAGGTGGAACTTTTGATATTTCTATTCTCAAAATACAGAACGGAATTTTTGAAGTTTTATCCACTCATGGTGATACTTTTTTGGGGGGAGATGATTTTGACAGACTTATAGTGGAATACTGGTTTTCACAAAATAATGTTTCTGCTGCTGATCTGAATATAAATCAATTACAGGAATTAAGATTAAAGGCAGAGGAAGCAAAAAAACATTTAACTGCCAACGAAGTTTATACCGGAGTTATAAATAATATAAATTGTGATCTCGATATCGCCACCTTCGAATTATTGATATCTCCGTTAGTAGAAAAAACAATTCATGCATGTAAAAGTGCATTAAAGGATGCAAAATTATCCATTGAAAATATGGATGCAGTAATTATGGTTGGAGGAAGCACGAGAACGCCTTTTGTAAAAAGAACTGTCTCCGGATTTTTTAATAAACCAGTGAACGATACGCTTGATCCCGATGAAGTTGTTGCATTAGGCGCCGCTATTCAGGCTGATATTCTTGCAGGAAATCAAAAGGACATGTTGTTGTTGGATATTACTCCTTTGAGTCTTGGAATTGAAACCATGGGAGGATTAATGGATGTAATTATTCCGCGCAATTCGAAAATTCCCACATCGGCAGGAAGACAATATACCACGAGTTTAGACGGACAAGGAAGTTTAAAAATAAGTGTGTTTCAAGGTGAGCGTGATCTGGTGCGCGATAATAGAAAATTAGGAGAATTTGTATTAAAAAATATTCCGGGAATGCCTGCCGGATTACCAAAAATTGAAATTGTTTTTCAATTAAATGCAGATGGAATATTAACTGTAAAAGCAACGGAATTAAGAAGTGGCGTAGAACAGAGCATTGAAATAATTCCTCAATACGGATTAACTGAAGAAGAAATGAGTTTGATGCTCATCGACTCCATTAAAAATGCTAAAGAAGATATGGCTACCCGCGCATTAGTAGAAGCAAAAGTAGAAGCCTCAACCATGATCGATACCTGTGAAAGATTTGTTACAAAAAATGCAACTCTTTTATCCGAAGAAGAAATAACCGGAACAAATGATCTTATCTCCCAACTAAAATCAAAATTATCTTCAGAAGATAAAGATGAAATTCACATGTTGATAGATGAATTAAATGAATATACCAGGCCTTTTGCAGAGAGGTTGATGGATATGGCGATCAGTAAGGCGATGAAGGGTAAGGTTTTATAAGAATCGAAGGGTTTTTGAAGATTCGAAGGGTTTTTGAAGATTCGAAGGGAGAAGGGGAAGGTTCTAAGGAAATGAAGGAAGGAAGGTGTGTAAGGGATAAAAAAGGGGGTTAATTTTCGATGAATATTTTATTAATTATTTAAGGTTTTACTACAGGAAATAAATTAATCTTTTAATTGATTGAATGTATCTGTGTTCATTTTAAGATTTTTTTATTCAAATGGTTGAAAGAGTTTATGTCGGAGGAATTTATTTCAATGATACAAATTACCCACTGCGACTGCAACTGTGACTTATCTTAGTCCCCTCACATTTAAATTAAATCTCAACCCGAAACCACAATCACCAATGTTACAAACTGCCCACTGCCACTCTATTTAACCGTCTTCGCTATTCTTACTATATAATCCTCCAAAGACTCATCTGGTAGCTTATCACTATTTTCCAAACCCGTAGCGAAAGAATCAATTAAAAATGAATAACGTTTAAATGTTGCGGTTAATTTTTCTTCATCTTCAGTATCCCAATAATTTCCTTCATCAGTTAACGTAAAATCCAACAAATATTTATTGCTGATATGACGAAGAATATTAATTATTTGTTTATGAATTTCAGGTCCGGCAAATTGGGTTTTTGTGAATAAATAATATAAGAATTCTTTGTCCTGCTCTTGATCTGAATTTCCATAAAATTCGAGACTGTTGCACATACACATTCGTCCGTTTGATAAAAATGTGAGCCAGACAGGCTCCGATTCAGGAGGACTAAATAATATACCGTAAATATTATTATCGTATTTCTCCGCGCCAAATTTATCAGCAGCTATCAGTGTTTCGAAAATATGATACTTCCAATGATTTGCCTGTGCAATATCTTTTACTTCTTCTATCAAAGCAGGCAAAATTTCAGCTTCTTTCAATCTCCCGGAATAATGTATTGTTATGCCCATAATGACTAATATTTTCACAAATGTATACAAATCAGAAAATAATAAAAACTATGAAATCTCAATATCTCACATGAAATATTGTTTAAACCCAAATTTTGTAATAGATTTTTTTTAAATTAGTTTATTTTAGTATCTTTAGGGAGAATAAGCGATTAATTAAATTTAAACGACTATTTTCATATTCTTGAGAAAAATAATTCTCAGATGGAGGAAATAAATTATATTAATAACTAAAACTTAAAAAAATGAACGAACTAAATATCAATTTAAACGGACTGAATATTGCTTACCAGGACAGTGGCAATGAAAGCACGCCAATAATTTTTCTTCACGGATTTCCTTTCGATAAAAGTGCCTGGGATCCGCAATTGGAAGCGATTGGATCAAATTACAGGATGATCAATTATGATCTTAGAGGATTTGGGAATTCTGAGGCTGATGCGGAAGCATTTAGTATGGATCTATTTGCTGACGATCTGGTTCATTTTATGGATGCTTTGGATATTTCCTCTGCTATTGTTTGCGGGTTGTCGATGGGTGGATATATCATTTTAAATGCAATTGACCGCTATCCTGAAAGATTTAAGGCATTAATTTTATGTGACACGCAATGTATCGCAGATACTCCTGAAGGGGCGGAAAAAAGATTTAAAACAATTGACTCCATAAATTCAAACGGACTCACTGAATTTACGGAAGGATTTTTGAAAAATATTTTCTATGAGGAAACTTTTAACAGAAAACCTGAAATTGTGGATCAGATCAGAAATATTATTCTTTCCACAAAAGTATCTACTGTTACAAGTACTTTGAAGGCATTAGCAGGAAGAAGAGAAACATGCAGCATTCTAAACAAAATAAAAATCCCTACACTCATTATTTGTGGCAAGGAAGATAAAATAACGCCACCTGATCGCGCACAGTTTTTACATGAGAATATTAAAGATTCGGAATTACATATAATTGATAATGCAGGCCATTTGTCGAATATGGAGGAGGATAGGATTTTTAGTGAGAGGGTATTGAATTTTTTATCTGGTATAAACTAATTTACATTTACGGGAAGCGGACGCTTCGATGAACGTTGCACAAGCCTGAGGCTTGCGCTATTTGGTTTTGGCGTGCATCAGCCGCGGCTGATGCACGGTTTGGAGTAAGGAGATTGAATATATTAGGTACTTGAAAACATGGATTATTGTTTTATAATTTTGGAATAATAATTTTCATTTTCACTAGCGATTTTAATGACCCAAATACCGGATGGAATATCTGTGATATCAAGTTTAGTATATCCTCCTTCATCTGTGAAAATATTATCGAAACTTTTTACCTTTCGTCCGTTGATATCATGGAGATCAATATTAATTTTGGTTTTCACAAGTCCTTGAATTAAAATATTAACTTCGTTTGAAACGGGATTAGGGTATGTTTTTATTTGCAGGTTTAATTCAGATTGATGTATGTTTCCACCTAGGTCTGAAGTTCCATATAGAAAATCATCCAATATCCAACCTGCTTCACCGCCTTCTATCGAATCAGATAAAATATAAAACCGGAGATGAATAGTATCAGTTGCATAATCTGATGATCTTAAAGAAATATCGCCATTTTTTACAGGAGTATTAAAAACAAATAATATCCTGGTATATGACCAATCAGTAATAGCTCCTGTAAAACCATTTATAGAGTCGGCAAACAAATCTCCATACTCATAATATGTTCCGCAAAAATCTATCCATTGTAGATAATTTTCTGGTAAGTCGCCATATTCTATTTGTTCTTTCGAATAATAGGGTGACTCATCAAAGGAAACCATAAAATATCCACCATCATTTAATGTATCAAATTGAAACTTGTGCCAAAATTCTACATATACATTTGACCAAAATATTTCATCAACAATTGGAATATCGAATTGAATAAAATCATTATTATTTTTTGGATATGGATTTACTGAATCGGTCATAATTGCATTGGGAAACGTGTGGGCATCGCCAAAAAAAGATTTTTGCGGAAAACCTTTAACCCAAGTATTTGAAGTATCCAAATCGACAAGGTAACCACAACTGTCAAGGTCAAAGTTGCAGGTATCTATTGGAGTAATAGAAACCGGTTCATAATTGCAATCCTGCCCTTGCAAGCTTATAGTAGTGCCTAAGGTGAAAATAAAGCTGAGGATGAAATATCGCATAGTATGGATGCTATTGTTTAACAATTATACAAAATAAATTTTGTTTTTTAAAGTTCCTGGCTATTTTTTACAGGAAGCGGACGCTTCGATGAAGGTTGCACAAGCCTGAGGCTTGCGCTATTTTTGTAGAAAGTGCATGCTGCGCATGCAATGTTTTTATGGTGGGATTTTATAAATTAGTGGAAAGGAATGTTAATTTACTTTTCCATGATCCTGTTTACATATTTCCCAATAACATCAAACTCAATATTCACATTATCACCGATATTTAGATTTTGCAAATTGGTGTTTTGCCAGGTGTAGGGAATTATTGCGACGGAAAATTTATCGTCGCCGACATCTACCAAGGTGAGACTTATTCCATTTAAACAAATACTGCCTTTTTCTACAATTAAATTTTTGTGATCTTCATTTATGATAAAGGTTAACATGTAACTCCCCTGCTCCTCTTTTTTATTTATAAGTTGTGCTGTTGTATCCACGTGACCTTGTACCATGTGTCCATCCAAACGATCGCCGATCTTTAGGCAGCGTTCTAAATTAACAACGCTATTTTCTGCCAAAGTAGCCAGATTTGATTTTATTAAAGTTTCCTGAATTGCAGTTACCATATGCGAATTTCCAGCTGTTTTAACTACAGTGAGACAAACTCCATTATGGCTTACACTCTGATCGATCGACAATTGATCGCTGATGGAGGATTGGATCGTAATATGTAAATTAGAACCTTCCTTCTGCAGAGATATCACTTTGCCAGTGGTTTCAATTATTCCTGTAAACATGTAACAAAGGTAAGTGGATTATTTTTCGCTTTTATCCTGACGGTATAAATGTATATATCCCTTTTTAGGTTGTTCAAATGGCACTACACCGCCCACTGTAATTTCGTAAACAGTGCAGACATAATAATACACTCCCTCATTCACATCCTTACCCAATTTACTGTCCTTTCCATCCCAGTTCAACATTGGATCAGAGGTGGTAAATACTAAACTTCCCCATCGATCAAAAATTTTCATATCAACGTGATCAATAAATCGATATGGTAATATTGGAGTGAAAAGATCATTAAATCCATCGCCATTTGGAGTAAATGCATTCGGAAGATTATAGTCGGAACAATTATCCACGCACACTACATTACTCAATAAACTTTCATTATTAAATGAATCAACCGCAACCACTGCATAACATCCTGCAATGGAAGATAAATTATCATGTGTATAGGTTGTATCATCCGCAGGTTCATTGGTATCTAATAAAACAAGAGTTTGCCCTTCCTGCGATGCATAATAAATATAATATTTAACCACATCATCAGAACAATAATTATTTGGATTGGTCCATATAAGTTCGTTTTTGAGATCGTTCTCATCAACCGAACCAACAGTTTCTTCCTGACAAATATTTTCAACTATTAATGTCGGAGGACAAGGTGCTTCATTGTCGATTGGAACTCCACATTTTATTTCTGAAAAATTAATAAGGGTATCCGGTAAACTTTCGATGGTATAATTCCCATATGCTTTAATATAATAACAATACTCAACACCATTATTTAATCCAGCATCGATATACGATTGTTCTGTTGTTGTGGTAAGTAATTCATAATCACCTGAACCCAATGGTTTTTCTTTATAAATATCGTATTGAAAATTTGTCCACGGCACTTCGAAATTCCAACTGAGATTTAATTTATTATCTCCCGGTGCTGCCTCGAGATAAACCGTAGATGCCGCATGTGTACTTCCCAACAATTCAAAATTTCCAAGATCAGTAAAATAAAATTTTATTTTATAGGTAAAAGGACCGGCAAAAGTATTTATTAAAGTATCGATATACGAAGTATCCGTAAGATCATAAAAAGTTGGAGCTGTAAAGGTAGAAATTAATGTTTCCGTTCCAGTTGCAGTAAATCCTTCATATCGAACGACTTCATATTTATATGGCGGAGTAAAAATGGCAGTGTCAAGATCTGTTCCTAGCGGTTTGTACCATCCCACATAAACAGAACCATTAGTTGTGCTTGTAGTTCTTACACTTGCATGATTAATGATCGGAAGATCGCGTTTTAATTCCGCACATACATTATCTGACGGTGCACTTGCAACTCTATTGTAAATAAAATCAGGAACGATATCGCTGCGTTCACCAAATTCTGCAAGTATACGATAAGAATATTCCTGTCCGTAAACAATTGCATTGTCTATATATTCATAAACATCTTCCACAAAAGCTATGGAGTCGTAACCTGTGCCTCCCAATCCTCTCTGACATTTGTCAAATACGATGGAATCACATCCAATTTTTCTCCACACGGAAAATCCCAAAAAATTCTCTGAATCCTCGCAGGAATATGGATCCTGCCAGGTGACTGTAATTTCATTGGCAGTAGGAACCGCATCTAAAATAACGGGTGGAGGTGCAATTACATAAATAAGCCACGTTTCAAGATCCACTAAAGGAATTTCATCAAAACCCAATTTAAAATCATCTTCCGCACGAAAAACTACCTGATAAAATTGTGAGCGAACATGATTGCAAATTGTTTCCCAGGTAAAAGTGCCTTCTACCAAAGCCTGATCAGGAGTGCTGAAAAATTCTGCAGGACTTTCATCAATAAAGAACGGTCCGCCATCTGCTGTTAAAGTAATTGTTTGAGTAACATCAGCATCCGTTGCTGTAATTAATAAGTTTAATTCTTCTCCCGCATATATACAAGTATCATTTACCTCACCAATTACAGGAGCATGATTATTTGTTTCAATAACAAATATTTCCATATCACGCAAAATGGTACCAAGCCGAACACCATTACGATATTCTGTAATTAAAATAGCGAAATTATAAATTCCTTCATCACAAGGCGCATCCCATACAACATCGCCGGTAAATGAATTTATAGAAAAAATATCGGTAGAACATTCAGACCAATCATCAGGATATTGGTATCCCGGAACTACGATTCCCGGGTATTGATACGGAACTACCAGTTCATAAGAAAGTGAATCACCATCTATATCAAATGCATCGGGATTGTGAATAAAAATTTCTCCCACATTCGCAAAATCAATAGGAGGATTCAATAATAAAGGGGAATTATTATATCCGAATAATAAGGGATCAAAAATCACAAAAGTATCAACCAGACAAAACGGAACATTTACTGATCCATCAATATTTAATATGTTTTCCACTCTGTTCGGATCCACCATACTAATTACAAACTCTCCTGCACCGGAGAATGAATGTTGTCCGATATATTCGTTTTTCTGAATATAATCTGTAAGAGTTTCTATACTATTGCGAAATAGAGTGTCACCCGTCCCATCACCCCAATCTATATAAAGTGCATCCCGGTCGGCAAGTGAATTCGGATCGGTATAAGTTGTAATAGTAAATTCGTAAGTAAGATCAGCTACGTGTGTATAAGTGATCTCTCCTGCCCGATTATGCGTAGCAAATAAGGATAGCGAAAATCCTGAAATAATTAAAAATACAAGCCCTGATCGCAGTAAAATATTCTTCATCGTCCTATTTCAATGTCGAATTTACGACATATTTTAATACCATCTATAAAATTAATTGTAATTTGTTTGTGATATTATTGATTAAGGGTTAAACAAGAGGAATTTACAAAAAATTGCAAACCAATTGAGAATTGATAATTGAGAATTGAGAATGGGCGAAAACGAGTAGATAGTAGTGAACGCTTCGGGTCTACGAAATACTTTTTAGCAAGGTCAATTATTCAACCAATATGGTTGACATTTTGAAACTTCTACTTCTCCCTCCTCACTCCTGAGAGAATGAGTAATGAGTTATGAGTTTGATCCACGCAAGCCGGGCGTTTTTACTCCTGACTAATGACTCCTGACTCTTTTCGTGAATCGTGAGGTGTGAATCGTGAATTAACATCCCGATATCCTTTAACCCTGAACTCAGAACTCAGAACCCAGAACTCAGAACCCAGAACCCTGAACTCAGAACTCTGAACCCTGAACTCAGAACCCATAACTCACTTCAACTTCTCCTCCGACCCTAAACTGGCACTCAAATATTCCCGATTTAGACGTGCAATATTGGCAACGGAAATTCCTTTTGGGCATTCGGCTTCGCAGGCGTAGGTGTTTGTGCAGGAACCGAAACCTTCGGCGTCCATTTGGGCCACCATGGCAAGAGCGCGTTTTTTGCGTTCGGGGTCTCCTTGAGGTAATAATGCGAGATGAGAAACTTTTGCGGAGACAAATAACATTGCCGAAGCATTTTTACATGCTGCAACACAGGCACCACATCCTATACACGCCGCAGCATCCATTGCTGCGTCAGCCATATGTTTTTCAACGGGAATTGCATTGGCATCCTGGGCCTGACCCGTGGAAACTCCAATATATCCGCCGGCTGCTATAATTCTGTCAAACGCAGTGCGGTCAACAACAAGATCCTTTAAAACAGGGAAACCTTTTGCGCGGAATGGTTCCAACGTTATAGTCTCCCCATCGGAAAAATTACGCATATATAACTGACAGGTAGTAGATAATTTTTGAGGGCCATGCGCGCGTCCATTAATATACATGCTGCAACTTCCACATATCCCTTCGCGACAATCATGATCAAAGGCCACTGGTTCTTCACCCTTATTAATAAGTTGCTCATTCAAAATATCCACCATCTCCAAAAAGGAAGTGTTAGAACTGATATTTTCAATGGCATATTCCACCAACTTACCCTGTGAAGTGGTATTTGCCTGCCGCCAGATCTTTAATTTAAAATTCATGTACGATTATATTTTGATCGTGATTTTATTCTTTTTTTGCTCCCTTTTCGTGAATCGGCAATCGTGAATCGTGAATCCGGTACTACCCAAAAAATTGCACCCTTTAAGCATCGAATCGTCAAGAGTCATTAGTCAGGAGTAGAAACGTTTGACTATCGAGAACCTACTCATTACTCATAACTCATTACTCCTCCAGTGACTTCTTTGAATAGTAGGATTCATTCACCTGGCCGGAGCCACCCCACTCCCTACTCACCACTCACCTATTTATAGCTCCTCACCGCCAACTTAATATTCTCAAACACCAATTCCTCCTTATGCATAACAGGTTCATTATCAATACCTTGAAACTGCCAAGCTGCAACATAAGCGTAGTTAGCATCGTCTCTTTTCGCTTCTCCAGATTCCTGATATTCCACACGGAAATGGCCTCCACAGCTCTCATTTCTGTCGAGCGCATCTTTTATCATTAATTCTCCGAGTTCAAAGAAATCGGCAACTCTCCAAGCTTTTTCAAGGTCTTGGTTCAATTCGCCGGATTTACCAGTTACACGAACGTTTTTCCAGAATTCTTCCCTTAATTCACGCACCATTTGTTTTGCCTTTGTCAATCCTTCCGCAGTTCTCGCCATTCCGCAATAATCCCACATGATCTTGCCGAGTTCTTTGTGGTATTGATCCACTGACTTATTACCCTGAATGGATAACAATTTTTCGATGGTTCCACGCACATTATTTTCTGCCTCCTCAAATGCAGGATGGTCGGTAGGAATTGCTTTGGTAAAGATCTCATCCGACAAATAGGACCCAATAGTATAAGGTATTACGAAGTATCCATCTGCCAAACCTTGCATAAGAGCTGAAGCTCCTAACCTATTGGCTCCATGGTCACTAAAGTTTGCTTCACCGAGTGCGTACAATCCCGGAACGGAGGTCATAAGTTCATAATCCACCCATAATCCCCCCATTGTGTAATGCACTGCCGGATAGATGCGCATCGGAACCTGATATGGATCTTCACCTGTGATATGGGAATACATTTCGAACAAATTACCATATCGTTCCTCAATTGTTGCCTGACCTAAACGTTTAATTGCGTCGGCAAAATCGAGGTAAACAGAAAGACCACTTTCACCAACTCCACGACCATCATCGCATGCTTCCTTGGCTGCACGACTCGAAATATCGCGGGGAGCTAAATTGCCATATGAGGGGTATTTTCGTTCCAGATAGTAATCCCGATCGTTTTCGGGGATATCGGTAGGTTTTTTTGCTCCGGTCCTGATGGCTTTTGCGTCTTCCTGCGTTTTTGGAACCCAAACACGACCATCATTCCGCAAACTTTCACTCATGAGCGTAAGTTTGCTCTGAAACTCACCGGAAACCGGAATACAGGTCGGATGTATCTGCGTATAACAAGGATTTCCAAAATATGCTCCGCGTTTATATGCTTTCCAGGCAGCAGTAACATTACTTCCCATGGCATTGGTAGAGAGGAAAAAAACGTTTCCATATCCACCTGTGCAAAGTAAAACTGCATGTCCGAAATGACGCTCCAATTTTCCATCCACAAGATCCCTAGCTATAATTCCTCTTGCTTTGCCATCAATAACAACAATATCAAGCATCTCGTGACGTGAAAACATCTCCACATTACCCACACCAATTTGTCGCTCCAAAGCCTGATAGGCACCAATTAATAATTGTTGTCCCGTCTGACCCCTTGCATAAAATGTTCTCGATACCTGTGCTCCTCCAAAGGAACGATTATCTAATAATCCACCATATTCTCTTGCAAATGGAACTCCTTGCGCAACGCATTGATCAATGATATTCACACTCACTTCAGCTAATCTGTGCACATTTCCTTCTCTGGCTCTAAAATCGCCTCCTTTAATGGTGTCATAGAATAATCTATGTACCGAATCTCCGTCATTCTTATAATTTTTCGCAGCATTTATCCCGCCTTGAGCAGCAATGCTATGCGCTCTTCTCGGACTGTCCTGAAAACAAAACGCTTTCACCTTATAACCCAACTCCGCCAACGAAGCCGCCGCCGACGCTCCCGCCAATCCCGTTCCGATCACAATAATTTCGAGTTTGCGTTTGTTTGCCGGATTCACCAGCTTCACATGATCTTTATAGTTCGTCCACTTTTCGTCTAATGGGCCTTCCGGTATTTTTGAATCGAGCGACATATATTTTTAGTTATAATTTTTTTTCTGGGTTCTGAGTTCTGAGTTCTGGGTTCTGAGTTCTGAGTTCTGGGTTCTGGGTTCTGAGTTCTGAGTTCTGGGTTAGTAAAAGTTTACTTGGTTTTTAAAAGTTTCAGGGCTACGTTCCGTTTAATGTTTTTTATTTTTTGATTGTTATTTTTTATTTCACCCAGTTTAATTTCGGTGCACAACTCTCCAATGTTACAAACTGCCCACGGGCCCCCAACCCCATAGGGGAGCTTTCGATTTCGTTCGAATGAAAATACATTTTCAATTCGAAGCAATAATCTCCAATGTTACAAACTGCCCACTGTTTGTTTACTGCCCACTGTTTACTGCCCACTGTTACTGCCCACTGTTACTGCCCACTGTTACTGCCCACTGTTACTGCCCACTGTTTACTGCCCACTGGTTACTCCCACCTACCTCACCCACCCAAAATGCAACGCCAACGGCATCATTATAAAAATTAAACTGATAAGCACCGAAAATCCTATCCCTACACTTTTAATGAATGGTGTATATTTTTTATGATTTATTCCTAATGTTTGAAAGGCTGATTGAAATCCATGGATTAAATGCCAGCAAAGAGAGATCACTCCGAGAATATAAATAACAACTATAAGCGGACTATGAAAGGTAGCCACCATTTCGCTGTATAAATTCAGAACCGGCTTATCTCCTATCATTACTTCCGGCAGGGCTTCGATACTTCCAATTCCACCCATTCTCGATTCTTTCCAAAAGTGATTGATATGCAGTACTAGAAACATTAAAAGCAGCGTTCCCAAAAGAGTCATGCTTCTGCTATACCATTTGCTGTTTTGTTGAGGTTTATTAACGGCATATCCAATTGGCCGGGCCTTTTGATTTTGAAAATAGAGCAAATAGGCCTGAATGATATGGAGAATAATTCCCGCAAACAAAACGATCTCCATAAAACGTATGATCACATTGGAACCCATAAAATGGGCCGCCAGATTGAAGGTTTTCCCACCGTCGTTAAAAAAGATCATCGAATTTATTGCACAATGCACAATCAGGAAAGTGATCAGGAACAATCCGGTTATAGCCATCACCAATTTACGGCCAATGGAAGAAGTAAGAAACGTATTAAACCAACTCATGCATATGTTTTTATCGCAATTGCAAATGTAAAGCAGCAATGTTTAAATTCATATATTATTGCTGTTTAAAACCCTATTTAGACAAGTTGTTAATAGTTTTCACAAAATTTAACCTGCCGAATAAAATCACGGAGCAATTTTTGCGTTAGATTTGTAACATTATCATGATGAAAAAAGTTTTAATTATCATTTTGTTATCCTTTTCACTTTTACCGGTGCAGGCTTCCTATTTGCTGCTACCTATGGATGATGCTCAGAAGGACCATTTAAAATGTTATGGAATTGCCTTTTGGGTTTTGGAAAATGGCTCAAAACTGGATTGGATGCTCAATTACCGGGGTGGAAGTTTTTGTTTCGCCTATTCCGATCTTTTGGAAAAGGAATGTTTGATACGCAATGTGAGTTATGAAATAATTCCGGATGCGAGTTACAATAAAATTGTATCAGACATTGGTGATCCCGAGGTAAATATGGATGTGATGAAACTGGAAAAAGCTCCGAAAGTAGCGGTATATTCTCCAAAATCAAAACAACCCTGGGATGATGCAGTTACTTTGGTTCTTACATATTCCGAAATACCATACACATTAGTTTATGATGAAGAAGTAATGAATGGCGAATTGCCAAAATACGACTGGTTGCATTTACACCATGAAGATTTTACAGGTCAGTATGGAAAATTCTGGAGTGCTTATCATACACAGGCCTGGTATCAGCAACAGGTGATGGAAAATGAAACAATAGCAACCGAATTCGGATTCACCAAAGTTTCTCAGTTGAAATTGGCAGTGACACATAAAATAAGAGATTTTGTAAGTGGGGGCGGATTTTTATTTGCGATGTGCAGTGCAGCTGATAGTTATGATATTGCTTTAAGTGCCGAGGGTGTGGATATTTGTGAAAGTATGTTTGATGGTGATCCTGCAGACCCAAACTCACAACAGAAATTAGATTATAGTAAAACCTTTGCCTTTAAAGATTATACCATTAGCAGAAATCCTTATGAATATGCAATTTCTAATATTGATGTTTCTCAATCGCGAAATGTCCCGAAGGAATTAGACTTTTTTACTTTATTTGATTTCTCCGCAAAATGGGATCCTGTTCCAACTATGTTGACCCAATGTCATGAAAGAACAATTGCAGGATTTTATGGCCAAACCACCGGATTTAAAAAAGAACTCATTAAAAGTTCTGTATTAATCATGGGTGAAAATAAATCGGCAAACGAAGCGCGTTATATTCACGGTGAATTTGGTTACGGCACTTGGTCATTCTACGGCGGCCATGATCCTGAAGATTATAAACATTATGTCGGCGATCCTCCAACAGAATTAGAATTGCATCCGAATTCTGCGGGATATAGATTGATATTAAATAATGTTTTATTTCCAGCTGCAAAAAAACAAAAACAGAAAACTTAGAGAGAAATTGATAATTGACAATTGATAATTGACAATTAAACAGCCGCGTCATTGTATAAAATTAGGCATTCAAGATAATAAACCTATTTCTTATGTCCCGTGTCAAAAAAAAGAGAAAGGAGTGAGCAGGAAGGAGTTTAAATTTCTTGCGAAATTTTACCGGATTCCACCGTTTGTTTTCCAGTGTCCCGTTTCCCATGTCCTGTGTCTTGTCCTGTGTCTTGTGTCCTATGTCATATGTCCTATGTCCTATTTCCCCCTCAGTAAAACAGAAACCAATCAACTCCTAACTTAAACCCTCTTGGTTGCATGGGATAATGAGGTGCTTCGTAGTATCCTTTATTAAATAAACCCTGTGCAACATTATCCATTTTAACGAAGAAGCGGAAGGTGCGAATATCGAAATTGGCGAAGACGTCGATAACAGGCATAAAATTGACAAATTCCGGATCATTGTAACCAGCGGAGTTTATCCAACTGCCGGAAATAAATTCATATCCCGATAGTGCATATTCTGAACAGTACCAGGCATCGATTCCTGTTTGGAAAAACAAGGCACTTTTAAATAAATGGTTTTCGTAATACCAGGAAATATTTGCCAACAACTTAGGCAACTCAAACCCGGAGAATAAAAATGCTTTCTTAAATACTTGTGCTCCTACAACATTATGCAAATGAAAATTTCCTAAGGTGAAATTTTGACTTAATACAATCTGCTTAATATTTAAACTATGATTCCAGGGTTCGCCATATTCATCATATAAAATAAAATTTTTATCAATTTCGTAACTCGCAGTCAATTTAAACCCAAATGTTAAGTTTGATAAGGTAAAGGCTAATTTTGTATGTTGAATTTTATCAAGATCCTGATCCCATCTATTGTTGAATCCATAATAATGATTTTGTATCACAGTGGGAGAATACAAAGCATTAGTGAATTTGATTGCAGGATTTAAAGGTAGCCCGGGAAATTTAATATGAATATTCCCTTCATAATCATTTGTTTCGAGATCATATTCTCCTTTAATTTTAAAATTAAAAAGTGAATCGAACATATACTTTGCTCCAATGGAAGCGCCCGCAATTAAATTATTGTAAATATATTCGCCTGATTGATCAGATAATTCATGATACTGTTGCAATCCGAAAATTTCCCAGTTGAATTTAGTGGCAACAAGAGAATCTTTGGAAATTGTTTTAAACTTTTCGCTGCCCACCGAAAATCTATTATAAAATCCATCCACATCCGCTTGATCGCGGAGTGTATCAGCTTCGGAATAAATAAAACCATAAAAACTCTGATCGATCTCAGCATCCTCAAATAAATAAAAATAATTATGAAGTCCGAAGGTATGCGTTAAAGCAACGGAAGGAGCAAAATAGGTTCCGGAGGTAGAATCATCAATTACATAACTTTTTGTTTTACCGAAGTGATATTGCTGCGTGATCTGTCCTTGCCAGTTTTTCCACTCCGTGAAAGCTTCATACCGAAAAGGTTCCGCAAGGTCGGGATTGGGATAGTTGAATAGCGTATCATTATTTATCCCTCCATTTTCATCACTTTTATTTTGGGAATAAATACCACCTGCATACACCGAATATTTTCCACCGGGAGTTTTATACCAACCTGTGAGTGCTACATTGGTATATTCATTTTTCATGCGTTGATAATATCCATCTGACGAAATTTTATCAAAGTCGAGGGCGATATTTATATCCTTACCAATATTTCTTGCATGCGTTATATGAAATAATTGTTCTGCATCCGAACCTGTTACATAATACAGATCAGTGAATGGAACATTATTGCGATAATATTTTAATTCATCAATATCGAATAGATAAAGATCCCGTTCATGACGCCCATAGTCAAATCCGATTTCCCTGTCAAGATCAAACCATCTTGAATAATATGGCGAACCCAAATTCCCAAGATAGGTATTTTCAAATAACGATTTTCTTACGGGATTAAATTTTTGAAAATGATTAAGTGTGGTGTCTACTTTTATAAAATTATCAATGTCACTTCCAACAAAATATTCCACTCTGGCAATAGTATAATCGAAAAGAACTCCTGTTTTGATCGAATCCACCTGGGTGGTATCTGTTTGAGCCAACGAAGTAGAAGAAATCATTAACATACCAGATAACAACAACAAAAAATGCAGTTTAGCCCACAAATTGTTTTTTACAAACCTTAATGACCTTAATATTAAAATTATCTGTTTTAAGATCATTTAAACACGTTTTAATTCTGCACTCACCAGCAATGTGGAAACCGGCATTTGGATATTATTAATTTCCTGTGTAGGTTCCTCTGATTCTAATACATCAATTATACTGAAATTATTATCCGTTACTAAAGAGATCAGAGTTTCTCTATCGTACATTTTAAATCCGTATTTTACAAAGGGATATTTTTCCATCACCTTTTTGGGTCTTACTGCAATTATGATCTGACCTGATGGTTTAAGCACTCTTTTTAATTCATTAAAAACAACCGTGGTATCCTCCCAAAAATATAAAGTATTTATGGTAAATATTTTATCAAAAGTTGCATCTGCAAATGGCAATTTATCTGCTTGTCCGCAAATAAAATCGGCACGTCCATTTTGTATAAATTCGGTATTGTTCTTCCTGGATTCCTCAACCATTATTTCAGAATAATCGCAACCGGAATAAGTAACTTTCGGATATTTATTCAACAAATCTTTTACAAAAAAACCATTCCCCATCCCAATCTCCAGAATGTTTTCCTCGCCATTTAAATTTAATGCATCAAGGGTAAACATATTAATAAACAAATTACCCTTGTTCATCCTCTCCCCTACCTGAATGGCAAATTCACCCTGTGGTTGACGAAGCTGTGTGGCGATATTTTTTAATATTTCTTCTTCCATTTAAAATTTAAATCTTGTAATTAATTTACAATCCTGCTATCATCTCCTTTAATATGATCGTCATTTTTGGTTCTGCCTCTTTTGCTACTGCAATTACACTTTCTATACTTACAGGTTCTATTTCATCGTGCGGATAACCCTTATCCGTTATCACCGAAATAGCAAATACCGGTAAACCCATATGCACTGCCGCCAACACCTCAGGCACGGTACTCATCCCCACTGCATCTCCACCAATAATATGCAGATATTTATATTCTGCCGCTGTTTCGAGATTTGGTCCGGGAACACTCACATAAACACCGGAGTGACAGGTTATATTGTTTGCAAGGGCAATTTCCATCGCCTTTGCAATAAGTTCAGGATCATAACAGCGGAAAAGATCAGGAAAACGAGGACCAAGATCATAATCGTTGGGGCCAATAAGCGGATTGGAAGGCTGAAGATTGATATGGTCGCGAATTATCATCAGATCACCCTTATTGATATGTGTATTTAAGCTCCCTGCGGCATTAGAAATAAAAAGTTTTTTAATCCCCAATAATTTGAGTGCTCTAACGGGAAATACTACTTCCTCCATGGTATAACCTTCATAATAGTGAAAACGGCCCTGCATTGCCACAACTTTTTTATCCCCTATGGTTCCGAAAATCAGTTTACCACTGTGACTTTCCACCGTAGAAACCTGAAAATGCGGGATCAGTGAATAATTTATCTCATTTTCTACCTTGATATCCTTAACTAAATTTCCCAACCCAGTTCCTAATATAATGCCATACTCGGGTTGAAAGGCAGTGCGTTGGCGAATGAAGAATACAGCTTCATTCAATCTATCCATTAATGTATCCATTTCATTAAACATTTATTGTGCAAAGATAATGCATGTAGATGAGGGTTAACTTACAGGGTCAAAAGCTATTAATTCGAAGAACTTTCAGCATTGGCATAACTTTTTATATAATTTATGACCTTATCTGAAAATACCTCCTTATCCTCCAAAAATTTTATTTCAATAGGCAAAACAAAAATAGAAAGCCCGTGCTGTAGAATTGTTTCTTTTTTTTCCATCAACCGCATGGCATCTTTTTCTGTGGTGATAATAATTTTACCCTCCGATCTGAGTTGGATGAATTTGATATTATCATCTGTATAATAGTGATGGTCGCTGAAGGAAATATTTTTTATGGTTTTAAAATTTTTATTTAAGTAGACTTCCATCTCCTTATTACCTGCTATACCTGTCACCATTATTGCATCTTGTTCAGTGGTAACATTTTTTATTTTTTGATCATCAAACAAAGGATATAAATTTCCATATTGTTGTGTTGTAAAAAATACTTTTTGGTTTTGATGAGGATCAATTTTTTCTTTGATATTATTTTTTTCCGAGGAAGATAATGATTCAGGACATTTGGTTACTATAATAACGTATGCTCTCTTTTTGCCAGAAGAGGGTTCTCTAAGGTTACCTGCAGGAAGCATGTGATCTTCCGTAAAAAGTTTGTTGTATTGCGTCAATAAAATTTGAAACCCGGCCTTTAACCTTCTATGTTGCATTCCATCATCCAGTATCACCACTTTTACATCGGGTTCATCATTTAATAAATAATAAATTCCGATAACACGTTTTTCACTTACTGCAACTTCCGCATCAGGATATTTTTGTTTATATAATTTTGGCTCATCGCCAATATCCTCCACCAAACTTAATTCTGTAGCCAGTCCATAACCTTTCATTTTGCGTTTGTAACCGCGACTAAGTGTTGCCACCTTGTAATCAGGCATTAACAAACGAAGTAAATATTCAACATGGGGAGTTTTTCCTGTGCCGCCTGTAGAAAGGTTTCCAACCAATATAACAGGAAAATCAAATTCAAAACTTCGAAGCCATCCTTTATCGTAAAAATAATTTCTAATTAGTATCAGTGCTCCATATATCCATGCAAAAGGAAGTAGTAAAATGCGCATGGTGCGAAAGTAATAAAAAAAAGGCTGGTGTTTTATTGCAGAACTATTTATACTACATTTAATTTCCTTCTATAACTCTGAAGGCTTCTTTGTATCAGGCTGTTCATTTCTGCACCTGCCTGATTACCTCGGCAAGCAGGTTCGTGGCTTCATCATTTTTATCCCACAAAATGGATGCAAAGTTGCCACGAATGCACGAGTGACAAAAAAAATTGCCACCAATGCACGAATAAAAATATTTTTTTTTCCCGATAAGGCGACCCACCCTCCGGTTGTTCATTCGTGCATTCGTGGCTAGCATTTAACCCACAGTATGGACAAAAAAAATTGCCACGAATGCACGAATAAAAATTATTTTTTTTCCCGATAAGGCGACCCACCCTCCGGTTGTTCATTCGTGCATTCGTGGCTAGCATTTAACCCACAGTATGGACAAAAAAAATTGCCACGAATGCACGAATAAAAATTATTCTTTTTCCCGATAAGGCGACCCACAATCCGGTTGTTCATTCGTGCATTCGTGGCTAGCATTTAACCCACATTATGGACAAAAAAAAATTGCCACGAATGCACGAATAAAAATTATTTTTTTTCCCGATAAGGCGACCCACAATCCGGTTGTTCATTCGTGCATTCGTGGCTAGCATTTAACCCACATTATGGACAAAAAAAAATTGCCCCGAATGCACGAATAAAAATTATTTTTTTTCCCGATAAGGCGACCCACAATCCGGTTGTTCATTCGTGCATTCGTGGCTAGCATTTAACCCACATTATGGACAAAAAGAATTGCCCCGAATGCAATAATAAAAATTATTTTTTTTCCCGATAAGGCGACCCACCCTCCGGTTGTTCATTCGTGCATTCGTGGCTAGCATTTAACCCACATTATGGACAAAAAAAATTGCCACGAATGCACGAATAAAAATTATTTTTTTTCCCGATAAGGCGACCCACCCTCCGGTTGTTCATTCGTGCATTCGTGGCTATCATTTAACCCACATTATGGACAAAAAAAATTGCCCCGAATGCACGAATAAAAATTATTTTTTTTCCCGATAAGGCGACCCACAATCCGGTTGTTCATTCGTGCATTCGTGGCTAGCATTTAACCCACAGTATGGACAAAAAAAAATTGCCACGAATGCACGAATAAAAATTATTTTTTTTCCCGATAAGGCGACCCACAATCCGGTTGTTCATTCGTGCATTCGTGGCTAGCATTTAACCCACATTATGGACAAAAAAATTGCCCCGAATGCACGAATAAAAATTATTTTTTTTCCCGATAAGGCGACCCACCCTCCGGTTGTTCATTCGTGCATTCGTGGCTAGCATTTAACCCACTTTATGGACAAAAAAAAATTGCCCCGAATACACGAGTAAAAATTCATGTATAAGTGGCAATTAAAACCTGGAATTTTACTTTAAATTTAAAACCGTTTTAAAAAATTACTGCACCAATATATCCTTTGTATAATCCTTTCCATCAACAGTAACCTTAATAATTGCATTTCCTTTGAAACCATCCGGAAGTTTAATATTTTCAACAAAATCCATATCCATCAATGTTACAGGTTGTTCCAAAATCAGTTTCCCCGTCATATCGTAAACCTGAACTTTCACACCATCCTGATGCACATGCATCATAACTACTTGAAATTCTCCGGAATTCGGATTCGGATAAACTCCCATTTGCGTAACATGCTCTTCCTGAACAGGAGCTATTTCTTGTTTCGTATCACCACCTCCATCATCGAACGCAAGTGTGGTGAAGGTTTGAATCGTACTAAAGGGACTGCTTCCTACCGCACAAATTGCTTTTACCTTATATTGATATGTAGTTGAGGGTGTAAGGCCGACAAGTTTTTTAGTTAGGGTTGTTGAATTTTTTTTCAACCATGTTGGTGTTCCTACCGGTCTGTATTGTATCTGATATTTAGTTGCGCCAACAACTGCTGACCATGAAATTTTGGCAGTTGTTGAAGTTATCATAGCTGATGTAACCCCACCTGGTGTTGTACAGGTTGGAGGTGCACAAGTAACCGTAATAGTTCCTGCCATACCTACTCCGCCTGCCCCACCATGAAAATCGCAATAATAAGCATAAGTTCCTGCGGTAGATAAAGCAATATTTTGGTTGATAAGTGCTCCACTCATTGTAAAAGTAGTCCATGCACCCGATTCTGAAACCACAGGATGGGTGCCATTCACGCGATGAAATTGAATGGTATCATTACAATTCACCGTAAGTGCATTTGGCGTAAATACAAAGTTGGAAACGTTAATAATGTGAATGGTAGCTTGCATTGTACCCGACAAGGCAAAGCATAATAATAGGAGTAAATGTATTTTTTTCATTTTAGCCTGATTTAGCAGATAAATGTATATACATTATTTGAAAAATTCAAATTTTGCTCATAAAATTTCCTTATAATTGGTTGGAACCCTGTGTAATTTTACGCATTGGAGCATCTTAACTTAAAATTTTTATCGGTATTCTTGCGTTTGTCAATACTCCGGTGCCATGAGAATAGAATTTTTACCCTCACAAATAACTTTTAAAACACTTGTAATATTTATAGTGTTTAATTTGGGATTTGCAGGCTGTTTTTCTAATTCCAATATCAGTTTTAATGGTGATTATACTGAAGAAATCCCCAACAGGGAAATTTTTGATAAATTAAAAGGAGAAGCACTATCCGATAAATATAGTGACATTGAAGCTGTAAAAGTTTTATATGATCTGGAGGCTCAAAAATTATATTTTATTGAATCCTCGAGATATAATTTTCATTACGATTTTGCACTGGAGGTATTAAATGTTCCGTACGGGCTCGGCACTTTTAATTTTTCCAGCTACAGTTCAGGGTCGGATAGAAACTTTATTCTTGCAACAATAAATTATTTTCCGAATGCCAAACTTTATACTGTCGAATTTGCAGGTTCTGATATAAGTAATGAAAATGATATTGCATTTTTATTCAATAAAATAAAAGACAAAACATTTTTTGGAGAATCGCTTACATTACTGGCAAATACATCACACATTCAAAAATTGATCAGTGAAAAAAAATTGTCTATACCTTATACCACACCTGATGTTGTTTTCAAAGAACAACAATATCAGTCTGTTAACAGTGGTGTTGCATTTGGGTATTTAAAAAGGATCCACCATATTGATAATGCGGTAGATAGTATCGGAACTCATGACATCATGATGATAAATGAAAATCCAATAAATCTACCCGAATGCGTTGCAATTATTTCAACCCAATTTCAAACTCCGCTCAGTCACGTAAATGTGCTGAGTCACAACAGGGGCATGGTTTGTATGATGTACACAGAAGCATGGTTTGATGTTTTATTAAAAAAAATGGAAAACAAACTTATAAAACTCACGGTAGAAAATGATACGTTTTTTATAGAGGAGGCAAAGTTGGCAGATGCAGAAAAATTTTGGAGTAAACTTCCAACACATAAATTAAAAAAATTGAAAAGCGATCTTAGTATAAATTATATATTGGACGTCAAAAATTTCAATTATGGTTCTTACCAAATTGTAGGAAGTAAAGCAGCTAATTTCGGTGAATTAAATCTCATTCAACAACGAGCCGGGTTTAAGATTCCGGAAGTTGGTTTTGCCATTCCTTTTTATTTTTACAAACAACATGTAGGGCAAAAAAATATTGATAGCTTGTTGAATATTCTTTACCTTGATTCTGCAATTCAACATAACAACGAATTATTGGAGGAGCATTTAAAAAAAATTAGGAAAGCGATAAAAACCGCGCCAATCGATAAAAAATTAATTTCGAGTATTGAAAATAAGATCATCACAAATAATGCAGGATATGCTTATCGGTTTAGATCATCCACCAATGCTGAAGATCTGGAGGGATTTAATGGTGCGGGGTTATATGATTCTAAAACCGGAATTTTATACGACTCCGCAAAAAGTATTGAACGCGCAATAAAAGATGTTTGGGCGAGTACATTTACATTTCGCGCATATCAGGAACGCGCAATTTTTAATATTTATGAACCCTCCGTTTATATGGGAGTTCTTGTGCATCGTTCTTTTCCCGAGGAAACCGCGAATGGTGTTTGCATCACTACCAATTTATACCGCAACGATTTTCCGGGATTTGTGATCAATGTGCAGATAGGTGAGATTTCAGTGGTTGAGCCCGGCGACAGTATTATTTGCGACCAGTTTGTAGTTTACAATACAATTGAGATTGGAGATCGCGGGGATCAGACAGTTACGGATTATATCACCTTTTCAAATCAAAACAATGGAATTCCTGTCCTTTCCGAACGTCAAATTAATGATTTATATTTAGCACTTGGTGAAATAAAAACCCACTTTTATTCCAAACATTCCTCGCATTACGGTTACAGGGATTACAGTCTCGATATAGAATTCAAATTTGATGGGGCAAAAGGTCTTTATATCAAACAGGTAAGGCCTTATTGACAGATTATTGCATTATCTACCCTTTACAGGCATCTGCAATTTTTAAATGCTGCCCTTTTTCCTTTTATTTGCACCTTGTTTTAATTCTATGGTTTTTAGCAGCTCCTACTTTTTAACGATCTTTTTACCGCTGTTTGTAATAATTTACAGTCTGTTACCCAAAAAAGCCGGTATCAAGAATTTCTTTATTTTAGGAAGTTCCATATTTTTTTACAGCTGGGGTGGACCTCAGTTTATTTTTATCATTCTCGCAGCAACCTTTCTTGATTTTTGGTTTGTAAAGTTCATGTATAATGCCACGACCAAACGGAATAAGATACTGCTTTTTATATTATCACTTTCCGTTAATCTGGGATTACTCCTATATTTTAAATATTGCAATTTTTTTGTAGACAACCTCAATTCTTTCACCCATATTTTCGGATTACCCGCAATTGAAATAGCTAAAATCCTGCTACCTATAGGTATTTCCTTTTACACATTTGAAAGCATTACATACGCTGTTGATGTATATAGAAGAGTGCACAAACCATTGGATAATTTTTGGGAATATCAATTATATATATTGTTATTTCCGAAATTAATTGCAGGTCCCATTGTTCGTTATATTGATATTTCTGATCAGATTAAAGACCATGTGAACAATGAAACTGCTAATAATAAACTTTCGGGTTTCATTCAATTTTGCATAGGGTTGAGCAAAAAAGTTCTGATCGCAAATACCATGGGAGCGCAGGCGGATGCCATTTTCGGAATGGATGCTGCCTCACTGAATACCACTGCAACCTGGATTGGTGCAATTGCATACACTTTCCAGATCTATTTCGATTTTTCTGGTTATTCGGATATGGCAATTGGGATCGGGAAATTTATGGGATTTAAACTTCCGGAAAATTTTAATAGTCCTTATACAGCAACAAGTATCACAGAATTTTGGCGCCGATGGCATATAACCTTGGGTGCATGGATGAAAAATTATTTATACATTCCCTTAGGAGGAAATAAGGGTAGCGCCATGCGAACTTATATTAATCTCGGGATCGTTTTTTTTGCTTCCGGATTATGGCATGGAGCTAGCTGGAACTTTGTATTCTGGGGAGTTTACCACGGAGTATTTTTAATTTTGGAAAGAAGTTTCTTATTGAAACTGCTAAATAAAGCAGGTAAAATTATAGGTATCATTTATTGTTTTATAGTTGTGGTTGTAGGATGGGTATTTTTCCGATTGGAAAATATCGGAGATGCTTTTAATTATGTGAAAACAATGTTTGCTTTCGATTTTAATGCAAGTAAAAATATAGTAACATTAAATGATTTTGATTATGTTGTTTTTGCAGCCATTTTATTTTCGTTCATCACCCTGAGCAAAAGAATCAAACCTTTACACGATCGTTTATTTTATGGCGTTTTAAAACAAAAGGAATATATAGTATTCACCTTGGCCGGGATTTTTGTTTATCTCATTTGTGTGATGTATGTAAGTGCCTCCACTTTTAATCCTTTCATTTATTTCAGATTCTGAGTTTATGGCAAAACAAAATAAAAAAGAGATTCCGACCCCTGAGATTCAAAAAAAGCATACACAACCTGCTGTTATTACTGCATTGTGGTATATTATCTTATTGTTTTTTGCCATAGTATTAATTATTCAGTTGCAAAAACCTGAAACTGACCCTAAAACAAAAACCGATGATAGTGTAAAATTCACACTAAGCAGCTGGTTTGATCACAGTTACCAAAGTAACCGTGAGGAACGTCTGAAAAAAAGTTCTACTCTCGGTTCAAAATCTATTCCCCTAAAAAATCAAATTGACTTTGATTGGTTTCATAAAATAAATGTGAATGAGTTCGTATTGGGTAAGGATGATTATATTTTTAATATACCTTATATCAATGCTTATCTTGGAAGAGATTTTGTTGGTGAAGATATTATAACGGAACAATTGCGCAAAACTCAGGTAGTAGCGGATACCTTAAAAAGAAAGGGTATTGACCTTGTTGTAGTTTTTGCACCGGGCAAAGGAACCTATTATTCGGAATACCTTCCCTCCAAATATTTAAAATATCCCCGATCAACAACCAACTACGAAGTATATACTCAAAAAATTAAGGATTACAATATTCATTTTGTGGATTTTCAATCCTGGTTTCTGGAAATGAAACCTTATTCAAAATATCCCTTGTTCCCTCAATACGGACATCACTGGAGTTATTATGGAGAAGTACTTGCTGCTGATTCGCTCATCTCCTATTTTGAACAAATGCGCAATATACATTTGCCGCATCTTCGCTGGAAGGAAATTGATTATCCGGCAGCTCCAAAAGTTCGTGATGCCGATATTTTAGGAAAGGCGAAATTAAAGACTCCGCCTGAAGGTATGATGATGGCTTATCCTAAATTCGGATATGCTGCTTTACCCGATGTCACTAAAGTGAAAACACTTGCCGTAGCTGATAGTTATTACCGCGGATTTTTATATTTAGGCGTTATGCAAAATGTTTTCGACAACGGTAAATATTGGTATTACAACAATAAAGTTGTTCCGGAAAGTGATACAAAATTATTGGAAGTATGGGAGGTGGATCTTAAAAAAGAAATAGAAAAAAATCAGGTAATTCTGATCATGAATGCCGATGCCACTCTCGCTGAATTTTCCAGTGGATTTATTGATAATGCATATTTATTATATACCGATCCCAAGCGGTATTATGAAAAGGTTGCTGCTGAAAAAGACATTTTAAAAACCAAGAAGATGATTCGCGAAACTCCTTCGCTTCTCAGCGAATCAGTAGAAAATGCGCAGCGAATGACTGTTCCTGTGGATTCCGCAATTACACTTAAGGCCTTGGAAATACTGGGTAAAGACTAAAAAATCCCCACCGCTTTATCCACCTCATCGGCGAACTCACAGTGAGGAAACGAACACACAAGCAAGGTTGAACTATAAATTTTTTCTGGCATACTTACGTAATTTGTTTTTGGTTGGTTTTTTAGGTTGAAAAAAACTTCTTTTCCTTGCCCTGTATGGTTTCCCCTCAGGTTTTCAGCTTTTCTCATCAATTTTTTTAAAAAAAAATTCTTTTTTCCTTGCAGATTCGAAAATTTCATTAACTTTGTATCTCAAAGTAGTTTGATATTAAAACTTATTTGCGATGAAATTATTCAAAAAGGTCGGTTGGATCTATTTTCCAATAACAATAACAGGGTCACTCATCAGTATTTGTGCAATAATGGGCAATGTCTGGTTTTTCATCGCAATTGACAGAAACTCCCATTCGGTGAGTGATACTTTAATATCGCTGCTACCTTATTTAGTCAGCATTTGGGTGATCTATGGTTTCATTGCGTCCAATTGTTCAGGTAATGATCAAAAACTTAAAAAAAATGAAAAAATCAACATCAATGCATCCCGACAACTTCGCAACGGCGACGGGATTGATTCTTATGGCGGTACCCTCTTTATTTTGGCTGGGTATTTTTTTGGCGGTATTTTTTGAAAAACCTATCATCATGGAACATATCATGATTCCGGTCGACAGAGTATCCTCCCTCCTAACCCTTATGATAATGGTTGGTTTGCCCATCATTACCATTTTGGTAAACCTAAAAGCGATGATACAATTGAAATATTCGGCTCAGCGCGACAATATTGTTACCGACATTCAATTCAAAGGAACTTTTATACAAATAGCATTACTCATGTATGCATCCATAAGCATATTGGTAGTACTTTATTATGCTTTCTTTGAAAATTTTAGATTTTATTCAGATCAAAATATATACTAATGCCACCATATGTTCCCTACGCACTTAAAATTTGGTTCTGTTCTGTATTATCAGGTAGCACAATTTTTTTGCTAATTACAACTTTAATAGATGGTGAGGGAGTTAACAAACTTAGTGATGTAAGTGGGTTGTTTATTTTATTAATTGTTTTTATTGGAATTTCACTATTTAGAAGTATCCTCGCATTTTTAATTTTAATTTATACGATCATAGCAGTTGAAAAATTTACAAAAACCAAATATACATTTAATTTTATCCTCTGCATTTTTAGTTATTTATTGTGTTTCGCTACATTGTATATATTTTTTCTTCGCAACAAACCATTTCCACAAAACCTCACGGAACCGATGTTATGGGAAGCCTTTTTATCCTATTCAATTGGCCTTTCAATTGGAATTTTATATTGGGGGAAAAAATTCAAGTATTATGAAAAAATCCCGGAAACTGAAGTGTAAAAATATTTTAAACCCGTTAATAATATGCAACCATTCCATCAAAATAAATAACTATAAAAAACAGGCAGACCTATCTATATACTAAATACTAACTACTAAATACTCACTTATGAATCTCGTAACCACACTACTCCAAAACCGCACCCAATTTGTAACAGAAATAAGATCGTCAGATGATCTTAAAAAACGAATAATAAGTCTCACAATTACCGGTGCCATTGCATTTGGCACTTATGGGTTTATTATTGGTTTACATGAGAACATTTTATATGCATTGGCAAGTATGATAAAATTGCCCTGTTTATATCTGATCACGCTTGCCATTTGCATGCCCGCATTTTTCATTTTCGATAGTTTTATCGGTTCAAAAGCGAGTATGTTGCAATCCATGGCAATTGCCTTAACTGCAACATGTATTATCGGAATATTATTAGTAGGATTCGCACCTGTTACATTATTATTTTTAATTACCAATAACAATGATGCAGTATTTCAATTTTTAAATGTAATATTTTTTACCATCTCCGGCTTGGTAGGAGTTCGCTTTTTTTATTATACCATTTTAAGCGACAGCAAGGAAGAAGTTGCATTATATAATAAAAGAAGAACAGTAGTTCGAATCTGGATGATACTATACGCATTTGTCGGCACCCAACTCGCCTGGACACTCCGCCCCTTCTTTGGCGCAGCAAGCGATAAATTTGTTTTCATCCGTGAAATAAAAGGTAATTTTTATTCTAATTTGCTCAAGATAATTTCGGACATGATTCAATAGGGACATAGGAAATAGGAAGTAGGAAGTAGGACTGGATGCAGGACAAGGAAAATAGGACAAAGGACTTGTTTAACTAAGGGATAAAAATTGATTCCTATTTGAAAATTCGTATCGTTAGCCGTGATTAAAGGAATCTCCTATTCTTAGCAGAATTGTGGTAAAGAAATTTCACATTATATTTTATAAGATTAATTATAACAATTCCAATATGTAAACTCATATCTGATTGCCCATCGGAGAGTGTTAATAATCATGGCATTCGAATTTTTCAAATTGTCAATTGTCAATTATCCCTTAACTTTGCGGCGAAATGACTTTTGTGCTGCCGCTGCTTGTAGATCTTAGCACTCCTTTTAAGGAGCCGGTCATTATATTTTCTATTGTTCTGTGTATAATTCTGTTATCACCGGTTTTACTTAATCGTTTAAGGATCCCTTCTATTGTGGGGATGATAATTGCAGGTGTGGTGATCGGGCCGCATGGATTTAATTTACTGGAAAGAGACGGAGCAATCGTTTTGTTTGGAACAGTTGGTTTATTGTATATCATGTTTCTTGCAGGGCTGGAGATTGAAATGACCGGTTTTAAGAAAAATGCCACTAAAAGTACCGTTTTCGGACTTTTAACATTTATTATTCCATTTATTATCGGATACGTTGTTTGTAAAAATTTATTGCATCTCGAATTAATTCCATCCCTGATAACAGCGAGTATGTTTTCCACACAAACATTAATTGCATATCCTATTATCACGCGATTGGGAATTACAAAAGCCCGACCGGTAAGTTTAACCGTGGGCGGAACAATTATAACCGATACACTGGTATTATTATTATTTTCGGTGATCACCAATTTTTCACTGGCAAAAACAGATAGTATTTTTTGGGTGAGGTTAGGCATTTCCGTGATTGCGTTTGCATTTATTGTTTTATACATATTTCCCATAATCGCAAAATGGTTTTTTCGCAAACTGGAAGGGGAAGGCGGATCACAATTTATATTTGTTTTAACCATCGTATTTCTGGCTGCCTTTTTATCACAACTTGCCGGTTTAGAACATATTATTGGAGCCTTTCTTGCGGGAATTGCGCTCAACAGATTAATTCCACATCAATCGGCACTCAAAAACAGGTTGGTTTTTGTGGGGAATAATATTTTCATTCCATTTTTTCTCATCAATGTAGGAATGATCATTAATTTACAGGTATTATTTAACGGCACCTATGCACTTTATGTTGCAGGAGTACTAGTGGTAGTTGCACTAAGTACTAAATATATCGCAGCAATTATTACTCAAAAAATATATAGGTTTACTTCCAATGAAGGAAATTTAATTTTCGGTTTAAGTACTGCTCACGCTGCCGCAACTCTCGCGATTATTTTGGTGGGATTTGACCTCGGATTATTAAGTGAAAATATTCTCAACGGAACAATTATCGTAATTTTAGTGAGCTGCCTTGTCAGTTCTT
Organism: Bacteroidota bacterium; assembly: GCA_016706865.1. Lineage (NCBI taxonomy): Bacteria > Pseudomonadati > Bacteroidota > Bacteroidota bacterium. Next base: position 606,725 of record JADJIS010000003.1, on the reverse strand, counting down.
TTGTTACAGAAGCTGCAGGACGAAAATATGTAATTGCACAAAACAGAAAAATTGATACCGATCCTGAAATATTGGAACGTATTCTGGTTCCGGTGGGAAATCCCGACTCTGCACATAATTTATTGGATCTCGCTTTATTAATACGAAATCCAGGTTCCAAAGAACCTATATATCCGCTTGCAGTTATTGAAGATGATGCTGATACCAAAGAAAAAATATTGCGCAGTAAACGCGGGCTAGAGCTTGCTGCGGAACATATTTCATCAGCAGACACAAGTGTTCAAGTTCTTACAAGGGTAGATGTGAATATTGCCTCAGGTATTTCCAGAGCAATAAAAGAATTAGGTATTACCGAAGTTGTTATGGGTTGGCATGAAAAAATTACCACCAGCGACAGAATTTTTGGTTCCTTATTACATAATATCATTCACGGCAATGAACAAATGTTATGGATAAGTAAAATAATTAAACCGGTAAATACCTTTAATAAAATCGCCGTATTAATGCCACCGAATGCTGAATTTGAAAGTGGATTTTTCCGATGGCTGGAAGGGATCAATCAATTGTCAAAACAAATTGGAGCACCCTGTATTTTTTGGGGTGAACGCAAAACACTCGAATTAATAGATGCTATCAACGCCAAAAATTTTAAACTCGATGCCACTTACAGTGAATTTACTGATTGGGACGATTTTAAAAGTATAGCCAATGAACTTACTCCGGATGATCTTTTTATTGTGGTAAGCGCAAGACAAAAAAGTGTTTCCTACATCCCGGTATTAGAACAGATTCCTGCCAAACTCAATAAATATTTCGAGCCATTCAGTTTTATTTTACTTTTCCCATTCCAATCTGAATTTAACACTGCGGATATTAATTTCCAGTATTCGGTACTATCCCCCTCTCCTTTCAAAGAAAATTTTGAAAGAATAAATACAATAGGAAAAATTGTTTACAAAGCCTTTACTTCCACAGGATCGAAAAAAAAGCAGTAATTATCGAACTGTTTACTGTTTTAGGAATTATTATTAATTTTTTATACTTTTATCTGGTTATCTATTTCAATTTAAAAAAATGTTATACAAAAGCATTGTAAGGGTCAATCAAAAATAATGTTACATACAATATCCAAATATATTTTCTTAATTTTTATAATAACCACTGGCTGCAGTGTATCCAATAATCACAATCTTAAAAAGTCAGAATATAAATTTCATGCACCTAATGTAACCTTATTTTTACCGGAAATTTTACATGAAATATCAGGACTTACCCTTATAGATGCAAATACCATTGCCTGTGTTCAGGATGAAAATGGATATATTTTTATGTATGATATTATCAATAATAAAATAAAGGAACAATACACTTTCAATTACGATGGCGATTATGAAGGCATAACGCGTGTGGGACAGAAATTATATGTTTTGCAAAGTGATGGGATACTTTTTGAGATCACGGATTATACAACTCCGGATTTTAAAATATTTTCGTATTACACCGGAATTCCTGCCGATAATAATGAGGGACTTTGTTACGATGTTGAAAATAACAGATTGCTGATCGCATGTAAAGGCAAAATTGGAAAAGGTCCGGAATTTAAAGACAAACGAGTGATCTACGGGTTTGATCTTTCCACTAAAAAATTAAGTGAGGAACCCGTTTATGAATTTAACCTTCAGGTGATCAAACAATTTGCATTGGAGGAAAAAGTTGATCTTCCAACCCGAACAAAAAAGAAGGGACAGATAACGGAACCCATCATAAAATTTGCGATTTCGGCTATTGGCATTCATCCGATCACCTCTCAACTTTACGTACTCTCTGCAACCGATCATTTGATCTTTATGTTTAACAGCTTAGGTGAAATAGAACATATAGAACAACTCGACCCTGAAATGTTTAATAAGGCAGAAGGTATTACCTTTTTTGAGAATGGGGATATGCTTATTACGAATGAAGGGCAGGATAAAAAACCAAGTTTGCTGAGGTTTAATTATAAGTAATGCTAAACAACATAGATTCATCACCCTTGAATCTTAAAAAATATAAGATATCTTTATAACTATATTTCAAATTCCTCAACTTTGTTTTTATGTCTAAAATCTCCCGAGTTTTAACACTATTTCTGTTAACGATTTCAACGAACTCATGGGCGAAAAAGGAGTCACTTCCAATTGAACTGGTCGCATTACAAGCAGATCTGATCGTGGTGGGGAAAATTGTAGATGTTGGCGAAAAAACTTATTCTTTTAAGATCACAGAATATATTAAAGGTACTTCAGACACAATTATAAACGTGGAGCCATTTCAGGAGTGGATATGTGATAAACGTTATGACACAGTCGAAATTGGTCAAAATCTGATTCTTTTCCTAAGAAAGAACAATAACACCTTTGCATTAATTAATGCAAGCACCGGTGAAATTCCAATTTTAGCGGAAAAAATCACACTAAAAGGTGAGGAATATACTTATGGCGATTATCGCAGCTTTCCCTATACTTTAGCTGCTTCTGAATTTATTTCCGGAATTAAAGAATTTTTAAATTGTTATGAAATGCCTGTTAAATGTTATGATTGTTATCCTGATACCCTTATACAAATTTGTACTGATGAATATCTTTTAAAATTTATCAATTTCCTCACTTTCACAACCTGGATACATAAAAAAGTTATTGATAATTATAAAGTAGTTAAGTCCTGACTAATTATATAATAATTTATATCCCCAAAAAAAATCCTCTTCTAAGCAACGAAATAATTTAATGAATAAATTTTACATCGATAAGAACAAAATGCCACCATTTATCAAAATGGTTACTATACGATCTTCCATAGTATTTACAATTGTAATATTGTTGTTATTTTCAATTATCATCATTCCAATGCAAAATATGGAACCTGATCTTCCATTTTGGACTTTTTTTATTATAGGATTAGTAACAGTGCTCGCTTTTTGTTTAGGCATATACCTCTCAAACAAAAATCTGTATCAGCTAGCTGAAGGGAAATTTAGCATTGAAAACAATATTTTAAAATTTCACTTTGCGAATGAACATGTAACGGAAATAAATTTAAATCAAATTGCCGTTATTAACAAATATTATCATGGAACTATGATCGTAAAGGGAAATAACTGGACTATTTTTTTTTACCTGTGGCCAAAACGAAGTAGTCGGTTTGGAGTTGGTGGTCCCGATACCATATTCATACCCTCCATTACATCAAACTATATGGAACTTGTATTAGAAATTAAAAAAGGTGCCAAAAATGCTATGAAATTATAGGCATATTTTAAATTAATTTGTAATATTGTTAATTAAACCACCCTTTGGTAAATAAAACTATTTAAATAACACACCTAAACCCTCCTGACATGACAATAACTACCAAAACCCTAATGGCTATAATGTTCATTACATTTTGCCAACTCACCTTTGCCCAAACAAATGAGGAAAAGGCCTATGAAAAAGGGATGAAAGCCATAGAACTTATGGATAATGGGAAGATCGAAGCAAGTATAGAATTACTAGAGGAAGCACAAAAATTGGATCCTGACAGATTTGATTATCCTTATGAATTAGCATATGCACACTATTTGAAGAAAGATTATAAAGGCGCTATAAAAATTCTGGAAAAGGTAGAAAAACACAAAGATGTTACTGCTCAACTTTTCCAATTGTTGGGCAATAGTTACGACATGATCGGAAAACCGGAAGATGCGATCGAAATGTATGAAAAAGGTGTAAAGAAATTTCCGAATGCAGGGAATTTGTATTTAGAATTAGGGATCATGCAAATGGGGAAAGAGGAATACAATAAAGCATTAGATTATTATGAAAAAGGCATTGAAGTTGATCCTCAATTTCCCTCTAATTATTATTGGGCTGCTAGGATATATTGCAACTCCTCAGAAGAGGTTTGGGGTATGATCTACGGTGAAATATTCATGAATCTGGAACGCAACAGCAAAAGAACGGTGGAAATAAGTAAATTACTTTATGATACTTACAACAGCCAAATTCAGTTTACAAACGACACTACTTTTTCCATTAGTTTCAGTCAGAATGCCACAATAAACATCAGCGACCTTTCTGACCCTACAAAGTTTAAAATGCCTTATGGTATTGGAGTTTACGAACCTACTTTAATGCTGTCGCTTCTAGCTGTAAGAGCAACCGACATCAATTCATTAGACACCATAAGAAGTATTTTTGTAGATAGTTATTTTACCAATAAACACGACGAAAGTTATCCGAATGTGTTGTTCAGTTATCAAAAACAAATTAAAGAAGCCGGACATATGGAATCGTATAACCATTGGATATTAATGCAGGGAGATTTGAAAGGATTTGATAAATGGTATGATACTCATAAAACTGCTTACGATGACTTTACAAAGTGGTTTTCTGAAAATGGACTCATAATTGATGAAGAAAACAAATTTTCCAGTTCGCAATATTAATTATATGAAAAGTCATATAAATATATTTTAATAAAAGGTAATATTGCAACAATTAAAATATAAAGCTTTATTTTAAAAATTGGCGTTACCGAAAAGCCTTACGAGTAGGAATAACATTTAAACAAACAAGATGAAAAGATCATTACTCATTGCTCTATCTATTTCAACCGTATCAGTTTTTGCACAACCCGTGATTATTAACGGCGATAATATACCCGATCCCGGATATTCTGCACCAGTTTCACTGGGCACTCCCTCTGCCGGAGTTGGAAGCGGTGGTGCTGATCAAATATGGGACTTCAGCACAGTGAGTTTTACACCTGTAGGAGTAATTGATGTAATTGACCCTGCAACCTCCCCTATTGGTGCATCGTTTCCAACATCAAATTATGCTTATGCATTTGCAGGAAATTATAGTTTTTTCAAATTTTCCGCGGATAAAATGGAAGTTCTTGCTTATGTTATCACAACACCGGGAATTGGAAATGATTATACCCCTAATCCGAGGACAAATTTGATATTTCCTTTTAATTATCTTGACTCTGCAACCGACACCTGGCAAAAAACCGGTGAGAGCCCTAACAGTGTGGAGATCACTTACGATGGATATGGAACACTTATAACGCCAACAAAAACATATACTGATGTAGTAAGAGTTAAGGAAGATTATGGCGGAGGTGGAATCGACTACCAATGGTATATTTTAAATCCATTGATGAGCATTTTTATTTATGATCATAACGATAATTTATTGTATAATTTAGATGCGGAACAAATTACATCAGGTCTTGATAATGTAAATACTAGATCATCCGTTAATATTTTCCCAAATCCTGCCAATAATAAATTTAACATTCAACTGACAGATCTAATTATAGAAAACAAATTAACCTTGGATCTTTTGAATATTTACGGTCAACTTGTTACACAATATGAAATCACAGGTCAAAATTCCTCCTTTGATATTCAAAACTTACCGGCTTCGGTTTACCTATTTCAATTGCGAAACGAAAATGGAATTTTAAATACGGGTAAATTGGTGGTAGAATAGTATCTGTAACCAATAGTAATTCCCTTTAATTTATATGTTATGCGCAAAATAATAACATTATCAGTAGCATTTTTAATTATCCTGACTTCCTTTGCACAATCCTCCGCGCCAAAGGAAAAAAAACCATTTATTTTGGGGGTGATAGAGGAGCTGGATTCAAAAATACTTTCTGAAAAACGTATTTTAAACATTTATTTGCCCGAAGGATATGATGCTGCTGATACAATAAAATATCCTGTGATTTATTTGCTGGATGGTTCCGCCGATGAAGATTTTATACATGTTGTTGGTATAGTGCAGTTTAATACTTTTCCGTGGATAGATCAAATACCTCCATCCATCGTTGTGGGTATAGCCACGGTTGACCGAAGAAGAGATTTTACATATCCAACCACTATCGAAGAAGACAAAAAAACATATCCCACCACAGGTCATTCGGAAAATTTTATTTCATTCCTGGAAAAAGAATTGATACCTTATATCGGAAAGGAATATAAAACCGATTCTTCGAGAACTATAATTGGTCAGTCGTTAGGAGGACTACTTGCAACCGAAATTCTTTTAAAAAAACCAACCCTATTTAATAAATATATCATTGTAAGCCCAAGTTTATGGTGGGATGATGCCTCTCTGTTAAAGTTGGAATCTGATCTGATGAAAAAAGAATTTACACAAAAAACCGACATCTATATCGGTGTAGGAAAGGAAGGATTAGGTCCTAGTGCAATTCCGCATGTAATGGAAGTGGATGCTAATTTACTCGCAGAAAAAATTGCTTCATCAGAAAGCTCAAGGGTTTTTGTCCATTTTGACTATCTTCCTGATGAAGATCATGCAACAATTGCGCATCAGGCTATATTTAATGCGTTTAGATTAATTTATTAAAAGAGGTTAAAGAGAAATAAGAACGATTTTATTATTATACATTATTTTACAAGGATGTAAATTCGAATAAAAGATTTTACTTTTGAAAAATCTAACTCCTAAATCCAACACCCATGTCCACTCAAACCACACTAAATTATCCTCCCTCCCCTGCCAATGTTGATCCAACAATACTTTACGTTTCCAAGGATTACAAAAAAGAAGTAACCAAAGTTACATTCGCAATTGTTGCATTTATTTTAACCTACCTCCTATTAATTGGAGTAGTTGCCGGAATTTCTGCACTGAGTTTTTATTTAGGGATCATGGTGATGACAGCCGGAATCCATTTTATAACTATAATTGGAGGATTGGGATTGATGGTATTATCGGCAATGCTAATATACTTTATTTTCAAATTCATGTTCACCACGAATAAGGTTGACAGAAGTAATTTGATCCAAATTACAGAAGAAGAGGAGCCCGTTTTATTTGAATTTATTCGCAGGATATCGGAGGAAACAAAAGCACCTTTTCCCAAAAAGGTTTATCTCGCATCGGATGTTAATGCAGCGGTGTTTTATAATTCCGGTTTGTGGAGCATGTTTTTTCCTGTCCGCAAAAATTTATTGATAGGATTAGGATTGGTGAACAGTTTAAATACCAGCGAATTAAAAGCTGTATTGGCACATGAGTTCGGACATTTTTCGCAACATAGTATGAAACTTGGATCTTATGTATACAATGTAAATAAGATCATTTACAATATGCTTTATGAAAATGAAGGATATAGTTCCACAATAACAGCCTGGGCACAAATTCACGGCATATTTGCCTTGCTTGCCAGCCTTACGGTATATATAGTTCAGGGAATTCAATTTGTGCAAAAACAAATGTATAAGTTGGTTAATAAGGCACATTTGAGTTTATCCCGTCAAATGGAATTTCATGCTGATACTGTGGCTGCATCTGCCAGCGGAACCAATAATATAACAAATTCCCTATACAAGATCGATATGGTGCAATCTTGTTTTCAAAAATTAATGGATTTTTATAACTCTGTTTTAAGCGATAATAAAAAACCGGAGAATGTATATCCACAATTGGCAGAAGTGGTAAAATACACAAGTATACAAATGGGTGTGGAATTAAAAAATGGTTATCCTGTTGTGGATGCCAACACCTTTAGCCGATTCAACACCTCACGCATTGTGATCAAGGACCAATGGGCATCACATCCCGATAATCAGGACAGGGAAAAATATTTACAAAAATTTAACCTGAGTGCAGAAATTGATAATTCTCCCGCCTGGGACCTGTTTCAAAATGCAGAACAATGGCAAAAACAAGCAACTGACATCATTTATGCAAATGCAACATTTAAATCAACACCGGAGTTGTTTAATGTTAAACAATTTAATTCCATGTATGAGGATAAACTTAAAGAGAATTATTTCGACAAGGCATATAGTGGATATTATGATGGACGCGACATTAAAACATTTGAACTGGAAGAATTAAAAAACACTACAAATGATCCGAAGGATTTATCATTTGAAAAAGTCTATTCCGATGCTGTTTTACAGATACCCTATAAAATAAAAGGAATTATTTCAGATCTACATATTTTATCACAATTAGAAATACCCGGACATCCAATAAAAACATTTGAATTTGACGGTACTAAATATACAAAATTCGACATTCCAAATTTGCGAAAATTTTTACAGGAGGAGATGGAAGTAATAAATGGGGAATTATTGGAAGAAGATAAAAAGATATTTCGGTTTTTCTATCATAAGGCTTCAGAAATAAACAAAGAAAATCTCATTAAAGCCTATGAACGCATGTTTCAAACGGATAAAAAAATGTTGGAGTATGCCGAAATTTTCAAACAATTGGACGAGGCTTTACATCCCATTTATACCCAAAATTTATCACGAGCTGCAGCAGTAACAGCCACTTCTACGCTCAAGGTCAAAGAGATCCCTTTGAAAAAAATATTGACCGAAATACTTCATGAGGAAAGTATGCAAACCTTTATCACAAATGAACAACGAATCCAAATGAATGATTTCCTGCATACACCTTTAGAATATATAACTGAATTGGGTTATCATGAAACCAACCTCGACAAACTGCGCAATATATTTATGGAAACACAACAACTTTTAGGAAGAAAAGCTTTCAGGGATGAAAATGAAATGTTGTTATTGCAATTGGAGATTTGTGGGAATTGATTTCGGTTTATAAAATATTAAATGAAGAAAATATCCTTACCACTAATAATTTTAATTATTCTAATTATCGCAATAATTGGCGAAGTATTACTTTATTATAATGTTCATGATCTTGATTCACTACAAAGAATTATAAGTGCTTTTGGTCGCCTCGCAGCTTTAATTATTTTATTAAAGGAAGGAAGTTTAATAAAATCCAAAATGTTCATCACATTAATGGTTTTATTGATCATAATATCAGTAGCAGGCTTTTTAATAAAGATCCTTCACTGGGCTGGAGCTGATCTGATGATAATGATCGGCTTATCCGGTATCTCACTCGTTTATATAATTCATTTTCTACTCAAAAAAGCAAAGAAATTAACTGACTATTTAAAAGTAATATGGCTCCTCTCCTTTTCCATGGGTGCTTTATTTATGATATTACACTGGCAATATGGGTATTTACTTATTCAGATTCAGTCAGTGCTATTCTTAGTTCTTTTTGCAATTTTCACAGCGCGGACTATTAAAATTGATCGAGTTAACTCACACAATTAAGTCCAAATGCATTATTATTCGGTTAAGGCTTATAAAATCGAAGGTGCACAATCTCATAAAATATATTCAAAATTAATAACAACATCATCAGAGGCAATCATTTACAACTGAAATTTGATTTTCCCCTGAGCATTTTTTATATGTCGTGCCTACAGCACTAGGCATCTCTTTTGATTTCGGTGTTACCGATATACCGTGCCTACAGCACTATGCTACTCTTTGGAATACGGTATTACAGATATGCCATGCCAACTATACTATGCTTTGGTATTGGATTTAGTGTGCCAATATAGCATCTGCTGCGGATGACAGTACCTTCGTTCTAATTTATGCCTTGCGATTTGTTTTTTAAACCTTTGTTGTTATGGCGGGGCATTATTTTCTGATAAAATGCAATCCTACTAATTGTTGATCATAATATAAACTAGTCCCGTTAGGGACGAAATATCGGTAACAAGTGAAAAGAAAGACTATCCTAATCCCGTAGGGATGACATATTAAAAAAGCTCCATGGCGTAGATAAACTTGTGATGTTTGATCAGTCGATTTACAACTCAAATAAACAGGGCTCAAATACTTTCCTCCGGGCCTAACAAAAAAGACCGGAAAAACTTCCGGCCTTCAGGGTGAATGATGGGGCTCGAACCCACGACCCTCGGAACCACAAACCGATGCTCTAACCAACTGAGCTACAATCACCATTTATTGGTGGGCAAAGGTAATCCAAAAAAGTGGATTCAGAAAATGAAAAAAGGGAATTCCAATTTTAAAATTTTAAAGGAATTCCCATTTCCCAAGACTTTCAGGTCAGAAAAAGATATGTAACCAAACGGTTACTTAACCTTCCGCATACCATTTTGTAACCTGCGCCCAATCGATAACGTTCCAGAAATCGGTGATATAATCGGCGCGTTTGTTTTGGTGTTTGAGATAATAAGCATGTTCCCAAACATCAATTCCCATGATAGGTTTAGCCTTTTGAGGCATGATGTCCATTACGGGATTGTCCTGATTTGGAGTGGTCATTATACTGAGGGCGTTTTCCTTATCCTTAACAAGCCAGGCCCATCCCGAGCCAAAAACACCCGTTGCGGATTTTGCGAATTCAACTTTGAAGTTATCCATACTGCCCCATTTTGTATTAATAGCTGTTAATAAAGCCTCTCCGGCCGTAGAACTCTTTGCTGAAGGGGACATCAATTGCCAAAAAAAGCTATGGTTAAAATGCCCGCCGCCGTGATTTCTGATTGCCATACGAACAGATTCGGGCGTGCCATTAATGTTTGTAATAAGCTCCATGAGCGATTTGTGCTGAAGTTCAGGAGTTTTTTCCACTGCTTCATTCAACTTTGTAATATAAGCCTGATGGTGTTTGCTGTGATGGATTGTCATTGTAGTTGCATCGATAAAAGGCTCCAGAGCATTGTATTCGTAACCCAGTGCAGGTAGTTCGAATGCACCGTGAACAGGTTCAATTTCCAGCAGATTGATCTTATTAGCGGCTGCCAGATCTTCCATTTTCAAAGAATTAAAAACTCCTAACCCCAATGCTGCCACTGCGCTTTTCTTAATAAAAGCCCGGCGCGAATTTGTATTTGAATTTTTCATATTATAAAACGGTTTAATTTTTATTGTAAACTATAAAATTAAACAAATTTCGTGCAATTAATTGTAAAAATTTCGCAAAGGGATTATTTACCTTTACAACCACAGTAATGAGCGATAACAAGGATACAACACAATTGCAGGTTGAGGGAATGACCTGTTCAAATTGTGCACTGGGAATAAGCAGATACCTCGAACAGAGAGGTCTTAAAAAAGTAAATGTTAATTTTGCTACCGGAGAGGTGTATTTTGATCTCAATGGCGAAAAGAATCTGGAAAGTGTGGTGCAGGGAATTAATAAATTGGGATATAAAGTAATAACAGAATCTGCAAAAACAGAAAAAAAGAATTTACTGAGTTCAACCGAACGCAAGTTTTTTATATCGCTCATTTTCACACTACCACTTTTATTATCGATGGTTCCTGCTTTTCATATATTGCATGATCCTCTTATTCAACTAATACTTTGTACGCCTGTTTATATTATTGGTGCCTTACATTTTGGCAGAAGTGCGATCAGTTCTCTGAAAACGGGAGTGCCAAACATGGATGTTTTAATTATCACCGGAAGCACCGCAGCATTTATTTACAGTTTATATGGATATATACGTGGGCTTGGCATGGAATATATGTTTTTTGAAACTGCTGCTAGTATCATCACCCTTGTTTTACTCGGTAACTTATTAGAGCAACGCAGTGTAAAACAAACTACCACAGCTATTCGTGAATTAAAACAATTGCAACCTGAATTTGCAAAAAAGGTAATGTTTGATCTGCTGAGTGGAATTGATCAGGTGGAAGAAATTCCGGTGCATCAGTTACAAAAAAATGATATGGTATTGGTAAATACCGGAGATAAAATTCCGGCTGATGGAATAATAATTTCAGGGGAAAGTATAGTGGATGAATCGATGTTGACCGGAGAAAGTATTCCACTTAAAAAAGGAAAAAATGATGCTGTAACAGGTGGAACAATAAATTTGGATGGCAATTTGAAAATAAAAGTGACAGCAACATCTGAAAATTCGGCTTTAGCAGCGATAATTGAATTGGTAAAGAAAGCACAAACCGACAAACCTACTATTCAAAAAACTGCCGATAAAATAAGCAGCATTTTCGTTCCTGTTGTAATTAGTATTTCTTTGATCACATTTTTTGTTGCAGCATTTGTTTTTAATGTATCGCTGGAAAGATCGCTGATGCAAAGCATTGCAGTTTTAGTAATTGCTTGTCCATGTGCTATGGGACTTGCCACTCCAACTGCCATCATGGTTGGATTAGGGCGATCGGCAAAAAACGGAATTTTAATTAAAGGTGCGAACACAATAGAAACCTTTGCCAAAACTGCAGTGGTTGTTTTTGATAAGACCGGAACACTCACAACAGGAAATTTCACGGTATCGGGATTTAAAATTTATGAGGGAGAAGAAAAAGAAATCACATCAATAATTCACGCACTGGAAAGCAGATCATCTCATCCCATTGCCAGGTCATTAGCTGCTTATTACAAATCCGATAATGATCTTTTATTCACAAAAACGGAGGAAGTAAAAGGTGCAGGAATGTTGGCTTATGATCCACAGAATAATTCTTATGGAGTAGGTTCTGCTTCATTATTTAAAGATCTGCAATTACAAGGACATGATATTTACGTTGTGAAGAACAATAAATTATTAGCGGGTTTAAATATTAGTGATGAATTAAAAGCAGATGCAGCTGAAACAATAAATTATTTTAAATCGAAAAAAATTAAAACCATTTTATTAAGTGGTGATTCCGAAATTAAATGCAGAGAAATTGCTGCAGCGATAGGTATAGATGAATATTACAGCAAACAAACTCCTGCAGAAAAACTGATCAAAATAAAAACACTTACCATGTCGGGAATTACAACCATGGTTGGCGACGGTATCAATGATTCCCCATCTCTGGAAATGGCACACATCGGAATATCCATGAGCAATGCCACTCAAATAGCCATAAATTCTGCACAGATCATTTTATTGAACGGAAATTTAAAACATCTTACAACTGCGCATCAACTTAGCATACTTACATTAAAAACAATAAAACAAAATTTATTCTGGGCATTTTTTTATAATGTGATCGCCATTCCCGTTGCCGCGGTTGGATTATTAAGTCCGATAATTGCAGCACTTTCTATGGCATTTTCCGATGTATTTGTAATTGGTAATTCCATACTCCTGAAAACAAAAAAAACAAGTTGAGTGGGTGGCATAAACACAAGATCGCTAAGCCCAACCACAGCCATGCAATTTTTTCAGATCGCAAGGTATGGCGCACTGGTATTGACTTCTATATTACTTACAAAAAGCAGTTTAACGCAGGATGATATTGGTCATTATGAAACCTTTATTCTAATGTCGGGAACACTTAGTTTTTTTTGGGTGAATGGCATACTGCAGAATTTTTTATCGCAATTTCATAAAACCGAGGATAAAAAATCCCTTATTACTAACACAGCAATTATACTACTTGGCTTTTCATTATTGATGATCATAATTTTAGTATTTGTTAAACAACCAATACTTAATTTATTCAAATTCGATATCAGCGGAAATCTTTTTATTCTATTTTTATTATATTTTCTGTTTAATAATCTAACTTTTCTAACCGATTACCTTTTTCTAGCCAAAGAGAATAGTAAGGCACTAATATATCTCGGAACATACCATCTGCTGTTTCAAACTGCATTATTGGCACTACCTGCATTCTTTTATGGAAGTTACGATATGGTGATCAATGGATTGATCATTTTTATCGCTATTAAATTTCTAATAACACTTATATTACTATTTAAAAACGGTTCCTTCCAAATTGATACAAAATTGATGCGGAGCTTTTTGATCTTGGCATCTCCTCTAATGCTCACATTTTTTTTAGGTGGCATGGCAATTTATGCGGATGGCATTATTGTAAATAATTTTTACGACAAGGCCACTTTTGCTATGTTTCAATATGGTGCGCGGGAGTTTCCCCTTTCGTTGTTATTAGCAAATGCATTCAGTGCAGCAATGGCACTCCAGGTTTCTAAAGACACGCAAAATATGGAGATGGTGAGATCGGGATCACTCAAGCTGATCAAACAACTGTTTCCTGTTTGTATTATTTTACTCATCGTGAGTCAATGGTTGTATCCAATCATATTTAATCCAAATTTTAAGGAGAGTTATGTTTATTTCAATATCTATCTTCTGCTTTTAATTCCGCGAATGGTGTTTCCACATTCCATTTTATTGGGTTTGGGAAAAACCAAAGAGATACTGAGAGCCTCCCTTATAGAATTTATTTTAAATATTTCGATAAGTTTAAGTTTAATGCATTTTATCGGTTTACAAGGTATTGCATATGGAACTGTGATCGCCTTTGTTGTAAATAAACTAATATTGGCACAAAGCCTTAATAAGAACGGGGTGAGATTAAAACAATATATTCCGATAACTCAGTTATCGGTTTATAGTATTATTTTAGTCACTGTTTTTATTGTTTTTACTTATATTATAAAATAAAAATGACAGGGAAAGAAAATATTAAAATACTGGGTTGGTTAACGTTAATTTTTCTGGCATTGTTAGCTGTCTGGGGTTATAACTTTGGCCATAACAACAGTATTCAGCTTATTCCCTATGCACAATATCTGAATGACAATACATTATTCCCAAATGATTTTTTTGTTCAGAATGCTGTAAAGAATTTCCCGAACGAAAGGTCGTTTTTCATTTATTTGGTTCAGCCATTTGGATCGGCAATGGAATGGGTTGTATTTATAGAGTATTGTATTTTCATGCTTCTGCTGCTTTTCGCATTATTCAGGATCGCACAATTTTTTCTTAAGAATGATCTTTATGCATATGCCTCTATACTCTTATTGTTTTTCCCTTTATTATTTCATACACTTGGATTAAATGAACTTCACAGTTCTGAATTTAGTGCAACCCTTGCATCGGATACTTTTTCTGCATGGGCCATTTTATCCTGGCTGCAGGGAAAAACTATTCGAACCTACATTTTCCTGATCATCTCCACATTATTTCACCCCTTGGCTGGTCTGCAGGCATTTTTATTGATATCCGGAACTTTATTTATCACTGCGATACAAAAAGGGAATATTAAACAGTACTTAAAAAACATATTCCCTCTGGTGTTGTTATATATTTTTACTGCGGGATTATTTATTATTTCTTTAAATGGTCGTTTAAATGATGTCCCTTTCGATTCCGCTGATTTTTTTCGCACTTTCTTTGTATTTCGAAATGCGCATCATTACATCCCTTCCCAATTTGTTTTGAAGGATATTATTATATTAACTCCACTCTATTTGTTTACACCCATACTTTTTTATCGGGTAAACAAGAACATTTTTATTCTCAGTATTCTGATCATCATCGGTTGTATAATTTACACAATTGGAGTGGAAGTTTTAAAGAGTCCGCTAGTTGCTGAGGCGCAATGGTTTAAAACAACCATGTGGTTAGAATTTTTTGGGGTGATAGCTGCTCTATTATTTATTCGAAGAATAATTCCGCAATTAAACGAGGAAAAACGAATTAAACAATTTTTTCTGATAATTATCCTTATTTGTGCAGCCTGGATCTCCATAGTTTTTCCCGGTGTACAGGTGCTAAAAAAGGATACTGCTTATGAATTCCCTTTTTATACAAAAATGACCCCAGAAATAGATATTAGTAAACAAGCACAAAGACTAACTCCAAAAAATGCATTGTTTATTGAGCCCTGTAGTTTAGATGAATTAAAATATTACGGACAAAGAAGTTCTTATGTTGATTATAAAGCATTAACGCATTCAAAAAGTTTTCTAAAGGAATGGGCAGTAAGGTTTGAGGATGTTTATGGTATTAATGCTCTTACTTCCCTGGAGATAAGTTTCGAGGCTATGAATAAAGCCGACGAAAACTTATTAAAAATAACACCGGAAAGGCTCAGGGAACTAAAAAAGGAAAAGGGTATAACACATATTATCCTACCAAATGAGGCTGTACTGCCTTTTAAGGTTGTAACAAGAAATACTGAGTATACCATTTATGAATTATAACTTTGCAACAATAAAATAAAGTAATGTATCACGGAATCGCATTTCAAAGTTTAATACCAGTCAGATCCAAACCCGACCATGCAGCTGAGCAAGTAACACAATTGCTGTTCGGAGAATTGTATGTAGTGCATGAACAAAAGGAGAATTGGTTAAGAATAAAAACCGATTTTGATTCCTATAGCGGCTGGATACACGAGAAACAACACCGTGGTTTGAGTGAAACCGAGTTGGAAAAATTGCAGAAATCGACAAGATCGGTTGCTGCTGAGTTAGTATTTACGATAACTAATAACGATAAAAGTTTTCCCATTTTAATAGGAAGCACTTTATATGATTTTGACGGAATGAATTTTAAACTTGGGAAAGAAAAATTCGTTTATTCAGGACAAGCGATAAATGAAAAATCGGATCTGCTCAACGGGGAACATATCAGAAAATTTGCACTCAAATTTTTGCATGCACCGTATCAATGGGGAGGAAGAAGTCCTTTCGGAATCGACTGCTCCGGTTTAACACAGATCGTATTTAAATTATATGGTGTAAATCTCCCCAGAGATGCTTATCAGCAATCCGAGTTAGGAAAGACCCTTCATTTTATAAATGAAGCACGGGAAGGCGATATAGCATTTTTTGATAATGAAGATGAAAAAATTACGCATACGGGTATTATATTAAATAATGATCAGATCATTCATGCTTCGGGTTCGGTTAGAATTGATAATATTGATCATTATGGTATTTATAATAAAGAATTAAAAAAATACACCCATAAACTTCGTATTATAAAAAGGGTTTTATGAAAATATTATCCGCCCAACAAATTCGGGAGGCTGATGAGTTTACCATCAGGGACCAAGAACTGCACAGCAGCGAATTAATGGAGCGTGCATCAAAAGTATTCAGTAATTGGTTTACCGTTAATTTTAATTTTTTCGAATCAATTCAAATTTATTGTGGCACCGGCAATAACGGAGGGGATGGTTTATGTGTTGCTCGTCATTTAATATTAACAGGAAAAAAGGTTCAGGTCTATATTGTTGGCGATATTACAAAAGCGAGTGATGATTTTACCTTAAATTATAACAGACTTCTGAAATTGGCAGCAAAAAATGTCAGATCTTTTAATAAAAAGGACGTTCCGCATATAGTAGAATGCGATTGTATACTGGATTGCATTTTTGGCACAGGTTTAAACAGAGCTCCGGAAGGAATTTACAAAGAAGCAATAGAATGTATCAATAATGCAGATGCATTTAAAATTGCATTGGATATGCCATCCGGTTTATTTGCTGATATTCCTTCTGATCATATTTGTGTTGAAGCTGATATTACTTTTTCATTTGAATTGCCAAAATTGTGTTTCTTTTTTCCTGAAAATAAAAAATATATCGGGGAATGGATCATAAAAAAAATAGGTCTATCTCAAAATGTTATTTCTAAATGTGAAACCAGGTATCACTTTATTACTGAAGAAAATTTAACCGGAATAATTTCATCAAGAAAAATTTTTTCGCATAAAGGAAGTTATGGACATGCATTAATAATTGCTGGCTCTGCCGGTATGCCGGGTGCAGCGCAGCTTTGCGGAATTGCATGTTTAACAACAGGTGCCGGTTTAGTAACTATCTCCTCCGATGAAGTGGCAATGGAACATCCTGAATTAATGACGATTCCATTTCCTTTAATTCCTGAACAATTAAAAAATTCTAAATACAATGTTGCGGGAATTGGACCGGGTTTGGGAACAAAGGAGGAAATAATTGAAATGCTGAAAAATATTCTCCCTCTTATCGCATTTCCTATTGTGTTAGATGCAGATGCATTAAATTGTCTGGCCCAAAACAAACAATTATTGGAAATACTTCCAAAAAATTCAATTCTCACCCCTCACCCGAAAGAATTTGAACGATTATTTGGGACATACAATTCGTGGGATTTATTACTCGAATTAATTTCAGAAAATGCAAAAAAGTACAATTGCATTATAGTGTACAAAAGAGCTTATACAATAGTTGGTTTGCCTGATGGAAATATATTTTTCAATTCTACCGGTAATGCCGGAATGGCAACCGCAGGAAGCGGGGATGTATTAACAGGAATTATTACTGGATTACTTGCACAAAAATATTCTCCACAAAATGCAACAATGCTCGGTGTTTATTTGCATGGATTAGCCGGAGATATTGCACTAAATGAAACAGAGGGTCAAAATTTAATTGCGAGTGATATTATTGCACAGATTCAAAATGGTTTTGCAATTATACTAGAGCACTAATTGGTTAATTAAATTTACTCCTTTCTCATTTTTTTTACTGCTGCAATTAACCCATTAGTGGATGCATCATGTGATGTTACTACCTGACTTGTTTTCAACTCCGGTAATATAGCTGACGCGAGTTTTTTCCCCAATTCCACTCCCCATTGGTCGAAACTAAAAATGTTCCAGATAATTCCCTGGACAAATATTTTATGTTCGTATAATGCGATCAAAGAACCTAAATTATAGGGTGTTATTTTATTTAATAATATAGTATTGGTTGGTCTGTTACCTTCAAAAACGCGAAATGGAAAGTGAAAATTAATTTCTGTTTCACTTAATCCTTTTATTCTTAATTCTTCCTTCACTTCATCAGCAGTTTTTCCGTTCATCAATGCTTCCGTTTGAGCAAAAAAATTGGATAATAATATATTATGATGATCGCCTGATTTATTGAGCGATATTGCCGGAGCAATAAAATCGGCGGGAATTATATCAGTTCCCTGGTGCATGAGTTGAAAAAAAGCGTGCTGACCATTGGTTCCGGGTTCACCCCATATTACAGGGCCCGTAGAATATTTAATTTTATTGCCGTTGCGATCAACCGATTTTCCATTGCTTTCCATGTCGGCTTGCTGCAGATAGGCAGTGAACCGATGCAAATACTGATCGTAAGGAATAACTGCACAGGTTTTGTAATTAAAAAATTCTGTATACCAAAATCCGATCAATCCCATTAATACGGGAATGTTATTTTTAAATTCCGTTTTTCGAAAATGTTTGTCAGTTGTTTCAGCACCTTTTAATAGTTGTTCAAAATTTTCATACCCAACTGCAAGGCATATCGACAAACCAATGGCACTCCATAAACTATATCTCCCTCCTACCCAATCCCAAAATCCGAACATATTATTCTTATCTATGCCGAAAGCTATTACTTCTTTTTCTGCAGTTGACAATGCTACAAAATGTGCTGCAATATTTTTTTCCTCCATTGCGGAATCCAAAAACCAATTGCGAGCGGTATGTGCATTGGTCATTGTTTCCTGCGTAGTAAAAGTTTTAGAGGCAATTAAAAAAAGTGTAGTTTCCGGATTTAATTTCTTTAGTGTTTCAGTTATATGTGTTCCATCAACGTTGGAAACAAAATGAATATTTAAATGTGGAACTTTATAATGTTTTAATGCTTCACAAACCATATATGGTCCCAGATCGGAGCCTCCAATGCCAATATTTACAACATCCGTAAATGGTTTGCCGGTATATCCTTTTAATTTTCCGGAAATAACATCATTGGAAAATAATTTCATTTTTTCCTGTACGTTGCGAATTGCCGGAATAATATTTAAACCATCCAAATTAAGTGTTTCCTCCGAAAAATTTCTTAACGCCGTATGTAAAACTGCTCTGTTTTCTGTTTCATTTATCTTTTCACCATTAAACATGGATTCTATTGCATCATGCAATTTTAATTCCTCCGCCAAAGAAATCAATTGATCTAAAACCAGCGAATCGATCTTGTTTTTGGAGTAATCAAAAAGTATTTCCTCCATTTGAATATGAAAATGTTCAAATCGATCTTTATCTTCCGAAAAAAGATCGCGTAGATGTTTTTCTTTTATCCTATCAAATTCCGCTTTTAATTTTTGATAGGATCGGGTTTCTTTAAAATCTAGTTTTGGAAGCATTGTTTACAGTAGCTATGATTTATATTTTTTAATATGGTATTCCGCTAATTCCGATATTGGAGATTTTAATATCTTCCCGACACGCAAATTATGTTTTGCACACATTTCATAAAGTTGATGATCAAAATAATATGCTGCAGACCCAACAAAATGAATAGGCAATTTTGAATGCTCCTTAAACCGTTTAATATAGATGCGCAAAAATTCTTCAACCCCCAAAGAAATAGTATTATCACAATACGTGTGCTCTATATTTTCAGAAAAAAAAGGAAGAAAAGACGCAATAAACTCATTGGGTAAAGGCTCTTTATAAACTCTTTGTATTAACTCGTCCCTTGATATTTCGAATTGCTCCAAAAATTTAATTTGAAGGTCTGATGGTAAATCCCCGTAAAAATAATCACGCAACAATTTTTTTCCGAAATAATTTCCACTTCCCTCATCACCTAAAATATAACCCAAACTAAAATCATTGCCTTTTATTTCTTCACCCGTAAATAAACACGAATTCGAACCTGTTCCAAGAATGGCGACTATGGCAGGCTGATCATCACAAGTTGCATATACTGCCGCTTCTATGTCAGATCTCACTTCAATTAAGGCATTTATAAAAAAGGATTGAAGCGCTTTTTGCATTCGGTGCAAATTATTAGCACCTGAACATCCCGCTCCATAAAAAAAAAGTTTGAGTGGTGATCCGGAATATTCTTTTAATTGTATTTCATTGTTTAATTCAAATACAATTTGTTCATCAGAAACAATATTGGGATTTAATCCTTTTGTGGAAAAGGTTGTTACTATATTATTACTACCATCAATTAATATCCAATCTGTTTTTGTAGATCCGCTGTCTGCAATGAGTTTCATTTCAATATTATGTGTAGTATCGACCAACAGCGCAGTGTTATTATTTTTTCATGAACAAAACTTTATCTATACGGGTAGAATCCATATCTACAATTTCAAATTCATATTGTTTCCAGTCCAGTTTTTCTCCTTCTTCCGGTATCCTTTCCATTTGATGCAGAATAAATCCGGCAAGGGTATTGTATTCTAATTCATCCAACATTTCAAACTCATCTTCCATTTCAAAATACTTGATAAAATCATAAAATGGTAATGCAGCATCCACTAAGAACGAGCCATCTTCTCTCGGAATTATGGAATATCCCGGCATATTCAATTCATCAAATTCACCAACCAATGCCTCTAAAATATCATTGATGGTAACCATGCCCTGCGTTCTGCCATATTCGTCGACGATCAATGCATAATGGATCTTAGACTCTTTGAATTTTGCAAGAACGGTATATGCAGTATTATTATCAGGCAGATATAAAACCGGTTTTACAAGGTCGCGCAAATTATTTAAACTCTTTCTTGCATCTGCAATAAAAAGATCTTTTATATAAACTATACCCAGGGTATTATCAAATTCGGTATCACATGCCGGATAAATACTATGCACTTCACTTTCAATATCAGCAAGAATTTTTTCAAGAGGCTCATTTACATCCAACCAAATAATTTCATCACGATGCGTCATTAAACTTCCGATTTTGCGATCGCCTAAATGAAATACGCGTTCCACAATATCCTGTTCTATTTCGTCTATCTCTCCTGTGTTGGTTCCTTGTTGGATCATAGCTTTTATCTCTTCCTCCGTCACCTGATCGTCGCTGGACGCTTTTACACCTAATATTTTGATCAAAACATCACTCGACTTCGTCAAAAACCAAACAAAAGGTTTAGTAATTCCCGATAAAACCAACATCGGTCCCGCTAAAACCATGGCAATGGGTTCGGGGAAACGCATTCCAATTCGTTTTGGCACTAATTCGCCAACAATTAAAGAAAAGGATGTGATCACAATAAGAACGAGAATTAAGGCAATGGTGTCGGCGTATTCCGCAGCCAGCCCGATATTGAGCAACCATCCTTCCACTATGGATTTTATCTCTGCACCTGAAAAAATACCCGTTAAAATACTAATGAGGGTAATTCCTATTTGAACCGTGCTTAAGAATTTAGCTGGTTCATTATGCAATTTTAATGCTCTTTTCGCACGCAGATCTCCTCTTTTAGCAAGATTTTCCAGACGGATCTTTTTGGCACTCACCATGGAAATTTCGCTCATGGCAAGTATTCCATTTAACACAATTAACAATAAAATAATAAGCAGTTCACTAAGCATAATATGGCATAAAGATAAACAATGTTTAGGGTTCTGTTTTTTAGGGAAGGCCTTAATATCAACATATTAAGTGCGGTTCCTTTGACACAAATTTATATAAGTGGGGAATTTGTAACACAATTATAATTGGTAAAATAAAGCAGATCAATCCGAATAAACCGCCTTTAAATACCTATTCAGGTATTTTGAAGGCAATTCAAAGGCCAAACATTATTTACCGAAATTAATTAGTAAGAATACGCCTTAACGGTATCTACAAAACATTTCACATTATCCAAAGGAGTATCAGGATATACTCCATGACCGAGATTTGCTATATGTTTTGTTCCGAATTGCCGCAACATTTCATTTGTAGCCTGTTTTACAACTGCAGTATCTGCAAAAAGAACACATGGATCAAGATTTCCCTGTAACACTTTTTTGTCTCCAATAATATTTTTAGATTCTGTAATATCCATATTCCAATCAAGCCCGATCACATTACAATTGATATCAGAAAGTGCCTTTCTCGCAAAAAATGCTCCTTTTGCAAAAACAATTTTTGGAACCCCATTCACTGCATTACAAATTCTCTCGATGTAAGGCAATGAAAAGGTGTTGTATTGTTGGGGAGATAAAATTCCTGCCCAACTATCGAAAAGTTGAATAATATTGACTCCTGCAGTTACCTGAGCTTGCAAATATTTTATTGTGGAAGCAGTTATCATTTCTAAAAGTTGATGTGATGCTTCAGGGTGTTGATACAAAAATGTTCTGGCCTTTGAAAATGTTTTCGACCCTTTTCCTTCTATCATATAAGAGAAAATGGTCCAGGGGGCACCGGCAAAACCTATGAGTGGAATTTTATTGTTTAATTCATTTTTTATCAAAATAATACCATCAGTCACAAATTTCAGGTCGGTTTCGGGATCTGCAATTTTAAGATTTTTAATATCCTCCGGTGTATCAATGGTTTTCTCAAACCAAGGGCCTTTCGACTCCACCATCTGGTAGGGAAGGCCCATGGCTTCGGGAATTACAAGTATATCGGAAAACAATATCGCCGCATCTACTCCTAAGGCTTTAACGGGCTGAATGGTTACCTCACAAACCAATTCCGGATTTTCCACAAGATTCTTAAATCCCTTCACTTTTTCACGCAGGGCACGGTATTCAGGTAAAATTCTACCGGCCTGACGCATTAACCAAACGGGTGGTCTTTCCACTATTTCCTTATTCGCAGTCCTAATTAACAGGTCGTTTTCCAATTTCATCGCGCAAAATTACGTTACAATACTATTAAATGGTGTGAATAAGTTTTTGTTCATATCTATTTTTTGAAATTACCTTCGCTTTAAAGTTTGTAATATGAATAACGATATCATTTTTTCTGATGTAAATATTTTTCAAGGCAAAAATTTGGTATTGAGTGATGTCACTTTTACAATATCTCATGGAGAATTTGTTTACCTGATAGGAAAAACGGGTACAGGAAAAAGCAGTTTATTAAAAACGATATACGGTGATCTGAAATTACATTCAGGAAGTGCACAGGTAGCGGGTTTCGACCTTTCTACACTTACCTGGAAAACAGTTCCTTTTCTTCGCCGGAAACTCGGTATAATATTCCAGGATTTTCAATTATTAATGGATAGATCGGTGGACGATAACCTTGAATTCGTGTTGAGGGCAACGGGAACAAACGACAAAGCATTAATTCGCCTTAAAATTGATGAAGCCCTGAAACGTGTTGGCCTGCAATCAAAAGGTTTTAAAATGCCGCATGAACTTTCGGGTGGCGAACAACAAAGAGTTGTAATAGCTCGAGCCATTATTAATGATCCGACTGCAATTATTGCCGACGAGCCAACAGGAAATCTTGACCCTGAAACTTCTGATGATATTATGCAGCTTTTACGTTTTTTAAATAAAGAGTATAATACCACCATTTTAATGGCAACACATAATTATAATATTCTGGAAAAATTTCCAATGCGAATTCTGCGCACACTAAATGGTCAACTTATTCAGGAAGGGCAAGCTGCAACTGTGTAATTATTTTTTTTATTTCCTCCTTATCTGAAAATTCATTTTGAAGTGCAGATCTTTGGATTATCATTTCACTTGAAAAGATAGTTTCCATTTTTTGGGAAATAATTTCGCTCATCATTTGTGGATCATCTGCTATTTCACAGTATTTTTCTAAACCTGTATGTTCCGTCATCATACTATTCACGATACAAAAACGACCATTAAACAGAGCATTTAATAATTTTAATTTTATTCCGGTGTTTTGAAATGTAGGGAGTAAATTAATGTGGGCTTCCTGAATAAGTTTCATTAATTGTTTATCATCGGGATTTTCAACTATATTTATGTGTTTCAGATTTTCAGAAGCCTGATATAATTCCGCTGAAGGAGCATTTCCGGCGATGATAAAAGGAAAATTTAATTTATTAAAAATATTTTTTACCAGATATAAGGCTGCTTCATTATTTTCACTCACATCGAGGTTGCCATGGTAAAGAATATAATTTCCTTTTCCCTCCAAAATGTTCAGCTGGTTATTTCCATGGAAGGGTGCGAGATATTGCACGCCACGAAATTTATTTTGATAAAGTGTTGTTTCCCTTGGAGATATACAATAAATAATATCTGCAAATTGCAATACCCTTTCATATTTTAACAAGCGGCGATATTCCGCAAAATAATATATCTTTTTTGCAAACCGATCTTCCCTTTTGGCAAGGTCGAGGTAATACTTAGCCTCATCGTTGTGCATGCGCACCATCTTGAGCCGTCCGCGCAAAAATTCATCTCCTAAAAAATAACAACAGTGTAATCCTTCAAACAAAACTGGATAATTATTTTTGAGGAGATTATTTTTAAGTAATTTATTATTTCTTGTCTGAACGATAAAAGGTTTATCCGATAAAAAACCCTTCCACATTTTTTCCCGTTTATAATAAAAAACCTCTTCGCAAATGGTGTTTAATTCCATAGCAGAACCCCTTCCGTATTCAAAACAATGCAGATGTACTTTTATTCCTGCATTGTACAAAGCCTTTATTTTATAATAAACATCAATAACTCCGCCATAATTCGGCGGATAAGGCACATCAAAGGAAATGATATTTATATGTCTATCAGGGGATGTCATTGTAAAATTTAATAAGATCCTTCTCTTCCTTTTGCCAATTTAATTCCTGTGCTGCATTCCTGCAATTATTTTTCAAATTTTCATATAATGTTGCATCCGAAATTAATTGGTTTATATTTTTGGCAATCGTGATCGGTTCGAGATCATCTATTAACAAAGCTACATGATATTGATCATTCAATTTTTTATATTCGGGGAAATTCATCGTTACCTGCGGTAATCCTGCATGAATATAATCGAAAAATTTATTGGAGAGAGAGAAGTAATAACTCAATCCCATATTTTCAATAAAATTAACGCCCAGTTTTGCTTGCAGGGTATATTGTTTTAATTCAGCCGGCCGGACATATCCTAAAAATCGAATTTTATTAGCGTGGGGTAATTGTGATGCAAAATATCTTAATTCTTTAGAAAGATCACCTTCTCCCGCAATATACAATTGGGCATTAATTTTTTCCATTGCCAACATCAAATTCTCCAATCCCCTGCCCTTGTTTAAAGCTCCCTGATATAAAATGAAATTTTGTTTAGCAATTGTGGGTTGATTTTCAGACAATACCGGAACATTCCTTATCACTATATAAGGCTGTTTGTATTTTTTTGACAAAGCTTCAGCAATAGAGAAACCTACGGTATAATTGTATTTAATCCGTGGTAATAACCATCGTTCTAATTGGGTCCACATTTTTTTTATCAATGGACGGTCTACTATCTCGGGCAATTCGGTGTAATATTCATGTGCATCATAAACACAAGGTTTACCTTTCAATTTTGCATTTAGATAAACCGGCAGCAGCGTGTCAAGATCAATTCCGCAGTAAATATCGTACTTTTTAAAAAGTAAAAACCAAAATAAACGAAAATTGTATTCCAGATAAAATAATTTTCCCCTTTTAAAAAAAACGGACAATCGTATTTGTTTATAGGGTTTATTTTCCCGTTTTACTGATCTTTTTTTATAAAATCCAATAAGTGTAACATCATAGTTATTACTGCTGAGGGAGGTGCAAATACGTTCCATCCGCTGATCGTAGGTAATATCATTTGTAACGGTAAAAACTATTTTTTTCATGCGCACCAGATAAGTAAATTATCTTTTGTATGTTTTATTTTTTTATTGTCTGTTAAAAAACTCAAGGCATCTGCAACCTTTTCTTTTCTAACCGGTAATTTTAATTTGAACAGTTCTTCGGGCATCATAATTTTTGCTCTTAGTTGTTCTTCCATCCATTTATATATCAGGTCAAATTCCTTTTCAGTAATATCCAACTTTCCTTTTTCGACACAAATATCGCATTGTCCGCAATTTTCAGTTTCCTCATCAAAATAACGCAATAAATTTTTAACCCTGCATTCCGATTTGTTTCTCACATAAGAAGTAATAGCCTGATACCTGATCTCAGCCGTTTGTTTTAAATGTGCGAGAAGTTTTTGATCTATATTCAATTGCGTTGCATTAACCCGTGCTGCAACAAACGTTAATTGTGGCCTAGTTTTCACGGGTGTATATTCCAGAACTCCCTGATCGTGCAAAAATTGGAGAATCTCTATCAGCTTTTCAATACTTATGGATAAATGATAAGCGAGCTCTCTTTCATGAATAGGCATACTATTATCGAAAACACCGGGTGAGGTTCGCAATATCAATTTAATTATTGGCTCAAATTGTTTATTCTCAATTTGAAACCGATAAATAGTTTCTCTGTCAACGGGGATATAAATACCGGAAAGTTTATTTAATGCATCACTTACATAAATATAATTATTTTGCTCGATTATTTTTAAGGCACTTTTTGTTTCTGCAGGTTTCAGTTGAAATTGTTTGCAGAATTCCATGAGATCGAAATCAAAATTTTCTCCCTCTCCTGCTCCGAATGCCAATTGAAAATAATTTCCCAACTGGTGATACACATTCCTTATAAAGGTGATATCTGGAAATTGTTTGTCCAAAAATTCTTTCAGTGCAATAATATCATGTTCATCAAATAATAACCCGGCATAGGCTTTAAATCCATCACGGCCAGCTCTTCCAGCCTCCTGATAATACGCCTCCAAACTTTCCGGAATATCCAGATGCACCACTATGCGCACTTCGGGTTTGTCGATGCCCATGCCAAATGCATTGGTGCAAACTATTACTCTGGTCTTGTTATTTATCCAATTCTCTTGCCTTGTGTTTCGCACTTCGTGTTCAAGACCAGCGTGATAAAAATTTGCACTGATCTTTTTTCTGAGCAAGAAATCTGCAATATCTTTTGTTTTTTTTCTGTTGCGAACATATACAACTCCGGTCCCCGGAACATTGCGCAAAATTTCAATTAACTTTTCTTCTTTGTTATCGGTTTCCCGCACAATAAAACTTAAATTCGGACGCACAAAACTCGATCGAAAAATATTTCTTTTTTTAAATTGGAGTTTATCCTGAATATCCTCACACACTTTTGTAGTTGCAGAAGCAGTGAGCGCAATAACGGGTACACTTGGAAATAATGGTCGCAACTCTGCAATTTGTAAATATGGTGGTCTGAAATCGTAACCCCATTGTGAAATACAATGCGCTTCGTCGATTGCGATCAAATTGAGTTTCATTTTTTTTACCCGCTCGCGAAACATTTCGGTAAGTAAACGTTCAGGAGAAACATATAGAAATTTAATATCTTTATAAACGCAACTATCCAAAGCTGCATCCGTTTCTTTATAACTCATGCCGCTATAGATCGCAATTGCTTCAATATTTCTTTTTTTGAGATTGTGTACCTGATCCTTCATTAAAGCAATGAGGGGAGTTACAACAATACAAATGCCTTCCATGTATAATGCCGGAATTTGGAAACACAATGATTTTCCTCCGCCCGTAGGTAAAAGCGCAAGAGTATCCTGTCCTGCAAGAACTGAATTAATGATATCCTCCTGCAAAGGACGAAATTGATCATACCCGTAATATTGTTTTAATATGGTATGAATTGTTTGCATTACTTTGTGATCAAATAATTAATTATTTCTTGCGAAAGCAAATTTTTCTTTAAATGCCAAAAGTTCTTCCAACAACGAATTTTCATTTATGGAAATATGCTCCCATAGTGTAGATTTTACACTAACCTTTATGCTGCCAAGATTTAAATGCTGATTTACAAATATTCGTTCGCAAGATGGATAAAGTTCCAGAACGGCTTCTGCAATATCGTTTACCGCAAGGTTTTTTGTAACAAGGTTAAAAGTGCCGGAGGGTATTTCAGCATCCACTAACTTTGAAAGCGCTTCTGCGGCGTTTTCAATATGGATAAAAGCTCTGGTTTGAGCTCCGGTTCCGTGAATGGATATCTTATTTTCAAAATTAGCCTGTAACATGAAGTTGTTTATCACCGCATCAAAACGCATAGATTTACTATAACCGTATACGTTTCCGCATCTTATAATATATTTTGATGAAGTATTCAGTAACCTATGAATATGTTCTTCGCCCCTCAATTTAGAAATCCCATAATAAGTATTTGGGTTGGGGATAGTATCTTCTGTTGCCTCCTCCACTATTCTATCGTAAACAGATGCACTGCTTAGATAAATTAATTTTTTAATGCTATTTTTCTCCACGGCATCAACTAATTCAGAAGTCCCCCAATGATTTATCTGCTCAAAAAAATGAGGGTCCTGATTTGCAAAAGGAGTAATTACCTTAGCTGCAAGATGATAAACAATATCAATATTCTTTAAAGCATTATTTAATTTTCTGCCGTCTAATATATCTGCCCGAACAAGGTGAAATTTTTCAGGGTGAACCAGTTTACCAAAAAAAACATTTTCATTGTGCCTGCTTAAATTATCGTATAATACAATTTTATCCACTGCCGGATTTTCAGCAAGTTTTTCTGCCAATGCAAATCCAATATATCCGGCGCCGCCTGTTATTAAAATATTCATTTTTTAATTAATTCTGTGTGTAAACCACATTCTGTTTTATTCATACCATACCATCTTGCTTGTCGTTCATCAAGCATAAGTTCAGGGTCGATCTTGCGCGTACATGGCTCGCAACCCACACTTAAATATCCCTTTTCATCCAGTGGATGTTTAGGTATGTTAAATTCTCTGATATATGCATAGATCATTTTATTTGTCCATTCCAACATAGGATGAAAACGAAACGCTTTGTGATTGGTTTTTTCTTCCATATTAAAATTGGCCCGGTTGGAATTTTGATCAGCGCGCACGCCGTTTATCCAGACATCAAAACTATCTAATGCCGGTTCTAATGGTTGTATTTTATTTAAATAACAACAATAATCGGGATCGCTAGTAAAAAGAAATTTACCGTGTTCATCCACTTGCATTAATTTAGGTGTGGATGATTTTAAATCTATAGTATTAATACCGAACAACTCGGTGATCTGATTTTTGTAGATAATAGTTTCCGGAAAATGAAATCCGGTATGCAGAAAATAAACCGGAATTTTTTTGTCGATCCTGGATATCAAATGCAATAAAACCGTACTATGGGTTTGAAAAGAAGAACTGCTGAAAAGCGAAAGTCCCTGCTCCTTATATTTATTTATCTGCAACTCAATTTCTGCAAAGGAGGTCATGAAATATTTTTTAGATAACAATTAACTAACGGAATTATTTTCAAAAAAACAAAATGGAAATTCATCCTAAACTCAAGGCCAATAGATCTGCAAGATGCATTACTTTGATGTTCTTATTTTGTTTTTTGATATACGCGTCAATATGCATTAAACAGCTATAATCTGTGGAAACAATATATTCTGCACCGGTGGCCAATGCATCTTTTACCTTTGAATCTGCCATTCCTGTTGAAATTGGCTCAAATTTAACTGCAAAGGTTCCACCAAATCCACAACAGGTTTCCGAATTTTGCATCTCGACAATCTCTAAACCCTCAATATTGGAAAGAAGTTTTCTTGGCGCCTCTTTTATTTTACATTCCCTTAATGCACCGCACGCATCATGATAAGTGATCTTTGCTTTTAATTTTCCACCCAGGTCTGTCACTTTTAGCACATCCACCATAAATTCACTGAATTCGAAGAGATTTTTCTTTAAATTTTTGTGGTAGTTATGCACCGGAGTATTCGCATATAATTCGCCATAAAAATTTCGCACAAATCCAACGCAGGAGCCCGAAGGACCAACAACCGAGCGATCGGAATTAGCAAAATCCGCTAAAAATTTCTTTCCTACATCCTCCATTTCCTTCCAATGGCCGGCATTAAATGATGGTTGTCCGCAACAGGTTTGATTTGGGTTATAGTGTACTTTACAACCTGCCTTTTCTAAAACCTTCACCATATTAAACCCGGTTTCAGGAAACAGCTGATCAATAAAACAAGGAATGAAAATATCAACTTCAGTCATATTGGCAAATGTAATAAAACAGGAGTTAAAAAGACATCAGCCTTTTCAACATATAATAAGGCCATATCTAATTATCATCTATAATGATATTTTCCTTGGCGGAGATGGGAGTGCCTCTCACACAATATTCACTTTGCATATTGGTGTTAAGTGTAGCCACTATTTCGTAAGTGCCGGGTTCTTTAAGATCGAGATGAAACTTATCACTATATACTCGCGATACTTTTTCACCGTTCACGTATAAATTTACAAACCCTTCACCCATAACATGTTCTGTATTGATCTTATCAGGTGTAAAGTCAAATTTTATGGTATTGAACTGAATATTATATCCACTAACAGCATCCTTTTTTATTTCCATCCAAATACTAGGCAATTCAGATTTCGGGTAACCGGCTAACTCTAATTGTCCACCCTGATTATTCGGTTTTTTTGCTAAAAACTCTAATTTTTTTTCGTATTTATTGTTTGCTAATTCAGAATAACCCATCACCATACAGGCAAATAGTGCAACAAAAGTGATAGCTGCAAAGGCCATTCTTCGAAAAACATTTTTAAATTTCTCCCTGAGTTTTATATAGTATTTCCCCGGGCCCTCCAACAGAAAAACGATCAGGGCGCCATGTATCATGGTATGCCCAATGATCTCCACCTTACCGAAAATGGAGGATGTTATGAAAAATACAATAGTTATGGTGATTGCCAATGGCCGCTGAAGAAAACAGATCAAAAGCAAAAAACCGAGTCCAAACTCAACAAAACCAATGGATTCAAGGAAAAAATTAAAATTGAGCCCCATGGCAATTTTTGGATGTTCCTTGATAAGGAAAAGCGCCCAATTAGGATAAATGAATTTTTCCAAAGCAACCCAACAAAGGGAGAAACCTACGGTGGCATATAAGATCACAACACCGATATCATGGAATTTTGCATTTCGCAAACTACTGAATATCAAATAGATACCACATCCTGCGATCATCAGATAATCCAGCATGTGGAAGGGATGCAGTGTGATATTTCCCATTATCCAGATCAACACAATACCTAAACCACCAACAGGAACCAATTTGGGAATAAGTAAACAAAATGCAAGTACAAATTGAAACCATCCTAACCACGCATACTCTTTTGGAATAGGAATGGTGGGAACTATCATTGCGTTGCTTTGCCATGATAATATGAGAACCATTGCTGCTGCCACTCGTAAAACGATGGGTGCAAACGACTTTCTGGTTTCAAGCCAGGTATCAATTTTAATATACCAACCTGATTTAGAAATTCGGCTGTCCAACCAAACCCCAAGAATAACCACTAGTAAACAAAGTGCCAGTAATCCATAAAAGAATCTGCCCTCGGTAACTTCGCTGAGTCTCAAAGGCCTGTCGGCATAACTTCCGTCGGTGAACCATTTTACATGGGCTTCAGCCTCCGGGATACAGCAAATACCGGCTAAAAATAAGGTCAATAGAATTTTATATGTGTGCTCCCCCACTCTCATGCATACTTCCAATTAGTTCACGAAGTCACAAATCTATAAACCTGCAATGCGCGACTGATACTTTAATTGTAAAAGAAATGTAAATGGGGGTGAAAATCACCTCACTCGCATACCCAAAAAGGTGTTCAATAATTAACAAAAAGTAAATATTAAATTATTTAATAAACCCTTATATTTGACAGGTACAAAATATAACTATGAAAAAAAACTTACTCCTCTCTGCAATTGCTATTACCTTTTGTTTATTCAACTTAAACGCACAAGGCATTTGCAACCCTGCCGGTAATTTGATCATTTACTCCAATTATGACGGTGGAGATTTTACGATCAATATTGATGAAAACATTCCTGACATCCGGATTGGATTGTGTTCTTATGCGGATTTTCATGTAACAATTACAGGTGCATATGCCTCGAATGTAACTCAGGTATTATATGCTGGTTATAATGCTGATCTTACAACAAGTGTAACAGGTGTTGATGCAGGACTGGTAGACATTTTAATGTATCCTCCCGTTACCTTATTTGATGAAGATGGCAACGATTATATGGTTTGCGCATACGAATGTGATACAGCTTATATCCCTGGAGGATGTAATACAGTAGACCAGGCTACAGATTATTTTATTACCGAATTGGGTGGAAGTATCCGCTACGGTTATTTTCAATATGGCATCTTGAGCGGTTCTTATGATATGAGCGATGGAGGTAATTGTTGTGTGGATGCTGCTTGTTCTATCACAGTAGATGCCGGACAGGATCAAACAATTTGTATTGGAGATAGTGTTCAGTTAGGTGGAGCAGGAGCATTAACTTATAGCTGGTTCCCTACCGATTTTTTAGATAACCCATATATTGATGATCCTTATTCTTTCCCAACCGCAAATACTACCTATTTTTTAACGGGTACTGATGCAGGTGGATGCACAGGAATTGATACTGTTACTGTTTTCGTAGCACCATTACCTGTAACTGATATTACAGCAACCGGAGCAACTTTAACTGCCAGCGGAGGAACTACTTACCAATGGTTATTGAATGGTGAAATTATTCCGGGTGCTACCTCTTCAACATATACTGCAACAGAAACCGGCACTTATTCAGTGATCGTTTATTCAGCAGAGGGCTGTGAAGCTTTAAGTGATCAATTGGATATTTATCTTGATGGAATTGAAGAAAATAATTTCGCTGAACAAATAAAATTATTTCCAAATCCCGCAGGTGAATTTATTAGTTTGGATATTCATTTTTTAAATGGTGATACACAAATAGAAATTTTGAATTCGCTTGGAGAAAATGTTTATTCGTTAAATACTTCTGTAAATTATATAATTGATATACCACTGGAAAAATTACCAGGCGGAATTTATCATGCACGTATAATTAATTCAGGGTTTGATATTTTGAAATCATTCGTGAAGGAATGAGGAATTGAATGAGTGATGAGTGATGAGTAATGAGTTGGACTCTCGATTACCGATAGTTTTTACTCATGATTAATAACGCTTCACTATGGGTGAGTGGTGAGTAGTGAGTACTGAGATTGCCTCTCGATAGCCGGATGTTTTTACTCCTGACTATTGACTGCTGACTTTGGGTGAGTGGTGAGTGATTACTGAGATTGCCTCTCGTTCGAAGTAAGTATTTACTACTGACTAATTACTATTGACGGGAAGTTGTGAAGGGTGAGTAGTGAGTATGCTCCTCGACAACCTAAAGTTTGATGTCCGAATAAGTAGCTCCATTCCTTGATCGGACGGACTCACGATTGATGATTCACGAAAATGAGTAATGAGTAATGAGTAATGAGTTTGATTCTCGAAGGATGGACCTTTTTACTCTTGACTAATAACTACTGACATGCTTCTGAGTGTTGAATATTCTCCATTTGAAAGTGAAATTACCATCCTATGCAGTTGCGCCAATTCTCAATTGTCAATTGTCAATTATCAATTCTTTTTACTCATCTGCTACAAACGCAAGCGTTACCCCATCAGCAGCTAATGCAAGGCGATAGATTTTTTTGCCGGATAATTCTTTTATTTCTGAGATCATTTTCCATTCGGGTGATTCAGATTTGTAATCGTAAATCCAGAATTGATTATTGCGGGCCATTAATATTTTACTGTCGCTTGTCCAAATAAAATCTTCACTCACAGGTGGAATAATGGAAATGATGTTGATTATGTTTTTATCCAGATCGTATTTTTTAATAACCCATTCTTTTTCCGATTTTTTTACAATATAACTGATCGCATTTTCTCCCGGAATACGTTTAATACACCGCCCGATATTTTTATCGATGGTGATGGTGGTTTGTTTTTTTGCATCTGCAATTACCATAGTTGAAGGTTCTGTCACCATAAAAAATGCAAATTGTTTTTCGTCTATCTTACAGTAATATCCAACACTATCAATTTTAGGCAGGATCACTTTTTGTGAAGAGGCATCTTTTGTAAATTCCCACATTCGTTGTGCCGAATCTTTTTCTACTCTTACAACAATAAATGAATTTCCATTATTTGTGAACACAGGCGAATATTCACTCTCCAATGTATTCGTAATTTGATGCGTTGATTTATCGCTGAGATCAATTGCATAAATATCGGATTGAATACCATCTCTTACAGAAGAAAAATAGATCATTTTACCGTCCGGAGTAAATGAAGGCTGATTATCATATCCATCGTGATTGGAAAGATTAATTACATCTGTAATTTGCAATGTTCCATTATTGTTTATCAATTTCGAACCATAGATCTCAAATTCAGGTAATTGCGCATTTAGCAATATTGATGAAATGATCAGAAGACCCAAACAAATATTTTTCATATCAGATAATTATTCTCAAAAGTACATAAAAAAACCCGGCCTTGCGAACCGGGTGTAATTGCAATTAACAATGAAAAATCATTTATAGGTAAAGGCAGTCAATTCGCCTTCAGTATTATATTGTTGTGCCCAAACCTTTTTATTGTTTTTATAACATATCTTGTATTCCAATTCACCGGCATTGTTATAAATCTTCCACTTGCCCTGTTTTTCTCCGTTCTCGTAATTTGCTTTAGCAGTAATTTCTCCTTTTGCATTATAGGTGATCCATGTTCCGGTTTTTTTTCCATCTATCATATAACCTCTTTGCACGAGATTGCCCTTTTCATCTAAATAGATCACCTCCGTTAATTCACCGGGAAGTTCGATCATTTGAGAGGAAAGCTCCGCAGCTGCCATTTCCGGCATTTGGATCGGGGAGCTTAACAACATCAGGTTTATAATACAGCCTATCATAATTTGCGATTTTTGTTAACACAAATATAACGCTGTGTTTACATAGAATACGCATTTTATTAATATTAAATTTACATTGCCAAATGCGGGTTTTCATTATTTCTTAACATTGCTCCTTCTTGGAAATTGCAATAACAATTTTTCTTTTTTCGATCATTAATAACATCCTTTTGATTCCAACGCACAGTATTTTCAGATTTTGTTTCCTTTTAAATCGTAAAACTCAATTGAATCAATAGCTAAGCCGCTTTTATAATTTCCACCACTTATGTTAGCTTCTAATTTTTAGGATAGAATAAATCGAATTATCTTTGAAAAAAATTCATATGCCATACGAATTATCAGGAAAATTATTGGAACTATTTCCAACGCAGGAAGTATCTGCCACTTTCAAGAAGAGAGAATTTGTTGTTGAGAAGACAGAAACGGCCAGCGACCGCGTGTTTACCGATACTATCAAATTTCAATTAATTCAGGATCGTTGTGCCCTGCTCGATGCTTATAAAGTTGGTGATGATGTTAAGGTTACCTTTAACATCAAAGGATCAAAATGGGAAAAAGAAGGTCGCACGAGTTACTTCGTAAATCTGGATGTTTGGAAGATGGAAAAACTTTCTGAATCCACATCTACTCCGGCAGTTAGTCAGCCAGTTGTTGAATCAACTCCGCTTCCGGAAGGAGAAGATGATCTTCCATTCTGATTTTGAAAATGCAAATTCCCGGCAAATTATCGGCTGCGCAAAAAACGCAGTATCGTAAATTATTTGCAACCTTACGCAAACGCAAATCAGGTAATTACGACGATTTGATCAGCGAGGTGCATGATGAGGTTTTTTCAGGGATCAATTGTCTGGATTGTGCAAATTGTTGCAAAACGCATTCGCCTATCATCCTGCAAAAGGATATGGAGAGAATATCCAAACATCTTCACTTTAAACAAAACGAGTTTGTAAGCAAATATCTATTGTTGGATGAAGAGGGTGATTGGGTATTTTATACTATCCCATGCCCTTTCTTACTTCCGGATAATAAATGTAGTATTTATGATGTGCGACCAAAAGCATGCAGTGAATACCCACACACTAATCGCAAAAAGATCTATCAGATCGCTGAACTCACTTTAGTTAATGCGGAGATCTGTCCCGCAGTTGTACCTATTTTAAACTCCATTTCAAAACAAATTCCATAATTATGAGAATAGTAGGTTCCATTGACCATCCGATTTTTAAGATCAGCGTTTTTAGCTGGAGCGAAAAGTATATCGTTAAAATTGAAGCGGGTCTTTTCGAACAATCATACAAATTTCGCGAAGCAGATTTTAGTAATTGGGAAGAATTGAAGGAATTTTTTACCCCTTTAATGTTGGCCGATATCCATTCAACCTTCAAAAAAATGTCGGAAGATGCGCAACGTGCAGCCAAGATTTTTGCTACGAGGGGTGGGATTGTTTGATTCGTTTTAAGTTCTGACATGTAGTAGATCTCCTTCGTCGATCACTACATGTTTCAGTTCTGTGTTCTGAGTTCTGTGTTCTGTGTTCTGACATGTAGTAGATCTCCTGCGTCGATCACTACATGTTTCAGTTCTGTGTTCTGAGTTCTGACATTTAGTAGATCTCCTGCGTCGATCACTACATGTTTCAGTTCTGAGTTCATTACGGAGGAAAATCAATTGGGCGTAGATAGTTTGATTACCAATTGTCAGGAGTCATTGGTCAGGAGTAAAAACATCCGGCTATCGAAAGCGGACTCACGATTCACGATTCACGCCTCATGATTGTCAAGAGTCATTAGTCAGGAGTAAAAACATCCGGCACTCGAGAGTCAATCTCACCACTCCCTATTCACCACTCACCTATTTATAAAAGCCCTGGATTAGATTAATTTTACGCCGCAAATACTGCCACTGCCACTGCCACTGCCACTGCCACTGCCACTGCCACTGCCACTGCCACTGCCCACTAATCCTTCTTCTCCAAAACCGAATTCAACAACCTATCCACCGGATTATAGGCAAACTGATACATTTTCTGATAGTATTCGCCTGCCATACGATCGCTGTCGAAATACGGATAAACATCATGCATGCTGTTTTTTACTATGCCTAACCATTTTTTAGGATTGTCGTAATAAGCAGGAACTACCTCATTTTCCAACACATTCATCAGGTTCTCATAATCGAGGTTGTCGATGGATATAGTATCCATAGAATTATGATCAACCGGAGGAATTATAAAGCTATTTTCTCCGTGTTTGGCAAATTCAGGAATCCAACCATCCAATACACTCACATTAACTGCTCCGTTCATTGCGGCGGTCATTCCGCTGGTACCGGAGGCTTCACGAGGGCGACGAGGTGTATTGAGCCAAACATCTGCCCCCCTTTTTAACAAATAACTCAATCCTATCTCGTAACCCACCAAAACCGAAAGGTTCTGGCGATCCTGAGAGAATGAGATGAGGTCGTTGAAAGTACTTACGGCACCATGATCAAATGGATAAGGTTTGCCGGCCCAAATGATCTGCACCGGATATTTGGTATTGTTGATAAAATTCAGGAAACGCTCCTTATTTCGCAACAAAAGGTTAGCTCTTTTATATTCAGCAAAACGACGTGCCCAAACAATTGTAAATACGTTAGGATCATAAATCTTACCGGTCTGATTTGCGACAACCTCGAACAACTCCGTTTTTAGTTCTTTTTTGATCATCACTAAACCATCGTCATCGCGGTTAACATAGGCCTGGTTCAATTCTTTATCCGCCCAAAACTTCTTCTGCTGCGCATTTGTGATGCTGATGATATTACAGGTGCCTTCATAATCCTTCCACATTTCTTTACTTACTTCACCGTGCAACTGACTAACCCCATTAGCAATTTTTGCCATATAAAGGGAGGATGGAGTGTATCCAAGCATATCACCCTCTGTTTTGGTAATGTGGCGAACTAATTCCAGAGGAACACCACTGAAGAATCCCATGGTATTTAATAAATTGATATCATGTTCTTCGTTCCCCGCCTTTTCCGGTGTGTGGGTTGTAAAAACCACTTTATTTCTCACCTTATCAACGTCTTTTAACTGGTTGAAAAGATAAAAGGTCATCGCGAGAGCATGTCCCTCATTCATGTGATAAATATCAGCTCCGCCAAGCATTTCAACAACAGTGGCGCCGCCTATCCCAAGGATCATATTTTGTGCTACCCTCGTATTTGTATCGTGATCATAAAGTTTATGAGTATATTTTCTGATCTCCTCCTCATTTTCCGGAAAATCTGTACTCATCAGAAACATGGGTGCCGAACCAAAAACATCGGGTGGTAAATAATATACCTTTACCTGGACATCTTTGCCATCTATTTTCATAGTAAACTGAATATCAGTCTGTTGCAAAAAAGTATATAATTTTTTCTGGAATTGAACTGCCATAAAACCATGATCGTCGCGTACCTGATCATAATATCCGTGGCGCCATAAAATTCCAATTCCAATAAGGTTCTGTTTGAGTTCAAATGCACTGCGCATATGACTTCCCGCAAGGTATCCCAAACCCCCGCTATATATTTTCAATGCCTGATGGATCCCAAATTCCATGCAGAAATAGGCTGTGCGCTGCTTGAATGCAGGGTTAACTGCATAAGGTAATTGCCAAGTTTGATAATGAATCATCTGAAATTGCTCTGATTAACGGGGCGAATATATGTATTGGAGCAATACTTTAAAAATGAGCGCGGTGGAAAAAAAATTGACAATTGACAATTGACAATTGACAATTTTGATGATACGAAAGCTTTAAACATTTTAATTCTGAACTGAATAGTTTCTAAAATAATGGAGAATTGAGAATTTGGAGCTCTCGTTTAGATCAAACTTAGATTCCTAGAACAAAGGTGTGGTTTTAATTCAAAACAAAAAAGTCATAAATTACCTGTAATCAGTAATTTATGACTTTTACCTAATATATCAACATAGAAAAACCGCAGGTTTTTCCCATTGTCAATTGTCAATTATCAATTGTCAATTACCTTCTTTTCATTGGT
This sequence comes from Bacteroidota bacterium, assembly GCA_016706865.1. Lineage (NCBI taxonomy): Bacteria > Pseudomonadati > Bacteroidota > Bacteroidota bacterium. The sequence continues at coordinate 567,414 of JADJIS010000003.1, read as the reverse complement.
CTGCGATCGCGGCCGCCAGCTTTCTTTTTGGGGAAGTCGTTGCGTTCCTGGCGTTCGTTTTGGATCTCGATGCGAACACGACGACCACGGAAAATAAATCCGTTGAAGGCGCGAACTACCTTTTCCGACATATTTGCAGGAACCTCGAAGAATGAATATGCACCTTTCAGTCGAATATCTCCAATTTCATTGGGTTTCAATCCACCCACCTGTTTGATCATTTCCACAAGGTCTTTTTCCACCATGTGGTCCATTTTACCGAGGTTTATGAACATAAGATCTGCATCACCCTTTCTAACGGAGCGTTCTCTGTTCTCTCCTCTGGCTTCACGCATGTTAAGATCTTCAGCAAAACGGTAATAATTCAGAAATCTGTTGAACTCCAGGGAAGCAAATCGTTTGATCACTTCTTCCTTATTCAGATTTTCGAATTCCTTTTCTATCATGGGTAAATACTTCGAAATTTCTTTCTCATCCACCTTCACCTCACGTACACGGTGAATGAGGCTAAGTAATTGTTTCTCACACACTTCTATTCCGGTAGGCACCATCATTTTTTTGAATGGTTTGGTAAGTTTTCGCTCCAATTGTTTGATGCGATACATATCCTTCTCAGAAACAAGTGCTAAGGAAATACCACTTTTTCCGGCTCTTCCCGTGCGACCGCTCCTATGTGTATAAAAATCGATATCATCCGGTAAATGCAAATTGATGATGTGGGTAAGATCGGTAACGTCGATACCTCTTGCTGCAACATCTGTTGCAATAAGCATTTGTAAGGTGCGCTCCCTGAATGCTGCCATTACCTTGTCGCGTTGCATTTGGCTAAGATCTCCGTGTAAACTGTCGGCATTATAACCGTCTTTTATCAAACGTTCGGCAACGTCCTGCGTTTCAGCCTTTGTGCGGCAAAATATGATACCGTAGATATCAGGATTGTAATCAAGAATACGTTTTAATGCGGGATATTTATTTTTAGGGGAAACAATATAATATTGGTGTTCAATATTCACATTACCCTGTTCCATTTTACCAGCTGAGATCTCCAGTGGCTTGTGCATGTATTTTTTAGAGATCTGCTTTATCTCAGAAGGCATGGTAGCTGAAAACAGCCAGGTTACCTTCTCTTTTGGGGTGGTGGATAAAATTTCATCTATATCCTCCTGAAATCCCATGTTCAACATTTCGTCTGCCTCATCTAAAACAAGGTATTTGATCTGGGTAAGATCAACCGCTTTACGGCCTAAAAGGTCTATCAGACGTCCGGGTGTGGCTACTACAACCTGCACTCCTCTTCTGATACTGTCAATTTGGTTGCGGATATTAGCGCCGCCATAAACTGCCACTGAATTGAAATTCCTAGTGTTTTTAGCAAAAAGTTTAAGATCGTTCTCAATTTGAACGCATAACTCACGTGTTGGAGCCAAAATAAGCGCTTGAGGCTTTTTTGTAGTGGTATCGATCAGTTCGATCAACGGTAATCCGAAAGCTGCAGTTTTGCCTGTTCCGGTATGTGCAAGGGCGATAATATCCTGCGATTCTGCCAACATTGCGGGAATTACTTCCTGCTGAATTGGTGTTGGGTTAATAAAACCAAGCGCCTCAATAGCGTCTAGTACAGGCTTCGACAGCCCAAGATCCTGAAAAGTCTTCATAAATATTTAAAAATGTAAATGCTCTAACAGATCCCCGTCACAATTCGGACAGGTAACGGTGTTTGTGTTCCTTGAATTATAGCAGAGTTGCTGTAGAATGTTAATAAAGGTGCAAAGATAGGGAAAAGTTTTGAGTTCGGGGTTCTGGGTTTTGAGTTCTGAGTTCTGAGTTCTGTGTTCTGAGTTCTGAGTTCTGTGTTCTGAGTTCTGGGTTTTGAGTTCTGTGTTCTGAGTTCTGTGTTGACTCACTACTCCCTACTCACCATTCACCACTCACCCATCCTTACTCGATATTATGCGCCACAATCAACAACGGTTCTCCGTATTTGGGTTGGAAAAGGTCCACGTGTTCGAAAATTTCGTTGTTGTTGCGGGTGGTTTTGATGAGGAATGAATATGTATTTCCCATTCCGGATTCTGTATGAGGCGTATGAAGATAAGATTTGGAGGCGGATTTGTCGATATTGTATGCCGATATTTTACCTCCTGCAGTTTCTGCATATCGGAAAAAGTTAAGCCATTCATCAGTTGGATGTTTTTCCAATCCTGAATATCCAATCATGGAAATTGCCGTTTGATAATCACCACTTTGAAGTGCATTATAATAAGCAATTACATTTTTTTCTGCGCGATTCATTTCATCCTGATAGGTAGCCTGGATCAAAACCGGGCTGTAAACATATAGTTTAAATCCATCCCCTTTATTCACCAATTCCAGTGAATCTTCGCTTTTGCCATCTACATAATTCACCGTATATGAAAGTTTGACCCGTGATGTACGATTTTCCTTGGACACACTAAATCCATTGCTTTTCTCATAACTGGTAACATTTCCCATGCTATTAACATTGATGGAAAGTATTTCCTCCCAAGCCTGTGCAGTCATTTTTTCATCCGTTCCGCAATAAGATGCTGCCAGCGGTGCGTTGCCATCTTTTAATGCATCGTAAAATTTTGAAACTGTTTCCTGTGCAGCTTTATTGTCGGCTGAAAGGCCGCAACCCGCCAATATTGATGTTGCGAAAACTAAAATGAAGCTTTTATAAACGAAATTTTTCATAACCGCAATTTAAAAGTTTAGGTGATTGTTACTTGCTAAGGTCTATCAATAATTTGATAATTTCAAAAACATATTAATAAATAAACAATGCATTATTTTGGAAATGGCTTACAGTATCCATTGGCTATCTGACCACAGTAAAAACGTTTGTGTATTTAGCTGATCTATGGGATATTACAACATGGTAAATCCCCTCTGCCAATTCATCCACAGCAATATCTGCAAGCATTTTTCCATATGATATGGACTCTGTGTGCACTTTAATAGTTTGACCCAATGTGTTAATTAACTCAATAGAAACCATTCCATCCTCCTGATCGATAAGCTGAAGTTCCATATGCACAAATGCAGAGGCGGGATTAGGGGAAATTGCGAAATATTCCACACCCGATACGTCAGTTTCTTCTCTGCAAGCAACTGTTACCAAGGTATTTGTGTTTTTTATACAACCGTTTGCATCAGTAACTCTGCAATAATATGAGCCGACATTTACAGGGTGATACTGTTGATTTGTAGCACTTGTGATCAAATTTCCATTTTTAAACCACTGGTAGGTAAATCCTGTTCCAATTGTAGCCGACAAACCCACATAGGTGCATAAACTTAATCCAAAAGGCGCAGTTATGGAAACAACCGGTAATGGATTTACGGTAATGGTTGTTATCTGAGATATTCCAAAACATCCCGAAGGGAAGTTCACCTGAACCTGGTAATTCCCCGGCTTTTGTGTAGATAAAGTACTGTTTGTAGCTCCGGGAATTACATTTCCATTTTTAAACCACACATAGGTATAACCTGCACCGGTATTAGCATTGAGCACCGTTGAAGTGCCCTTACAGATTGCCACATTGGTTCCTTGCAATATGGAAGCAAGGTCTGTATTGTCATCTGTTTCTCCGTTACAATTATTATCAATTCCATCGCATATTTCCATAGCTGAAGGGTTTATGGATGCATTTAGATCGTCGCAATCCAAACTATTCAAAACATAACCTGAAAAAGAGGTTTCACAGGATATAAAGGAATTTGTTATATCGCCATAAGTATCTTCATCAAGATCGACGAAATAGTTTAAAGGAGTAGTAATTAATTCTGCATACAGGTTATAATTCCCGGTTGATGCAGTTTTACCCTCCACAACAATATAATAGGATTCACCGGGAGTAATAATTGAAAAAGTAAGTTCTGAAGACGTTCCACAAAAATCATCATTGGAAACAAGTAATTCACCCTCCGAATTCAAAAGATAAAGCACTGTATTGAATTCACTTCCACAAAGTGAAACTGTGAGATCACCAACACAAACAGGGGTAAATTTATAAAAGATATCGGGTGAAATATATCCATATTCATTTGACCAACAGTTATTTACAAGGTTGTTCTCATTCACTATATAAGGTAAGGACAGGTCACCAATATCAATGGGATTAATGATAGTATTTCCTATTGGCTCAGAGCAGGAGGAATTAAAAATGTCAATATTATCAATATCCATCCAAAAATCTGCATTTTCTCCGCCGCCCCAGGAAATATCAAATTTGAAGATTATATCACTTCCCGCAAATTCTGAAATTGGGAATTGAACATTTGAATAGGCAAAAATTGTTGATGTTATGGTCCCGATTTGGGTATAACTTTCACCGCAATCAGCTGAGGCAGAAATTATAAGTTCACCCCACATGGCATCTGATTCTGTAGTAGTAGTATCGGTAATATCAATCATTCTATAATCAAAGGATAGGACGGCATTTTCTGTAACCGGACCAATTTTTCTGATGGTAAAATTGCTTGAAGGGTTTGATGTAGAGATGTTAGAATAGACCTGATTAGATTCTCTTGCACCGGCATGTTTACCAACTTCAAATCCGGAGAGCACCCACCCTTCCGGTATTTCTTCCTCTAAATTAAAGTCTTCAGAATAAGGAAGGTCTGCTGATATAAGGTTTACATCTCTTTCCGCAACGAAGCTATTATTAAGAGCGCTTACATCACCGATAGCACTAACAGCAGCGGTGAGAGTATACTCTCCCGGGTAACTTTGATCAAAATTTACAGGTAGTTTAATATCCTGAGTTGCAAAAGCACTTATTATTCCAGTATTGAGAATTAATGATGAGGAATAAGAAATGGGACCGGTAACATCAATGGAGATCGTGCTTGGATTACCAAGAAAATTTAAGGTAAAAGCTGCAGTGTTGTGAATTTGAACAGTAATGGAATCGCTGCTGTTAAAACAGCCCGATGCAGAAGGTATTAGTATTTCACTCAATTCCAGATCAATGGTAGAGGTTGAAAATTCATCTGCTCCGATATCGGGAGTAATTGACCTTGAGTCGCCATCAAAATCCGCATTAACCCAGGTTATACCCAACATATTTGCTGCCGCATTAAGTGAAGCAGCAGTAGCATGTAAATTTTGCGTGGGGTCTAAAAAAAGCGGATCAACTTGAAATGAATTGACATCAGTGCCCGGATTCATCGACATATTTGTTTTCCAGGTGGCCAAGGTTGAAATATTTGTTGCATTTGCCCTTGCGAAAAAACCTTTAGTGGTAAATGGTAAATGATAAACATTATAATTAATCACTGATCCCGCCTTGGCAATTTGATTTGATAAGGGTGTAGCATAAAAATAATGCCCGCAATTTCCAGATTGGTTTGGTGTGTAATTCGCAAAAATGTTATTTCTAATATTGATGGTTGGTATTATAGAGGTAACTTCAAGAATCACACTCGACACTTTAGGGGATCCACCGGCATTAATACTTATGGAATTAAAGTCGATGTTAAATACGGAAGCCGAATTTCCTCCTCTTAAAATTATTCCCTTAACGGCTCTGTCAAGTGTGGAACTACCGGCATAAGCGCAGGTAATATCGCTTGCAAAATTGTTAAAGACATTTGCCGTATTTACCCCGGCTTCTGTATTCAGCATTATATCATAACCAATAGCAGCACTGGTGTTGGTATCGTCTGTGTTTTTAAGTCCGTTGACTTTGTTTCTTGAGATTGTAATAGTACCAATGCCGTTTAGAAGATGAATTCCTCTTACACTTGTACCGAATGAAGTAAGATTACTGATAGCATTATTGGTGATGGTGCAATTTTTCTGATTTTTTATTTGCATTCCATATACCGAAACCCCTGCTCCACCAAGGTTTCCATCAGGAATTCCGATATAATCCGCTCCGATCTTACAACCGGAAACCTCCGTATCGTTATCTGGAAATAATGATGATTGGTTTGTGATCAGTATTCCATTATAACAAGCTTTAACCGTTATATCCTGGTATTTGTTTCCATCATTGGCCCCACTTAGGGAAGAGGGTTCGAAACCTACCCCTATGTTGGTAGCAGATTGAATGATCCCGATCGATTTTACGTTCTTTTTTGTTAGGGAGATATCACAATTCTTAATCGTATTGTGAGAAGCACCATTTGTTGGTGAGGCATTTTGAATCAAATAGCCGAACTCGAGATCCATTCCGGAAAGCAGCTTCACATCAATACCCTCAAAGGTGAAATAATCGCCTCCGCTGATTGCAATGCCGGCATCTTCAAAAGATCCGGTTCCGGTTGATAAAATTATTGGATTGGAACCAACCCCCGATTTTCTGAAAATAATGGGTGCATCCTCAAATCCTGTTGCGGTAATAACAGGTAAATTCTCGATAAACTCCTGACCCGCAGCTACTTCAAAAATGATGGAATCCGTCAAATTGCTGCAGTGCGATGCAGCATTCAAATAACTTATAGCCGAGGAAAAATCAATAAAATTATTTAATCCGGCGGGCAAAGAATTGTTAATTGTATAAAAGGCAACTCCTTCTGTAAAACTTTCAGGTTTACTGGTAATTGAAATATTATCTATAGCTACAGGCGGATCAAACTGCAAAGACGCATCATTTTTCCATCCAAATACAATTCGTTTATTCTGAGTTTCGGTACAATTGTCTAACAACTCAACCGGTATGCTAATATTTATATGTGAAACAGGACGAATGCTAGAGCTGGAAGTACCCTGCTGTTTAAAAATTATTGTGGATTCACCAGTACCATCCCAAACAGTTATATCCGACATTCCAACAGGGCTGTTTACAGTTGGCGTTAGAGAAACCGGACATAACCACACATAAAATACATCGTAATTAAATCCCTCCCCATTACAAAGCAGATCAAAGGATAGATTTATGTTTGTTTCCCCTGCAGGAAATGCAATATCTCGGTAGAAATGTACTGTTGAAGATTTTGTTCCAACTCCGGAATTCGGCAACCAGGCTGAATTGTAGGTCCAGTTTTCACCCAAGCTGTCGGAAATAAAGGCGCAATTGGAAACCGGCATTGTCCATTCCGTGTTACTCACATTCGTATCAATAAACCATCCTGATTGTTTTATTGAAATATTATTTACCAGAGTCCAACCGTTGGATGTAAAATCAACTCCATTTTCAAAACCTCCATCGCCGAGAGGATCCAGTAAAATGGTTTGTGCCTGAGTAGTTGAGGCAAATGTGAGTAACGAACATAATAATGCCGTTATGCTCCATGCGAAAAATTTGTGTGTGTTTGCATGCACCATCGTGATGGGAAATTATTCCCAAGTCAAAAATAGTTATTCAATCTGAATTAAAAATGAAATTATTAACGTCCAGACCTAATTAAACCTTCCTCACTTTTTATAATCAGCGATATCAAGGCTTTTATTACAAAATTGATATTCCCTTTCCATATTGGATCCAACAATTACAATACGATCGTTTCTATAGTCTTCCATTAATTGACCATACCAGGAAACACCTGCTGCATCGAGGTTGGAAGTAGGCTCATCCAGTAATAATAGTTTTGTATCCGACAAGATTGTAGTAATTAATTTAACCCGTTGTTTCATCCCAGAGGAGAATGTCTTGAGCGATTTATTCCGGTGTTTCTGCAATCCGGAAATTTCTAACAGATCGCTTTGAGAATGACCTTTCAATATTTTTTTAAAGGAAAAGTGAAATTGAAGATACTCAGAGAGGTTAAAATCGTCCACAAGGTCGATATATGGTGCTGTAAATGCGACTTCAGCGTAAATATTTTCTACCGAACAGGGTTTAGTATCATGATAAGTAATTATCCCCTCAGAAGGGGTAAGCTGACCGGAGATTATCTTTATCAAAGTTGACTTACCTGAACCATTTTGGCCAGTGATACCGTAACTATTTCCGCTTTCAAAATCGAAGGTCAGGTCACGAAAAATCCATTCGTAATTAAATCTTTTGGAAACACCGCGGAGTTCAATTTTCATTCGTTAATATGGCGGAATCCTTTCATAACACCTTCCTTAGAATTGCGGATAAAGGTCACGATCATATCGCGTTCGGCAGATGCAGGTACTTCAGCTTCAATGATATACAAGGCTTTGGTAACATTATATCCGCGAACAAATAATAAACGATATATTTCCTGAATATGCTGAATGGTTTCTGCGCTATACCCTCTTCTTCTCAAACCCACCGAATTCACCCCAACATAACTCAATGGTTCGCGACCGGCTTTTACAAATGGCGGAACATCCTTTCTCACCAACGATCCTCCCGCAATAAATGCATGCGCACCAATTTTAATGAATTGCTGAACGGCAACCAATCCTTCCATAATTGCCCAATCTCCAACTTCAATATGTCCGGCAAGATTTACGGAATTCGCCAATATCACGTTATTTCCGATAGCACAATCGTGTGCCACGTGCGAATATGCCATGAGGAGACAATTGTTACCAACCACGGTTCTGAAAGCGTATTTTGTTCCACGGTTGATTGTTACACACTCTCTGATAGTTGTATTATCCCCAATAACAACCTCTGTATCTTCACCCATATATTTTAGATCTTGTGGAACAGCAGAAATAACGGCTCCAGGGAAGATCCGGCAATTTTTTCCAATACGTGCTCCGGGCATTATACTTACGTTTGCTCCTATCCAGGTGCCTTCTCCGATAACTACGTTTTTTGAAATGGATGCAAACGGTTCAATAACCACATTGTCGGCTATTTGTGCTTGCGGATGTACATATGCTAATGGCTGATTCATGAATTTTGATTGCGCTTTACAACTTGAGCAGTTAATTCTCCTTCTGTTACGATGTTATTTCCTACGTATGCAGTGGCTTTCATTTCGCAAATTCCTCTTCTTATCGGATTTATAAGCTCCATTTTGAGCAATAAACAATCGCCCGGAAGAACCTTGCGTTTAAATTTAACCTTATCGATCTTTAAAAAATAAGTATCGTAATTTTCAGGATCAGGCACCTTGCTTAATACGAAGATACCTCCTGTTTGTGCTAATGCTTCAACTTGTAAAACACCTGGAAATACGGGATTATTCGGAAAATGTCCCTGAAAGAAGCCTTCATTAAATGTTACATTTTTAACCCCCACAATGTGATTTTCACCCATGTCGATTATCTTATCCACTAATAAAAATGGATATCGATGTGGCAACATTTTAATTATTTGGTTGATATCATAAACAGGTTCTGCTGTATGGTCATATCTTGGCACGTCCACAGTGTTCTTTTTAGTTTTATAAAAAGCTTTAATTCTCTTTGCAAATTCAACATTGGAAGGATGCCCCGGACGACTTGCAATTATCTTTCCGCGGATAGGTTTTCCTGCAAGAGCAAGATCACCAACCACGTCGAGTAATTTATGACGAGCTGGTTCATTGTTCCAATGTAATTCAAGATTATTAAGTATTCCTTCCTTCTTAACACTTACCGACTCCTTGTTAAACATCTTTTTGAGTTTAACCATTTCGTCGGCGGTAACTTCTTTATCTACAATAACAATAGCGTTATTGAGGTCACCACCTTTTATCAGGTTATTTTCATACAACATCTCCAGTTCGTGCAAAAAACAAAAGGTTCTGCTATCTGCAATTTGATCGCGAAATTCAGATATATGATTTAAAGTGGCGTGTTGTTTTCCAAGCACCTTTGAGTCAAAATCTATCATTACCGTAACCTGATAATCATCAGCAGGCATAATGGTAATTTCCGTCTGGCGAAGTGGATCCTTGTAAGTGATATTTTGGCTAATTGTAATGTATTCTCTTTCCGCATCCTGAATTTCAACGCCAACATTGCCCAAAGCCTGCATAAACATTTTGGAAGAACCGTCCATGATGGGCGTTTCGGGACCATTGAGATCGATCAACACATTATCGATGCCCATTCCAACCAAAGCTGCAAGGGTATGTTCGATAGTAGAAACACTTGCTCCATTTCGGGCAATGGTAGTTCCACGCGCTGTATCTATTACAAGGTCTGCATCGGCTTCAATTATAGGCTGACCGGCCAGATCTATTCTTCTGAATTTATATCCGTGGTTTGGAGCCGCGGGATTAAAGGTCATATCCACTTGAGAGCCTGTATGCAATCCAACGCCTGAAACGGTTATTGATCTTTTAATTGTTTGCTGATATTCTTTATTCATGCACTTTTTTCTAATCGATCACAATTAATAAAGTTGATCAAAATGAATTACAACTTATTTAATTATTGATATTGAATATATTTCTTTAGAAATTATCACCCTTGGGATTAAACTCCTGTTTTTTTCATTTCGTTGATGGTTTGTTCAAGTGCGATTATTTTTTCAAATAATTCAGGTAATTTTCTGAAAATGACCTGACTACGCATACTTGCATTGTAATCAAAGGCCGGTGAACCGGTAAAGGAGCGATTAACTTCCTTTATGTTTTTTGCGACACCGCTTTGTGCGTTTATTTTGGTTCCGTCGGCAATGATTAGGTGACCAACTATACCAACCTGCCCGCCAATCACACAATTCTTCCCGATCTTGGTGCTTCCTGAAATGCCCGATTGTGCAGCAATAACGGTGTTTTCACCAATTTCAACGTTGTGTGCTATCTGAATAAGGTTATCCAGTTTTGCACCTTTCCTGATAATGGTGGAACCCATAGTTGCACGATCAATTGTTGAATTAGCACCAACTTCCACATGGTCTTCCATCACCACATTGCCTGTTTGAGCTACTTTTTTATAGGTTCCATCCTCCTGTGGTGCAAATCCAAAGCCGTCGCTGCCAATAATAGTGCCTGAACCTATAATACAGTGATTTCCGATGATACAATCTTCTAAAATTACTGCTCCGGGAAAAATAGTGGTGTGTGAACCGATCTTTACATTTTTTCCCAAATAAACCTGTGGGTGGATATACGATTCTGCACCGATCTCTACTCCATCACCTATCGCGGCAAAAATTCCGATAAATACATTTTCTCCAATTTTTGCGGAATCTGAAACAAATGCCATTTTATCCACTTGTTTTTGGCGACCAGAATTTCCATTCATGATCTTATATTGATCTAAAACCTTGGCAATACTTGTATAGGCATTCTTTACACGGATTATTGTTGCATTAACCGGTTGTTCAAATACCTGATCATCGTTTACAATAAGAATGGAAGCACCGGTGGTATAGGCATATGCGAGATATTTTGGATTTGCAAGAAAACACACATCTCCCTCCACTCCTTCCTCAATTTTAGCCGGTTTACGCACTTTTACAGCGGGATTTCCCTCTAGCGTACCTTCTAAAAAATCACATAATTCTTGTGCAGTAAACTCCATTCAATCAGTTTTCTTTCGGGTAGCAAATATAGTGCTTTACAACGGTATCCGCTAAAGCAGCAAGGTTGAGATGATCGCTTGCATTGGTAACATCCACAATTTTGCCACTTCTGAACTTAATATTGATATTGTTTGCCTCCAGATTGTAGGCGCTGTTGGTTGTAACATCATTCAAAACGTAATACTGAAGGTCGAATTCATCCTGCACTTTATACTTTTTTCTCACTTTTTCCCTGATCTTATTGATCGCTGCGGCACTGAAGGGTTCATTTTCCAGTTCGATCTTAAAGAGTTCTCTATTAATTAAAGCTGCACTTAAGAAAGATAAAACGGTATCTGAACTATATTGCCATTGTTTAAGGGAAGCATATATATCGATATCATCAAGATTGGAATACCTGTGGATAATTTCCTGATCATCGTAAAAATGTTGCAATTCCACATCGTGATAAAGAAAATATTGCAAAGCCGGGGTTGCAAATAATTCTACTCCGCTTTGTGCAAGATATTTTGCTCTTTTTAGGGTTTTGATCAACATTTGTTCAGCGCAGATCACGGTTTTATGCAAATAAACCTGCCAATACATTACACGGCGGGCAATTATGAATTTTTCAACCGAATAAATTCCCTTTTGTTCAATTACGAGATCGTCATTCTCCACATCCATCATTTCGATGAGTCGGTCGTAACCGATCACTCCTTCATGAACCCCTGTAAAATAGCTGTCGCGAGTGAGATAATCGAGTCTGTCGACATCCAGCTGACTCGATACTAATTGATGAAGAAATTTCTTGTGATATTGGTTGGTAAAAATATCCATCGCTAAACTCAATCGCCCACCGAATTCTTTATTCAGGTTATTCATAAAAATGTGGGATAATTGTTCGTGATGCACATTGGAAATTATTGTTCTTTCCAGTGCATGCGAAAATGGTCCGTGACCAATATCATGTAACAAAATTGCGATGGTTGCGGCTTCTGCTTCCTTATCTGTAATTTCTTTTCCTTTGGAACGAAGGGTGTTTATTGCTTTACCCATGAGATGCATTGCCCCAAGTGCGTGATTAAAACGGGTATGAATTGCCCCCGGATACACAAGGTTGCTTAATCCCAATTGCTGAATTCTCCTTAATCTTTGAAACCAGGGATGTTCTATAATATCAAAAACTATTTCGTAAGGGATGGTAATAAAACCGTAGACAGGGTCGTTTATAATCTTTCTTTTATTCAAAACACTCCTGTTTAATTAGCTTTTAATCAATGAGATACAATTGCATAGATTTTTTTGGCGGTATCTTTGCACCTAAGTTTTAAGATCACAAAATTACAGTATTTATGAAAACCGATATAACCATTTTATGGGCTGATGATGAGATTGACATGTTGAAACCACAAATTCTCTTTTTGGAGGAAAAAGGTTATCATGTGGAAGGCGTGAGTAACGGACAAGACGCCGTGGAAAAATGCACCGACCCGGATATTGATGTAATATTTTTGGATGAAGGTATGCCGGGTTTATCCGGTTTGGAGACACTTTCTCTGATAAAGGATAAACGTCCCTCTGTCCCGATCGTAATGATCACTAAAAATGAAACAGAGGGTTTGATGGAAGAAGCTATTGGTTCGCAGATAAGTGATTATCTGATCAAACCGGTAAAATCACAACAAATTTTATTGACCTTAAAAAAGATAATTGATAATAAACGATTGGTATCTGAAAAAACCGACAGCAATTATCAAAAAGATTTTCAGAAGATATTTTTTACACTGCAGGATAATCTGGATCATGAGCAGTGGTTCGATATTTATAAAAAATTGGTGCATTGGGAAATTCAGTTGGATAAAACCGGTGCAACCAATATGAAAGAAGTACTCACTTCTCAAAAAGCAGAAGCAAATGTGGAATTCGGAAAATTTATTGATAGAAATTATTTAAATTGGTTGAGTGGAAAAACTTCTGCGCCAATTATGTCGCATACGGTGATGAAGGAGAAAGTATTTCCACTTTTAAGTGATACAATTCCCACCTTTTTTATTTTAATTGATAATTTGCGATTTGATCAATGGAAAATAATTGAACCGTTAATTTCAGAATCATTTAAATTAAAATCGGAGGATCATTTTTATAGCATTCTCCCTACGGCTACGCAATATGCACGTAATGCAATTTTTGCAGGATTATTACCAAGTGAAATTGAAAAACGTTTGCCTAATTTATGGTTGAACGATGAAGATGAAGGAGGAAAAAACTTACAGGAGCCTGAATTTTTAAAGGACAATATTGTAAGAAATCGTTTGAGTATTAAATACAGTTATCACAAAATATTAAATCACTCGGAAGGAAAGAATCTAGAGGATAATATTTTGAATTTAATGACAAACGATCTGAATGTGATCGTTTATAACTTCGTGGATATGCTTTCACATGCGCGCACAGAGATGGAGGTATTAAAAGAACTGGCGAGTGATGAAACGGCATATCGTTCCTTAACACGTTCATGGTTCGATCATTCACCATTGTATAATGCTTTGCGAAAATTGGCAGATAAAAAAATTCGTCTCATTATTACAACCGATCACGGAACAATTAGAGTAAACACTCCGAGTAAAGTTTTAGCCGACAGAAATGCAACTACAAATCTGCGTTATAAAAGCGGAAAAAATCTGCAATACAATAAAAAAGATGTATTTGAAGTAAAGGTTCCCGTAGATGCGGGATTACCAAAACAACATATCAGCAGCACCTTTATTTTTGCGAAAGAAGATTGTTTTTTTGCTTACCCGAATAATTATAATCACTATGTGAATTATTTTAAAAATACGTTTCAACATGGTGGAGTGAGTTTGGAGGAGATGGTGGTACCGTTTGCGGTGTTTGAAAGCTTTTGAGGTAAGTGGGGAGTAGGGAGTGGTGAGGGAGTGAGTAGGGTGGGAAAAGGGGTGCGTGGGTGTACTTTGATGAGGGCCAAGGCAATGTCCTCCTTCCTATATAAATAATTATGCAGTGAGACGCTGCCGACCTCGTGCAACCTTAATGATTTTAATGGTTAACTATTTTAAAAATTAATCAACTACTCTTTTTTACCTAAATTTAAACTTTCTTTAAATTCCTCTGTAAGCTCAAATGGCAATTCCTCATTAGGGTCCAAACGCGGATTTCCGCAAACTACAAGTATGTAATTTATCAGCTCTGTTCTTGCATGGTATGGTTCATGCCTATATAACCAACCCAACATGCGAATTTCCTTATAAATTAAGCTATCAGTTATGATTCCATTATTGCATCTTAGCACATATTTTAATAAAAAATCTAAAAATTTTTCATCACCTTCATAACCAACCAAAATATTTGAATTATCTATATGTTCAAAATATAATTGATCATATTCTTCTGGAGTAATATTGCTAAGTATATAATTTAAAATCATAGCATAACGATAGTTATCGCCAACAAAACAATTCTCTATATCAGAGGCTAAACTTTCACCATAAAACAATCTTTCATATTTATTGGTTTCGTAACGCTCCACAGCAATGGTGTCATACAAATTCCTTTCTATAATTCGAATAGCGGCAAATTCAGGTAAAAAATCTCTTGAAAGTAAAGTAGCATAAACTGCTCTCAAGTCAGAATATGGCATAGAAAATCTCTTGAAAGTGTCCTCAAATATTAAATTAAGTGTATCATTAACATGCGAAACACTGAAATCCATAGCCATATATTTGTTTGAAAATCGAGGTTTAAGTTCATTGTAGATTAATGTGTCTCTATTTTCAGTACATGTAGAAAGTGAAAATAATGTTATGAATAATATTAAATTAACGAATATTTTCATATTACTAAATTAAAATTTAAGGTGTGATTATTTATCAAAAATACCATTTTAATAGCTTAAAAAAAAACGACATCTCAATCCGTAGATATCCTGATGACATCACACCTTCATATTGTAGGATTACTTATTTAGGGTCTTCACTACAATTGTATTTATTAAATGAGAAAGATTTCAGATCACATCCCAGCAGCAGCGTCTCACCTTTTTCTCAAAATGAAGATCAAATTTTTCCCTGATATTTCTAGATATATGATATATTATTTATTCACATTTGAAGACACTGCTGCGGCAACTCCCAGGAACAACAAATAAGATAATAATCTATCTTTGCCCCATGACCACCCAATGGGAAGCTAATGACCTTTCGGAATTAAATGAAATTGCAAAGGCAATAATCACTTCCATCTCCCCAAAAAAAATGATCGCATTTTATGGAGAAATGGGTGCGGGGAAAACTACTTTGATAAAGGAGATCTGTTTGCATTTGGGTGTTGTGGAAAATACCTCCTCTCCTACCTTTGCCATTGTGAATGAATATAACGGACGGGAAAAAATATATCATTTTGATCTGTATCGCATTAAAAACCTAGAAGAATTACTGGCTATAGGTATAGAAGAATATCTTGACAGTGGAAATTATATGTTCGTAGAATGGCCGGAGTTATTGGAACCATTGATGGATAAAGAATTATGGGCCAGTATCTATATTGAAACAGACCCAAATCAAAAAAGAATCATTACCTTAGGATCATGAGTGAGCAAACACATAAATCGTTATTAAGCGAGCTGGCTGCTGCTGCGGGCTTGCAAACACTGGAAAAATATGCTGATATTGACGTAAAAAAGCAGCGTTTATATATCGGAATTCCCAAAGAAAACGCCTTTCAGGAAAACCGTGTTCCACTTACGCCCGATAGTGTGGAGACATTAATTGCTCAGGGTCATAAAATAGTTATCGAAAGCAAAGCCGGAGAAGGTGCACGTTTCAGCGATAAGGATTACAGTGATTCTGGTGCACAAATAGTGTACGACAGAAAACAAGTGTATGATGCAGATATTATTCTGAAAGTAGCCCCTCCCGCATTGGATGAAATGGAATTAATTAAACACAATCAAACCCTGATTACTCCATTACATCTTCCCACATTAAAAAGAGAGGTGATCAACGAATTAATGAAAAAACAAGTCACCGCACTTGCATTTGAATATATTAAAGATGAAAGTAATACCTACGCATTTGTGCGCTGCATGAGTGAAATTGCAGGAAGCAGTTCCATTTTAATTGCAAGCGAATTATTGGCGGATGCAAAAAACGGCAGAGGATATTTATTGGGTGGATTATCCGGAATTCCACCAACACAAGTTTTAATTCTCGGCGCAGGAGTTGTTGGAGAATTTGCAACTCGCGCAGCATTAGGTTTAGGTGCCGCAGTAAAAATTTACGATAATAACGTATATAAATTATCGCGTTTACAAAATAATATCGGCGAACGTTTTTATACTTCCGTAATTAATAACCGCAGATTATTAAATGATATCCGACATGCAGATGTTGTTGTAGGAGCCATACATTCGGAAGGTGGTAGAACTCCCGTTATAGTTACAGAAAGTATGGTAATGGAAATGAAACCAGGATCTGTTATTATTGATGTAAGTATAGATCAGGGAGGATGTATAGAAACAAGTGAAGTAACAACACATAATAATCCCACTTTTATAAAACACGATGTAATTCACTACTGTGTTCCCAACATCGCCTCACGAGTTCCACGCACAGCAAGTTATGCGATCAGCAATATTGCATCAAGTACTTTAATGCAATTTAATGAATATGGCGGTCTCGATAATCTCATCAGAATATTAGAAGGTGTTCGCCACGGAGTTTATATTTACAAAGGATATCTCACCAACCAGTATATTGCGCAAAAGATGGAATTGAAGTATACTGATATTAATTTGTTGATGACCAGCGTCATGTAGGGCGCGAGACGCGCGAAGAGGGACACGGGACACGGGATACGGGACACGAGACTGGACATAGGACAAGGGAAATTGGACACAGGACTTGAGAAAGGACTTTTGATATGGATACTAGACTTTAAAATTGATCTACCTACAAATTAAAATCATTTAATATATAAAAAAAATACCTTAAGCGGTTATAACCGATTATATTCGGATATAGTCGACTAATATAAGGATGAGATTATTACACAATTTTAATTTTGCTAATACTAAATTTTTTATCTTGAATAAAATGAGATTTATTCAGGTATTTATTTAATAGCAGAATAAAAATATGAATCATAATTATAGAGAATTAGAGATTTGGAAAGATGGGATTGAACTAACTAAAATGGTTTATCAACTGACCAAGGATTTTCCTAAGGAAGAAATTTATGGATTAACAGATCAAATAAGACGGTCTGCAATATCAATTCCGGCTAATATAGCTGAAGGATGCGGTAGAGATACTGATAAAGATTTTAATTATTTTCTCGCTATTGCAAAAGGATCATCATATGAATTGGAAACACATTTAATTTTAGCCAAAGAACTTGGATACATTTCAGAAGAAAATTTATCCCCAATCCTAAATAAACTCCATATTCTACAAAGAAAGATATTCCGCTTCAAACAAAAAATAAATACCGGAACATAAAACGAAAATTTACATCCTCAACAATTCATATAAATAGAAAATCAAACCTCTATCCCACCCTTAACCTAAGTCCTATGTCAATTCTTCATTGTCCTATGTCAAGTCTCGTGTCCTGTGTCCTATTTCCTACTTCCTATTTCCTACTTCCACTTATCCAAATAAACTCCATATTCTCCAAAGAAAAAAATTCCGTTTCAAACAAAAAATAAATACCGGAACATAAAACGAAAATTTACATCCTCAACTATTCATATAAATAGAAATTCAAACCTCTATCCCACCCTTAAGCTAAGTCCTATGTCAATTCTTCATTGTCCTATGTCAAGTCCCGTGTCCTGTGTCCTATTTCCTACTTCCACTTTTCTAAATAAACTCCATATTCTACAAGGAAAGATATTCCGCTTCAAACAAAAAATAAATACCGGAACATAAAACGAAAATTTACATCCTCAACAATTCATATAAATAGAAAATCAAACCTCTATCCCACCCTTAAGCTAAGTCCTATGTCAATTCTTCATTGTCCTATGTCCAGTCCTATATCCTATATCCTATGTCCTATGTCCTACTTCCATTTGATAGTGCAGCCTATCGCCTTCGTAAAACTCACTACTGGTTGCTCCCCTTTTTTGAGTGAGGCAATCGCGTCTTCAACAAATTTATTTTCTGCTTTTGAGGCGTCGTCGGTATTGTCGTCGATTGCACCGATGTAGGCAACTTTAAATTGGCCGTTTACTTTTTGTAATAAAAATACGTGAGGAGTTCTTGTGGCACCAAAATCTTTTGCAACTTGTTGAGTTGCGTCAAATAAATAGGGAAAAGAATAATTTTTTTCTTCCGCTCTTTTTTTCATATTTTCGGGAGAATCATCAGGTTCTTTTATTGGATCATTAGGATTGATCGCAATTACCGGATAGTTTAATCCGGCATATTTTGCATCCAATTCCATAATTCTTGTTTCATATGCTTTTGCATAAGGACAATGATTGCATGTAAATACAACAATTACACCTTCCTTATCTATATAATCGTTTAAGGAAACATTTTTCCCGTCGACATTCATCAACGAAAAATTATTAACCACATCACCAACTGCATAACCAACAGGAGCAGGAGTTGTTGCAGGATCATTGTTTAGCAGACCTAAGGTCAGAATTGCTGAAAATAATATATTCATAATTGCAAATTTATAATATTGATATTTTAATTATTGTTAAAAAGAATTAATTTTTGTCATCAGTTCTTCATAAGTAAATGGATGTTCATTAAATACATGAATATCTTTAACATTATTAAAGAAATAAGTTGCAGGAATACTGCCTTGCCATGTGGGATTTATTTTATCTATCCAGTCAATGGGTTTTTTATCGGGCATAACCCAAATTTCACTGGTTAATTTATTGCGTTCGAGAAAGGGTTCAAGACTTCTTTTGCGATTTGTCTCAGAATCAAGAGAAACCAGAATCACTTTAACATTTCTTTCTGAACTAAGAGCATTTACTTTTTCAAAATTTGGCAATTCCTCAATGCAGGGTTTACACCAGGTTGCCCAAAAATTAATGATATATAAAGTGTCGTTTGTGTTATTTAAAAATGAATCAACCTCGTTAAATGATTTAATACTATAATTCTGAGCCTTTAATTGAAGACCTAGAAATAGAATTAGCAAACAACTGAATAGTTTCACCTTCATTTTGAAGTTAAACCCTCAACAAGCAAAAAGCGTTCCCTGTTTAGGGATTACGTGTAAACGAAATTTTACTGCCGGCGGCAATTCCATATTGATCGCAAAAACCACCATTAACTTCCACAACATAAATTGCGGGTCTGCCTGATGGCAACGATTTTTCGGAATAGGGCTCTGTATTCGCAGCAATGGAAACTATTTCCTTATTGGAGTTCACATAAATAATATCGAGTGGAATTATAGTATTCTTCATCCAAAAGGCCTGTGGTTCTTCTACATCAAAGATAAATAACATCGCCTGACTGTTATTCATAAATGAGCGATTCATTAATCCCATTTGACGTTCAGCATCATTATCGGCAATTTCGATATTTACCTTCACTATGGATGAACCGTCGGGTTTTAAGAAAAGAAGTTCCCCTTCCTTTTCAAATTTAGGTTGAGTATCGTGTTTAACCGGAGCCTCAGGCTCCTTATTATTACAGGAAATTATTACAAGAGCAGGTGCCAAAATTAAACCCACAATAAACAGTTTCTTTAAGAGCTTCATAATTGAGGTCAAAGATATTTATAATTCTTGGATGAATTAAAGCTTTTTCATCGTTCAAAAGCCTTTGTTCATCGAAAAAACGGGTTAATTCGCGTATGTATTGTTCTTTAACCTGCATATTCGGAATACATTTGTTTAAAATAAGTGAAAATGAATATTATTAACGATCCCAACGCACCACAACCTAATCCCGAGAGTGTAAGACCAAAACGCTTTTATTTTACCGGTTTAGCTTTGGTTGCAGCAGGTATCATCTATTTTCTCGACAGGAATGGCAATATTTACCTGAATTTTGATTTTTTCGGATGGGAATTGATACTTATTCTCATTGGCATCTTTGTTGGCGAAAGGAGTAATTTCGCAGGATTTAGCTGGTTGATCCTTATTGGTATTGGGGTATACTTTAAATTAGATGAGTTTTTCCCGAATTACAATCTCCGCCTTTATTATGGACCCTTGGCATTTATTTTACTTGGGGCTTATTTCCTTTTCGTTCCAAAATTCCATTCTCGCAAGGCTAGAAATATCCGGAATTCAAGAGAAACCATCGAAAGAGGATTAGCCTCCGACAACGCACTTGCCGATGATTATATTGATGTGGTTTCCATTTTTGGAGGGGTGAATAAAAATGTAATTTCCAAACAATTTAAAGGTGGTGATGCCACAAGTATTTTTGGAGGAACGGAATTAAATTTAATGCAATCGGATTTTGAGGGTAGTGTGAAATTAGAACTTACTCAGATATTTGGTGGATGCACTCTTATAATTCCTCCGCACTGGGATCTTAAAACAGAGTTTGTAAATATATTTGGTGGAGTGGAAGATAACAGACCGACTCACAATGTGAGCGTTGATACAAATAAAGTACTTTTATTAAAGGGCACTTCTGTTTTTGGGGGGATAGAGATCAAGAGTTATTGAAATAATTATATAAAAATTGCCACTAAGATTCTAAGGCACAAAGGTTTCACAAAGATTATTTTTTAATGCCTTAAATAAAGATCTTGGTGGTGAATAAAGGATTCAACAAAATAAATTCAGATGAATTAACACATGGCCAGTAATTTAATTTCTTCCGGAAAATTTTTGTGGCCTTTTCTTTTGAGCTGGTTGGTATGGATCGGGTTCCATGCTGGATTTATTTATTGGATGGAATTTAACTGGATCATTTCTATAGTAGATAGTTTAATATTTAATGTAACGCTGGCACTAATATGTTTTTCACAGCTTTATATCATGCAATTTTATTTGCCCAAAAAAGATAAGGCTCCCTATATTATATTAACCGGCGGATTAATGGCTGTTATTGTAACCTTTACCAGTAGTTTTATTTTACGATCCATTTACAGCAATAACGATGATTATATTAATTTTATAAATCGCTCCAACCCTGTGCGCATTGGAATTGCATTTTTATTGTCGGCATGCACAAGCATGGTAAATATTTTAATTACCACACTGGAAGCTCAGAAAGAAAATGTAATGCGCAAACACGAAGCGGAGAAACTGACAAAAGAAGCTGAATTATACGACCTGCGAAGTCAGTTGCAGCCTCATTTTTTATTTAATAGTCTTAATTCCATCAGTGCTCTTGCCGGTTCCAAACCGGAGGAAGCGAGAAAGATGGTGCAACAATTATCCGATTTTTTAAGAGGTACAATAAGAAAAGATAATGCCCAATTAATTCCACTTCAAGAGGAATTAAATCACTTGAATTTATATTTTGAAATTGAAAAGGTGCGTTTCGGACATCGGTTAAAAACAGAAATTAAATTTGATGAAAATTGTGTGAATCTTAAAATACCCTCCCTTTTATTGCAACCTGTACTCGAGAATGCAATTAAATTCGGATTGTACGATACGCTTGAAGAAGTTACCATTACCATACATGCAATTAAATTAAACAACGATCTGATCGTCACCATTAAAAATCCGTTTGATGCTACAAGCAATCATCCAAAAAAAGGAACCGGATTCGGTTTAAATGCAGTACAACGGCGACTATACCTTTTATTTTCACGCAATGATCTGCTGCATACTTCTTCTGAAAACAATATATTTACCACCACATTAAAAATTCCGCAACCTGTATGATCAAAGTTATTATTATTGACGATGAGCCATTAGCTCGCAGCCTGGTAAGAGAATACCTTCAAAATTATCCTGATATAGAAATAGTTGCTGAATGTGGTGATGGTTTCGATGGAGTAAAAGCAATATCCACTCACAAGCCCGACCTGCTTTTTTTGGATATACAAATGCCCAAAATAAACGGTTTCGAAATGTTGGAATTGTTGGAAGAAAAACCATCCGTAATTTTCACAACCGCCTTTGATGAGTATGCAATTAAAGCTTTTGAAATAAATGCGATCGATTATTTATTAAAACCATTTAATAAAGAACGTTTCGACAAAGCTCTCAATCGTTGGAGAGATACAAAACCCAACGCCGAAGAAAAGACTGCAGCACTTGCAGACACACTCGCAGAAGCAGATAATCAGCCTCAACGTGTTGTGATCAAATTAAACAATAAAATAAAGATCATTCCTTTTAATGAGATCATTTATCTCGAAGCTGCAGAAGATTATGTTTTTGTACACACTGCAGAAGGAAGATTCATGAAACATAAAACAATGATTTTTTTCGAAAATGCTCTCGACAAAAATCAATTCGTTCGCTGCCACCGAAGTTATATTGTAGATGTTCAACAAATAACCCGTCTCGAAATATACGAAAAAGATAGTCACATAGCCATTCTAAAAAACGGAGCAAAGGTTCCGGTGAGTAAAAGTGGTTATGGAAGGTTGAAGTTGGTTTTAGGCGTCTAAATTGTTCAGTTCTGTGTTCTGAGTTCTGAGTTCTGAGTTCTGAGTTCTGAGTTCAATACGGAGGAAAATCACCTGGGCGTGGATTGTTTGTTGTTCTTTATTCCTTGTTCTTTATTCGATATTATGGTTCTGAGTTCTGACATGTAGTAGATCTCCTGCGTCGATCACTACATGTTTCAGTTCTGAGTTCTGCGTTCAATACGGAGGAAAATCTTCCAGGTGGTCGATCTGTTTAATGTTCTTTATTCCTTGTTCTTTATTCGATATTATTTTTTCTGAGTTCTGACATGTAGTAGATCTCCTGCGTCGATCACTATATGTTTCAGTTCTGAGTTCTGGGTTCAATACGGAGGAAAATCTTCCAGGTGGTCGATCTGTTTAATGTTATTTATTCCTTGTTCTTTATTCGATATTATTTTTTCTGTGTTCTGACATGTAGTAGATCTCCTGCGTCGATCACTACATGTTTCAGTTCTGTGTTCTGAGTTCTGTGTTCTGAGTTCTGAGTTCAATACGGAGGAAAATCACCCGGGCGTGGATTGTTTGTTGTTCTTTATTCTTTGTTCTTTATTCGATATTGTGCTATGCTTTTTGGAAAGAGGAAATAAGACGCTGGAAGTAGGAAGTAGGAAATAGGAAATAAGAAGTAGGAAACACAAATAGTGGCCTTGCAAAATTTCGCAAGAAATTTAAACTCCTTTCTCCTCACTCCTCTCTCCTCTCTCCTTTAAAACCCTCATCTATGTTGGCTTTCAGGCAGAAGTTGTAAATGTCCCGATTTATTCGTATCTTTGCACCAGATTGCTTTTTCAGTGGATTGTTTTCAGGTTGTGTTCAGATGAAAAATTTAGAAGATCACTAGAGAAAAAGCGCTATAATTAACAGATAAGGAGTTAAAACAATTAGAGAAGAACACTACATCAAAGGCAACCGCCGAATTTGTATCTGTAACTTTTTCCCGCCTTATAAAAAATAAACATTTTAATAATGTCTTTTGACAATTTACAACTCATTGAGCCTATAACTAAGGCTCTGAAACAGGAGGGTTATATCCGTCCTACGCCAATTCAGGAACAAGCTATTCCTGTGGTATTACAAAAACAAGATCTGTTGGGTTGCGCCCAGACAGGAACCGGAAAAACAGCGGCCTTTGCTATTCCAATTTTGCAATTATTGCACGAACAAAAAAAAGAGGGCAATACACAAAGAACCATTAAATCACTCATCCTCACTCCAACCCGAGAATTAGCGATACAGATCGGAGAAAGTTTTGCGGCTTATGGTAAATACACCGGATTACACCACACTGCTATATTTGGTGGTGTATCACAATTTTCTCAAACACAACAATTAAAAAGAGGTGTTGATATTTTGATCGCAACTCCCGGTAGATTGTTGGATCTTATGAATCAGGGATTTATCAGATTAAATTCCATACAAATATTTGTTTTGGATGAAGCCGACAGAATGTTGGACATGGGATTTATTCACGATGTTAAAAAAGTGGTGGCAAAATTGCCGGTTAAGAAACAAACGTTATTCTTTTCTGCAACTATGCCCGGAGAAATTGCAGCACTTGCAAATTCATTATTGGTTAATCCCGTAAAAGTTGCAGTAACTCCTGTTTCTTCTACCGTGGAAATTATCGACCAATCAGTTTATTTTGTGAACAGAACAAATAAAAAGAATTTATTATTACATTTATTGAAAGATGATGAAATAGTAACTGCATTGGTATTTACCCGCACCAAACATGGAGCTGATAAGGTTTGTAAAGACTTAATTAAAGCAGGTATAAAAGCAGAAGCAATTCACGGAAATAAATCGCAGAATGCAAGACAAAATGCTTTGTCGAATTTTAAATCCAAACGCACCAGAGTATTGGTTGCAACAGATATTGCAGCAAGGGGAATTGATGTGGATGAATTAACACACGTAATTAATTTCGAAATATCAAATATTGCAGAAACCTATGTTCACCGTATCGGCCGCACAGGCAGAGCCGGGGCAAGCGGAATAGCAATTTCTTTTTGCGATATGGAAGAAAAAGAATACTTACGCGATATTCAGAAATTAACTGGTAAAATTATTCCTATTGTTGAAAAACATCCTTTCGTGATGAACAGCAACGATCCTGTAACCTTTGATGGTGAAAAGAAACCATTTGCGCGCAATTTTAATCGCAATGCAAATGCGGCGGGAAGAAGAACTTCCAGTCCAACCAGAAATGGAAATCGCAGTGCTAATAATTCAGGTGCCCGCAGGTTCGCGAATTAATTTCACGCAGAAATAAATACACAGCCGGAAATGCAAAACATTTTCGGCTTTTTTTATCCCCGCAGGATGTGAAAAAAGTTTCTCGTAGGTTGTGAAAAAAAAAAATATTCGCACGATGTGAAAAAAATTTCCCACAGAGGACGCAGAGGGGCAGAGAACCCAGAGGAAATATTTTATCCCTAAAGGGATAAAATGCTGTGATAGAATTTATTGAATTTATTTTTTTGCTGAAAATATTTTATCCTTAGCGGATAAAAATTCAAGATACCTAAATTAATTAATGATTATTATTTTTTAATCACCTTTTTTAAAATACACATCGTATTTTTTTTGTGCAACAAAAAAATAACACACCCTACAAACTCTGCTAACTCTGCCCCTCTGCGTCCTCTGCGGGAAACATTTCAAACTCTTCTGTGGTCAATAAAATAACAAAGCCCGCAATAATGGATATTGCAGGCTTTCTTTTTTACCTGAAAAACTATTTTGCTTTTTTAGCTATTTTTTCAGCTCTTTTTTCTTTTTTCGTTTTCTCAGGTTTTTTCTTTGTTTCCTTAACCGTGTTTTTACCTTTTGCCATAGTTATTAATTTTATCCTGCAATTATACGTAAATCTTTAAATAGGGTTTTAAGAAATCCACATTTTACGCACAGCATCCAAGTTTATTTAATATTCAGCCAATACTTCCAAAGTTAATATTCCATCCTTTTATAACAACTTTCTTCAGACTCACTTAGGCCTGTCACGAACTTGCAAATTGTGCAAATAAAATTTATAAAAAAATTTGGGAATCTCAAATATACTCGTTATCATTGCTTCGTGTTTTCATGGGGATAGCAGAGGGAGTCTCATTCTGAGACAAACTCTGCTTTTTTTATGTAAAAAATCTAAGGCGATAATAAAAATTGCAATCTGCTAATTTATCTCAAAAGCCCCTGTAGTAAGAGTATCTGTATTATCAACCAAACGGAAAAGATAAACACCGGTCGACAAATTTTCAGCAGTAACGGTTATAGAACTTACATTAGCAGGCACATTGATCTGTTTTACAAGATCACCAATAACAGTATAGATCAATAAAACCCTGTTCTCTGAGGACAAGGTGCTGAGTTCGAAAGTAGCGGAAGTATTAAAGGGGTTTGGAAAAACAAGTATTTGCGATATCTCCATTTCATCAACACCAACCGCAGGTTCCTCAAAATCATATGGTTTAATACCACAATCGCCAACTATATTTGGCAGGTTGTTATCCAACCATTCAGAGCGCGCCTTGAACCAACCCTTTAAATATTCTATTTCTTCTGCATAAGTATCACCTACAAAATAATTCCAGTTGACATAGGTTCCCAAAATATCCCACTTTTCAAAATTTCGGTCTTGCGATTCGTCAAGATATGCAGCTACGGAATCTATCCAAGCATTTATGGAATCTGTATGTAGTATAGAACTCCGCAATGCAACCCATCTGCATTTTACAAGTCGCCTGTATCCAATATCTTCCAACAGTACCGGCCACCAATGTGGAGGTTCTGTAGGGAAATCGGGACACACCGTTGCGAAATTATATTGCCATCCGGTGGTATCAAATGCGTCACAATAATCGGCATTTCCATAAGAAAGATTAAAATCCCACATGGGTCCGCACTTTAATTTTCCCCCATTGCTGTCCTTATCCTTATACATAAAACTGCTTGAACGATATCCATCAACAGTTCGACCTAATTCCTGCATGAGAAAAAAATCAACAAAGGTTGACATATCAATATATTTTCTGAATCCAATCTCAGGGTCAGAAAAATCGGGACCATATACTGCATTTTCAAATGCTGTTACATAATTTTTAATATAATCCGATTGTTCAATAGTTAATTCAATATCCTCCGGGTCATGATATAAATAAAGTAATTTATCCTGATAGGGTGAAGTCCAGGTTGTAACACTGCTTCCTGTTAATTTATCTATTTTAAAAATATATCCTCCCGTAAGTGAATCACCGGCAATGTCATCAGAATCCAAAGTGGCAATAGCGATCCTATTATCATCTCTTTTTATGCGTTCTATAAAAGTATATACACCTCTGTAAGAACCATTTAACATCAATTCGCAATAAACATATCGCGGCGACCATGGTTGCATTCTGGAAAAAATACTAAAGGTGATCTCATTGCGCATAAGCGATTTATCCGGATATGCACCATATAATATCCAATCATTTTCACTGGGCATTCCTAATATAGATGTATTTAATTTAAATCCCAACGAATCTCGGGTTTCAACACCATACGATTTTTTGGGATATTGTTGAGAAGTTGATCCGCGTAATTCTATGCCTATATCTCCAAAATAATCATTGTATGGATCGGTGAGATAATTGCGCATACCTGGACCATTATTTATGATACCCATTTCACAAGTGATCTTTTCTTCATCTATGATATCTTGCCCGAAGGTATTTATCACAACGATAGGCAAATTAGAATCGGTAAAGTCCACCTGGGCATTTAGGCCGGTGATTATAAATAACAAAAAAAAGGAAGTGAATAGCGTTTTTTTCATAGTGGAAAATGCTTCTGGACTGTCAGTATGATCATACAAATATAATCATCCTCCCCAAATTGTGGTATATGTAGTTGCCCATTCCACTTGCATTTTTGCTGGAAATAATAATAATGAAAAATTACTTGATCATATCACTACTGTACACTTCAGTATTGTCAGCACAAATTTATGACCCAGGATTTAACGGTAACGGATTTGTAACAGGTCCCGATTTCTATTCTGGTAGTAATCAAATTGAAACGCCATCGGGCCTTACTTATGAAATTAGTACAGATAAAATACTTTTTATTAATGAATTTAATCCTACGGGTTTTAATATTCATCGTTTGAATAATAACGGAACACATGATATGAGTTTTGGAGAGGAAGGAGTTGGCGAATTTTTTATAGAATCGTCATCCGCAGCAATGGATATTTACACACATGGAGATGGGTATATGGTTGCAGGACAAAAATATCCTGATGAAGAATTTTTCAGTCCCTTTTTAGAGAACATTACCGGAACCGGAACAATAAATACTGATTATGGTACTGATGGAATTTTAATAGCAACTGCGGCACAAAGTATTCTGATTAGCGCCACCTGTAAAGATAATAGTGATAATTATTACTTGTCAGGATATGATCATGATTATGACCTGGGTTTTGGAATTGCAAAATTTAATGCAGATGGCCTTTACGATACAGATTTTGGATATAGAACCTATAATTTAGCACAATTCACTATCGCCGAATGTATGACTTCGCTTGCTGACGGACGAATTGTGGTTGCAGGAAATGTAACTTATTTGGGTAGCGAAGTAAATGCCTTTATTACTTGTTTAAATTCGGATGGAACTCTGGATGAAAGTTTTGGAACTGATGGAAGTTTTTATCCTACACCGTTGTTAGAAAACACAGGGCTTTCTTTTCAAGCTATTAAACAAGCTCCCGACGGTTCTATTTATGCCGCAGGATGGATTTCGTCAACCCCCGATAAATTGATAGTAATAAAAATAAATGACCAGGGTGTTATTGAAACGGAATTTGGAGATCAAGGTTATGTTTATCTGGAAGAGGGAACCTTCTATACAATCTTTGGCTTAGAGGTTGATGCGTCCAATCAACCAATAATTGGATTTGTTACCCATCCTGATGCAGATGCAACAATAAATACCTATCTCGTTAAACTATTAACAAATGGAAGTTTGGATGAATCATTTACAAGCGGTGCAACTCCTGGTGTTTTCGAAATATCAATACCTGATGCACTAATAAGTGAAGAAATTGTAGGTACAAAAATGATGTTACAACCGGATGGGAAAATAGTGGTTCTCGGCCATGCTGAAGGAATTTCTCCCAACGACGATTATTTCATTACCCGAATTGTTCCAAATGATGTGATAATTAATGTGGAAGAAGAAATATCAGAAATGGACGTAACTATTTCCCCAAATCCGGTAACTTCTAAATTTACAATTTCCGCTAATACTGTTGTTCAAGAAATGGAAATTTGGAATACTGATGGTAAGATCCTTTTAAAATCAAATAATATCCAACAAAATACGCAATTTGATATTAAAAATTATGCGCCCGGGATGTACATTGTTAAAATCAAGGGAATTGATGGAAATATTACTTTTTCTAAATTAATTAAACAGTGACAATATAATTAATCGCAACCATCGGGACCACAAACATCACCTGCATTCTCATTTAATGTAATGGGGGTCAGTTTTGTTTGTTCCTCCCAAATTGTATTTAAAACCTGTTCAAAAGCTGCAGGATCCTGCGCACCGGAAACAGCATATTTTCTGTCGAAAACAAAAAATGGCACTCCGCGTGCGCCCACCATTTGCGCTTCGAGTATATCTCTGTTCACCTGGGCAGAAAATTCGTTACTTTCCAACATGGATTTAATTTCATTTTCCTCCAATCCTATCTCTACTCCTATCGCAATCAATGTATCATGATCAGCTGTATTTTTACCTTCGGTAAAATAGGCTAGAAATAAACGTTCTTCCAATGCATCCTGTTTATTATATTTTTTCGCCAAATGAGATAAACGATGTGCATCAAAAGAATTTGCGACAATAGACTTATCCATATTATAGGTCAACCCTACTTTTTTAGCAATATCCGTTACATAATTATTGGCATCTTCCGCTTGTTTCACGCTCCAACCTTTAACTTCTGCCAAATATTGGTTGATGTTTTTATCAGGATCTGTTATCATATCGGGGTTAAGCTGAAAACTTTTCCAGGTAATTTCTACAGTATCGCGTTGAGGAAATTTTTCCAGCGCAAGTTCAAATTTACGTTTACCAATATAACAAAAGGGACACATTACATCACTCCAAATTTCTACTTTCATAAGTTAATTTTCACCAATAACAATAGGGAAGGAAATAAATTCACTAAAAATTAAAATGTAGTCTCATACCCTGCAAAAATCGCTCTATCTGGCGCTGGTGACGCATTACGTGTACAATCGCATGTTCCAATAATTGTTCGGGATCGTATTGTTGTCCCCAACGGGAAACTATTTTATCATCATTATTAAAAACCTCCAATTGTATGTTGGGAAAATCATTAAATAATTTCTCAGTGATTCGAATCAATTCGTCCATCGCAGAAATATATTCCGGAATGTTGTCCAACAATATTATTTCATGAAATGTATTCTCCTCCCCCAAATTATTTCTGATGGCAATTACATAATTATGGCCTGCTTTTACCACATGCGAAAGTACAGTTTGTATCGACCTGCAATTTACATCCTTTGTAAGTGGATCCGCTATATGTTTTAATTCATCAGTGCTTATATCGGAAATAATATATTTTAATTCTTCCAATACATTTTCATAAATATCCATAAATGCACCGGCAGCTCCGTTTGTGCGATATTGTTTTTGCATCTAATAAAATGTTAGTTGTTTTTATTTCTTTTTATACTGCTTTTCTCCTGCTTTAATATTCGTATTCAGTTTGTTTTCTGCAGGAGGAACAGGACAGGCATATCCTCCTGAGTAAGCACAATATGGATTATAGGCTTTATTAAAATCAACTAGTAATTTACCTTCAACTATTTCGCCCATCCTGAAATCCATATATCTGCCTCCGCCATAAGTTTCGGTATAATTTGTATTATCGTTGAAGGGAACAAATAAATAATCTTTGTATTCCTCCTGCTCACGCAATTTCATACTTTGATAAATACTCAGGGTGAACGTGGAGTCGTGTAACTGAAAAGTAATTGTTCCATATTGAACATATCTTTTAATAATACCGAGGGATGTTGCCATGTCGAAAGGAATTGCATCCGGGGTAAGGGTGATCATTCCAGTTACGGCATATGTTGAATCGATAGCATAAAAATCCAAATGTTTAATGTCTTTTTTAGTAAGCGGAGAATGTTCATCCGTCAAAAAATCACTGATATATTTTTCTCTGTGCTCCTCTAACTTTTCAGTATATGTTTGAGCAGATAAAAGGAAAACAAAGGAGCATAAAAAACCGGTAATTATTATTTTCATTATTTGTATTCTTATTTTTAGTAAAGATATTAATAAGTATTTTTAAGAAACGAATTTCATTCAACACAGGGTATTTTTAGCACAATTAAAATACAGGTTCATAAAAAATTACAGAAATTACCTTTTTTTCCCTGGTTATGTTAATTTTATTCTTGTTTCAGTCACCCTAAACTTTCCGGATATGCCTAAAAATATCTACTCTTTAGTTCTTCCCCGTAAAACCAATCTGTTATTTCTTTCCACAGGCATTTTATTGACACTCCTCCTATTTGTTGGCTCAATTTATAAAAAGGATGTTAGCGGTTCCGGGTTGGAAAATTTAAGTTTTACCTCTCCGTTTTTGGCTGCTTCCCCTTTGATACCAAGCCCTGTCCCTTATTCCGTTGTTTTTGTATCGCGACAAATTCCCGAAAACGGAAGTATTTATTGGGATGAAGCAAACGACATGCCCGGAGTTGGGCCACATTCGCGTTTCAGAGTGTGTTCGCCGGGCAAATTATTGATGTATAAGGCAAATGGCGCATTGGTTACTTTAATAGATGGCAGTAATCCTACAGCTGCATCACTGTATTTGATAGATGTAAGCGCTCCTGAAGTAAATTATGCGGGAAATAAGATCGTATTTGCAGGTTTACCTGCTGCTCCGGTTGGAGAGGAATATGATACTGCTCCGAATTCCAATCCCAATGCATGGAGATTATATACCATTAATAAAGATGGATCAGGATTAACGCAATTGACCTTTAGCGATATGGTTTTGGATTATTCTCAGTTTGGAGATGCTGCAAGTGGACTTATGGGATATGACGATACGGATCCATGTTATTTGCCTGATGGAAGAATTGTATTTTCTTCTACACGATATCCTTCTTTTGCGCAATATAGTGGCGTAAGAACTACCAATTTATTTGTTGTAAATGCGGATGGCTCCAATTTACATCGCATCACAAGTGAACGCAATGGTGCCGACAGACCCGTTGTGGATCCGCAAACCGGACGTATAGTTTATTCGCGTTGGTGGAGAAATCATCGATTCCCTTATGATGAAATGACTACAGTTGCTGATGGAGATGGATTTTTATTTAAATCAGGATTATCATCAGATAGAAATATTATGGTTGGCGGAGCGGATATGATGTGGAGAAATGCCTGGCACGCAGCAACAATAAATCCCGACGGATCTGATATTAAAATGTTTGCAGGAGGAATACAAAGTGATGTTGCAAATCATATTTATGGCTGTGCATTTACACCCTCAGGAGATTTAATAACCAATTTTTTTCCAATGTTTAACATGACTGAAGCTGCGGGTTTTGGAGGTTTGAGAAAATACGAAAGAGGTCCCGGTGTTTACGAACAATTATTCGGCATAACAGATATTTCCGTTGATAATTATGCGCATGAAACTGATCCCACTTCATATGGAATTTACAACAGTGAATATGCAGGCGAACCTGATGTTTTACCTGACGGAAGAATTATGTTCAGTTGGTGTGCCGACTACAATCAGCAATATGGTTTATATGTTATGAATGCAGATGGTTCAGGTAAAACTTTGATCTACGACAATCCTTTAACAACGGAATTGAGAATAAAAGCAGTTAAAGCAAGACCACTCCCTCCTATTATTTCAGATTCGGTATTTACGTTTCCCTCGTTATTACCACCGACAGCTGCAGGACCATTTAATGGTGATGGTGTATTTACTTTCGAATGTTTTAATGTTTATTATAACGATCAGATAGATGTAGATATCGCGAGTGCACCGGCAATTGGATCTGCAAAAACAATTCGTTTTTTTATTGATCATCAGCGCACTAGTCCTGGATCATTTCCAACATTGGATTGGCCTATTTTATTAAATGAAAAAACCATAAAACCGGATGGATTTGTTTCCGAACCAAATGCACCAGCAAATGTTCCATTATTTGAACAATTAAGGAGCAGTAATCCATTAGGTTATAATGTTCCGATGGCAGGAGAACCTTTTGATAATGGAGTTGCACATGTTGCGGGAATGAATTTCAGCAGAGAAGGTGCAAAAGCAACATGTGTGGGATGTCATAGCGGCCACAGTATGATACCTGTTCCCGCAACTCGTGAAGCTTCCGAATTTACTAACCTTGCTCCCGGTGCAACTGTAGAAGTTTCGAGTACCAGAGATGCTGCATTAAATAAACATGTAATTGACAGAAGAGTGCAAAAAGGCGAAGACTGGCAAGTGTGGAATTCAGCAATTGGAACCAGTGATAATCAATGGGTATTATTAAAATTTCCGGTTCCAATTACTATACGCACTATTGTTTTATATAACGTTCCTTCTGGTGGGGAAGGTAATTCCACCATCGCATTAAATAAAACTACTGTTACTTTATATTCTGATGCCAATGGATTAATTCCTATCATATCAAAAAATATTAATAATGTTCCGGTAAATGGAAAACATGCAACTTTTGCCGATGTGATAGCACAAAGTGTTCGCGTTAAATTAAAAGATATAAGTGGGACATTTTATGGTAACGAAATTGGAGCAATTGCCGAAATAGAAATTATTGCAAGCGGTGATATAAGCGGAGCAAAATTAGAGGCGCCTTCGAATGGATTTTCAGCACAAATATTTCCCAACCCGGTGAATGATTTGTTGCATTACACTTTAAATTACAAGCCGGATGCAAACATTAATGTGCGTGTAATTGATATAAATGGCGTAGTAGTAAAAAACTTTGAAACCACTATGGATGCTGCAATTTCGGAAGATGAAATTTCCGTCGCTGATCTTGCTGCGGGCATTTATTTTATTACATTTAACAGCGGAATTAAGAGGGAAACTTTTAAATTTGTGAAATTATAATCTAAATAATGACAGAAATAAACAAAGATCCTTTACATGGAAAAACATTACAATATATTTTAGAATTTCTTGTGAAAGAATATGGATGGGAAGATCTTGGAATGATAATTAGGATCAATTGTTTTAACGATAATCCGAGTATAAAATCAAGTTTAACTTTTTTAAGAAAAACGCCTTGGGCGAGGAAGAAGGTGGAGGAGTTGTATGTTGAAACTTTGCGATAACTTATTGATGTACCAATTAACAGCCGGACCTGCGGTCTAAATGTACCAATGTACCGATGAACAGCCGGACCTGCGGTCTAAATGTACCAATGTACCGATGAACAGCCGGACCTGCGGTCTAAATGTACCAATGAACCGATTAACAGCCGGACCTACGGTCTAAATGTACCAATGTACCGATTAACAGCCGGACCTACGGTCTAAATGTACCAATGTACCGATGAACAGCCGGACCTGCGGTATAAATGTACCAATGTACCGATGAACAGCCGGACCTACGGTCTAAATGTACCAATGTACCGATGAACATTCAAATTAATGTACCAATGCCTATACTTCTTGCGACGGGAACGGCCGAAGTATTATTAATTAGCAAATGTGGAGGCCTTCGGCTAATTAGCAAATGGAACAGCCGACGATTACTTTGAATGAAACATTTTAGATCTGCAAGATATTTATATTAAGACTGAACTTTTTTCAAATTAACATTTAATAATACTGCGACTGCGACTGCGACTGCGACTGCGACTGCGACTGCGACTGCGACTGCGACTGCGACTGCGACAGGCCCCCAACCCAAAGGGGAGTTTAGTTTTTCTTACAATGAAATTTTATTTCGAACCTAAAATCTCCAATGTTACAAACTGCCCACTGTTGACTGTTTACTATACCATGCCCCAAAGGGGAGTTTAAGTTTTCGTTCGAATAAAAATAAATTTTCAATTCGAAGAAATAATCTCCAATGTTACAAGCTGCCCACTGCCCACTGTTGACTGTTTACTATACCATGCCCCAAAGGGGAGTTTAAGTTTTCGTTCGAATAAAAAAAAATTTTCAATTCGAAGAAATAATCTCCAATTTTACAAACTGCCCACTGCCCACTGTTGACTGTTGACTATTCCCTGCCCCAATGAGAGCTTAAGTTTTCGTTCGAATAAAAAAAAAATTTCAATTCGAAGAAATAATCTCCAATGTTACAAACTGCCTACTGCCACTGCCAACTGAAAACTGCCCACTGCCCCAGCTCACTTCGCCACTTCCACCTTCACCTTTTTATTCTTAAGCCGGTGTTCTTTTAAAAGATGCAAGGCCTGATTAATTTTTGTTTTACGCACTGCAACGAAACTGAAGAAATCTTTTACTTCTATTAATCCGATATCTTCCATTTTAAGATCGCCGCGTTTGGTGAGATAGCCAACTATATCTATTTTATTTACTTTATCTTTTTTGCCGACTGAAATATATAATGTTGACCATTTTGGTTTGTCGGGAAGAATTTCTGTTTCGGGTAATTGAATTTCTTCGTCAACATGTTTAACGTATTCCGGTAATTTTTCTTCCTCTGATAAAATTAATATAATTGTTCCGCTGGCATCCATGCGCGCTGTTCTCCCGTTGCGGTGAATGAACATGTCTTCGGTGTGGGGTAAATGATAATGGATGATATAACGAATATTCGGAATATCCAATCCGCGACTTGCAAGATCTGTGGTTACTAAAACATCAAAAGTTCCATTTCGGAATTTAATTAATGCACTATCCCTCTCCTGCTGTTCCATTGCACCGTGATAAAAAACATTATATATTCCTTTTTGAGTTAATAATTCACTCGTGCGTTCTACTGATTCACGGTGATTACAAAATACTATTGCTGATCTGTTGCCGATATAACATAATAATTTGAATAAGGTATCCGCTTTATCCTTATCCGGAGAAAAAACAATTTGCATCGCTAATTGTGTTGTAGCACTTTTTTCCTCACCCACAAATTCAAGATATTCCGGATCTTTAATTCCGATAAATTCGGGGATGCTATGGGTATGTGTTGCAGAAGTTAATATTCTTTTATTGATGGATGGTAGTGAAGAAATTATAAAAGACATTTCATCAGTAAAACCCATTTCCATACTTTTATCAAATTCGTCTAAAACTAGAGTGGTAATTGTATCAGTTGTGATATTTCCTCTTCGAATATGATCTGCCAATCTTCCTGCAGTTCCAACAATTAAGGCAGGAGGTTGAATTAAATTATTTTCCTCTGTTTCTCTTTTATGTCCCCCGTAACAACAACTGATCTTAAACCCTGTGCCCATTGTTTTAAAAACCTGATCGATCTGTAAAGCCAATTCACGCGTAGGAACAATGATCATCGCTTGTGTTTTTTTATTACTTTGATCCAGCAATTCAAGAACAGGCAATAAAAAAGCAAGTGTTTTACCTGAACCTGTGGCAGAGAGAACAACTACATCCGCATGTTTTTTATTTGCCTCAATGGTTGCAATTTGCATTTCATTGAGTGCATCAATTTTAAAATTATTGAGTATCTTATTCAGATCGTATTTAGCCTTCTGCATGGTGCAAAGATAGGCAGAATATAAGTGGAGTCTTAAAAAGAAACGTTTTTTGGGAGATTTACAAGCTTAAAGCAACGGATATTTCTTTTTTTTTATCTTCACTAAAGAATCCATCCCCAATGAAAAAAACACTTATAACTTTTCTGGCAGTATGCTGCCTTTTTTGCAAAAGTTTCACTCAAACAGGCTGGTTATCACTCGAAACCGAAACAGAAGACGCTCTATTTGAATTGCAATGTCTTGGCAAGGATAGCCTTTTTATGTTCGGTGATTATGGAACAGTTTTAAAAAGTTTTGACGGTGGCGAAACTTTTACAGATATTTCATACCCGACAGGTGCAGCAGGATTTGCAGGATTTTTTATCAATGAAAATATAGGGTTTGCCAGCGGACCTTTGGGTGAAATTCAAAGAACTATAAATGGTGGTGAGGATTGGAATATTGTAGATAATTGTGGTTGCCTAATAACTTCCATCTGTTTTGCAAATGAAAATATTGGACTTTATAGCGGACTTGCAGGCACTTTTCGCAGTATAGATGCAGGGGAAACATGGGAAGATACACCAGTTACACCCGGATTTCTTGCAAATAAAATAATTTCAAACGGGCCAGCACAATTTATTATTATAAGTGATTCCGTTGTAATTAAAAGTGAGGATGGTGGAATTAATTTTGAATATATCACGGTAAATACTTTATCCAATTTTCCCTTTACAGATATGAGTTTTGTAGATACAGAAATTGGTTTTGTAATTTCTGCAGATGGTTTATTATTTAAAACTTCTGATGGCGGGGATATGTGGAATTTCGTGGAGAATGTAGGACATACAGATATAGAAGCAATAGTTTTCACCACCGAAAATAATGGATTCATAGTATCAAATGATACTATTATTTACAAAACTACAAATGGTGGTGCCGATTGGATTCAGGATCTTATTACTCCATATAAAATTACTAATTTGGAATATGATGGAGCCTTTGTTTATGCAAACGGATTTGTAGGAGTAGCCTATAAAAATGAAGTAATAACTTCGCTTGATGAACATAATATATCAGATCAAACGTTTATTTTATATCCTAATCCGGCGACGGATCAACTTTTTATAAAGAATCCTGATGTTTTAACAGATATTAATTTTTCCATCTTTGCAATTGATGGAACTTGTATTAAAAACGAAATACTTTTAAATGGCAATTCAATAAATACATCGGAATTACTTCCAGGAATTTATTTGATTCGAATTGAAATAAATGGTTTATCTCAAAATTATTATTTCGAAAAATTATAGGAGTAATAATCCATTATCGAACAAACCCGCCATAGGCTTGCTGTTAATGAATTGTTCAAATTGAGTCAGGCCAGCGGTAGTATAAGTTTCCTGTAGTTCTTTTAATGTCATTATTAAGGAATTATTTACGGAAAGTTTTGGCAAAACTTTAGTCAGCCACAATCCATGATCTTTTTGTAATAAAATATTGAATTCTGTTGTTTTATCAACAAACAAAAGTCTGACCATTTCAATATCGGATGGTTTTTTTGTTGATGATACATTTTCCATTACAGGCGGATTTCCCAACCAGATAATTTTTGTTGAGGGATTAATATCCTTAAAATCCTTTTCCGTTAAAACTCTTTTAATATAATTAGGTGGAATTAAAGTTTTCGGTATTTTAAAATCAAACCAATTTTGAAGATCATCTTCCAACCCAATTCCATGCATGTAATTAAGCAACGATTTTTTTAATCCGAAACTGAATTTTTCATGGTCGGTTCTTGTATCATCTATAAATTCGATGTCGTTATTAGCAAAGGTTCCAATAGTATCATTTATTTTTTTTACTTTGAAAAATGATGGATCTAATCCGACAGGACTGTGGGCAGTCATTGCGAACTGATGCCAAAACCCCGATTGCATTATTCCCGCAGAAAATAGTTGTCGCACCATTTCAAGTGCATCAATAGTTTCCTGCGTAGTTTGAGTGGGAAAACCGTACATTAAATATGCATGTACCATAATTCCCGCTTCCGTAAAATTGCGATTAACCTTTGCAACTTGTGCGACAGTCACACCTTTCTGAATTAATTCCAATAATCTGTCGGAGGCAACTTCCAATCCTCCCGACACTGCAATACATCCACTTGCTTTTAATAAAATACAAAGGTCTTTTGTAAAACTTTTTTCGAAACGAATATTCGTCCACCAACTTATTTTAATGTTGCGTCGAATAATTTCAATGGCAAATGCACGCATTAATGCCGGTGGTGCTGCTTCATCTACGAAATGAAATCCGGATTGTCCTGTTTGTTTAATTAGTTCCTCTACTCTATCGGCTAAAAGCGATGCTGCAACAGGTTCGTAGAGTTTTATATAATCCAATGAAATATCACAGAAAGTACATTTACCCCAATAACATCCATGCGCCATGGTAAGCTTATTCCAGCGTCCATCGCTCCATAAACTGTGCATGGGATTCATGATCTCAATTGCCGAAATATATTTATCCAGAAACAGATCACTGTAATCCGGTGTACCTATCTCCCCTTGTTTATAATCTTTAGTTGCCGGATTATTAATATAGGTAACCACTCCATCAATTAAGGTAAATGTTCTTTTTAATTCGTTTAGTTGTATCTCCCCTTTCGAAAATTTAATTATATTTTCAAGAGGTGCTTCGCCGTCATCCAGACAAATAAAATCATAAAATTCAAAAACACGCGGGTCGGAAAGAGATCGCAATTCGGTGTTTGGAAATCCTCCTCCCATAATAATTTTTATATGCGGGTAATGTTTTTTGATGAATTGCGCGCATCGGAATGAGGAATATAAATTTCCCGGAAAAGGAACGGAAATACCAACTATAGAAATTTGGACATTGTCCAAATTTTGTTTTAAGATGTTTAGTAAAATGCCGTCAACATAGGTATTTGGGCCCTGCAATAACTCGTATAGTTCATCGAAACTGTTTGCCGATCTACCAAGTTTCTCTGCGTACCTGCTAAATCCAAAAAAGGGATCCACGCATTCACGGATAAGGTCTGAAATATCTTCCAGATACATAGTTGAAAGATATTTCGCCTGGTCTTGTTTTCCCATGGTTCCGAAAGCCCATTCGAGATCTTCAATCTGTTCGAATCGCGATGCTTCAGGCAAAAAATCACCTAAACAAATTACATGAGCTAAAGAAGGATTTTTCCCACGCAAAAAATGCATTACATGATCAATTGTATTGATATAATCTTCTTTAAGAGCAATAATTCTTGAGGAATTTTCTGATATGTTTTCGGCCGTTGTATTTACTGCTTCAAATAAATTGATCAAACCCTGTTTTGAAAAAATGGTGTCTGTAACTTCAATTCCAAGATCCGCCTGATAACAGGAAATATTGCGTGTATTTAAAAAGCCTTTTAAATAAACGGTACCAGGATAAGGGGTATTGAGTTGGGTGAAGGGTGGGGTGAATAAAAAGACGGAGGTCATTGGATTGCAAAGGTAATGAGTTCTGGGTTCTGAGTTCTGGGTTCTGAGTTCTGGGTTCTGAGTTCTGGGTTCTGAGTTCTGGGTTCTGAGTTCTGGGTTCTGAGTTCTGGGTTCTGAGTTCTGGGTTCTGAGTTCTGGGTTCTGAGTTCTGGGTTCTGAGTTCTGGGTTCTGAGCATCAGGTTAGCAAAATTTTCAAAAAGGAATTCAAAGCACCAATGTGAGCAGGATCAAACTCATTACTCATAACTCATTACTCATTCATAAAAAAACCTTCCTGAAAAACTCCAGAAAGGTTTTAATTTCATTAAAGTATAAATTCGAAGCGATGCTTTTCGGGTTTCGATCCCACTCACTACTTTCTACTCACCACCCTACTCACTACTCACCACTCCCCACTCACCATCTTACATCATTCCATCCATTCCACCAGGCATTCCTCCGCCCATTGGATTGTCTTTTTTCTCAGGTTTGTCAACGATGGTGCATTCGGTTGTTAAAAGGAGACCTGCAATTGATGCTGCATTTTCCAATGCTACGCGGGTTACTTTTACCGGATCGATAACACCTGCTTTTAACAGATTTTCGTATTTTTCTGTGCGGGCATTAAATCCGTAATCGTCTTTTCCTTCTTTTACTTTTTGTACAACGATGGAACCTTCAATTCCTGCATTTGCAACAATGGTTCTGATCGGTTCTTCCAATGCACGTTTGATAATTTCAACACCAATACGTTCATCATCATTCACCACTTTCATTTTATCTAAACCAACCATTGCGCGGATATAAGCAACTCCTCCACCAGGAACAATTCCTTCTTCCACTGCAGCGCGGGTTGCATGTAATGCATCATCAACACGATCTTTCTTTTCTTTCATGGCAACTTCTGTAGCTGCACCGATATAAAGAACAGCAACACCACCACTTAATTTAGCAAGACGTTCCTGCAATTTTTCGCGATCGTAATCAGAAGTTGTTTTTTCAATTTGATTTTTGATCTCAGCGATACGAGATTTGATATCTTCTTTTTTACCTTTTCCACCAACAATTGTAGTATTGTCTTTGTCGATAGTGATACGTTCTGCTTTTCCTAAATAAGTAAGGTCAGCATTTTCCAATTTATATCCTTGTTCTTCGCTTATAACGATACCACCGGTTAATACTGCGATATCCTGTAACATTTCTTTTCTGCGATCTCCGAAACCAGGTGCTTTAACGGCACATACTTTAATGGTTCCTCTTATTTTATTTACAACCAATGTAGCCAAAGCTTCACCATCAATATCTTCTGCGATGATCAACATTTGTGCACCCTGTTGTGCAACTTTTTCCAAAATTGGAAGAAGGTCTTTCATTGCACTGATCTTTTTATCATAGATCAATACATAACCGCGTTCCATTTCTGCTTCCATGTCTTCCGCATTTGTAATGAAATACGGAGATAAATATCCGCGGTCAAATTGCATACCTTCCACTACTTCGCTATAGGTATTTGTTCCTTTAGATTCCTCAACAGTAATAACACCATCTTTAGTAACCTTTATCATTGCTTCAGCGATCAATTTTCCAATTTCTGCATCATTATTTGCAGAAATGGAAGCAACCTGCTCAATTTTTTTATTGTCGTTGCCAACATGCTGAGCCATTTTTTTCAATTCATTTACAACAGATTCAACTGCTTTGTCGATACCACGTTTCAAGTCCATAGGATTTGCGCCTGCAGCAACATTTTTTAAACCTGAAGCCATAATTGCCTGCGCTAAAACTGTTGCAGTTGTTGTTCCGTCGCCGGCAACATCTGAAGTTTTAGAAGCAACTTCCTTCACCATCTGAGCTCCCATATTTTCAATAGGATCTTCCAATTCAATTTCTTTTGCAACGGTAACTCCGTCTTTGGTAACGTTTGGAGCTCCGTATTTTTTCTCAATAACCACATTGCGACCTTTAGGGCCCAAGGTTACTTTTACTGCATTTGCTAATGCATCAACACCGGCTTTCAGTTTTTCACGTGCTTCGGTATCGAATTTTATAATTTTTGCCATAAGTTATATTTGGTAATTTGTTAGTTTATTAATTTGATAATTGAGTGACGTTCCGACCATTAAAGAATGGCAAAAATGTCAGATTCGCGCATGATTAGGTATTCTTTTCCATCAACACTTATTTCAGTTCCGGCATATTTTCCGTAGAGAACGGAATCGCCAACTTTTACAGTTACAGGTTCATCTTTTTTACCCGGACCTGCAGCTACTATAGTGCCTTTTTGTGGTTTTTCTTTTGCAGTATCGGGAATTATGATACCACCTTTAGTAACGGTTTCTGCTTCCGCAGGTAATACCAATACCCGATCAGCCAAAGGTTTGATCGTGATGTTCACTTTGGCCTTAGCCGTTTCGATTTTCTTCGCCATATTTGATTTTTTGTTGATTAAGTAAGTTTTGTGTTACCGCCCGCCTGTCAGATATTGTGCCACAGGGCATTTTTGCTAATTGAGGCGCAAAGGTCAGACAAAATTTCAGAAAAATAGCTTTTCTAGGAAAAACTCTGACATAAATGAAGGTTTTAGGGGGGAGAGAAGTGCGAAAATTCGAAGATTTGGATATATGGATCTCACAATAAAGCATTTGAACAGCTTTATTTTGACGAAGAACCAAAGTCTTTTGGTTTGATAACAATTAATACTGCAATATTTCACAGTGATAGAATTGTTGAGTTTGAAAAGGGAATTTATAAAGCAGAATTTACCCCTATAAATATTGAGTTTCTACCTCTCTATCCAGTTTTACTTATTTATTGGGTTACTTATCTCCAAATCATACGTGAATACATAGATGAGTCTAGAATGGCGCTTGCAAAAGCTAAAATTGATGCTGAATGGTTTCTTCTTCCTGCATTTCCATTTCAGAATAATGAATTGTCTGGAAGACTTTATAAAAATTGTATTGAACAAATCGAACGATTTCAATTTACATCAACATGAACAAATTTAATAATTAAGTTTCAACTGATTTCTTAAATAAAGTCGGCCTTATAGTTTTAACTTGATTCAATTCTAAAATTGCATTTGATAAAAAACTAAAAATAGTTGCAGATTGATCGTTTTGGGATTCAACTATGATTTCATGTAGATTTTATATGTCCTAAAATAAATCTGGGATTTATATTCATCTTCCTCCCAAAAGGATTTTTTTTAAATTATTCAACAACCCGCCTTTAAAATTTAGCGGGTTGTTGAATGTTTTTGATTTATCAAATTTATTCTTCTATTTCATTTTAATTAAAGTTTCAGTTTCAGGGTTATTTCCTTCACTTCCAATTAAAACTGTATACACTCCCACAGGTAGTTGAGATATATCTATTGATTGACCTTCCTCAGCAGTAACTTTTTGAATTAACCCACCATAGATGTTATATATTTCAACCTGCATGCTTTGCAGATCTTGTATTTCAATATCCATCTGCTGAACAATAAAATGTGTGGAAGCAGGGTTAGGGTAAATCATAAATAAATCCTGCACCTCACCTATTCTTAGTTCAGCATCATATGGAATAATGAAATATCCTGTGCTATAAGCATTTACTCTAACGCAAACACCACCATCCACACCCCATCCACCAGGACAACTTACGTTTCCAACATAAGATGTTAGGCCATTAATTTCAAACATGTTTGGTTCTAATTCATCACAAACATCATAGTGATCATTAATAGAAAATAGTGTACTGGTCCCAGAATTTGAATACAGCTGATCTGCTTCAATTGAAAAAACTGTTATATCATCAAAATCTAATTCAATTTCCAAATCTGGAGTGAATATTTGTCCTAAAGTACCCGGATCAATGCAATAAATTTGATAGTCATCTTTAACATTAGTAAAATACACATAAACATCTTGATTAGCTAAAGCTGGCGCAGGGCCTGGAATAAATACTGTTGGTGGTTGATTTATATTTCCTGAGTACATTGTTGTTGTGGATTTTAGGAAATTTAGATCATTACTTGAAATTTCTTTTA
Source organism: Bacteroidota bacterium (assembly GCA_016706865.1). Taxonomy (NCBI): domain Bacteria; kingdom Pseudomonadati; phylum Bacteroidota; species Bacteroidota bacterium. The sequence goes on along the minus strand of JADJIS010000003.1, from coordinate 523,225 downwards.
ATAGATCCATTTCATGATATGTTGTTTTAGGAACATAATAATTTCCCAATTCATCATCGTCGCAGTCTACAACGTCCTCTAGCCCTAATTCAACTTGATCGCGCAATTTGGATGGAGTTAGCAAACTAATACCCGTAGTTCCCATGTAATTTTGTAATGTGGCATATGTGAAAAAATTGTCTCTGAAATGCGGGTCAAAGTTTGCTTTAACATTTTTTAAAAACCATTCCTGCAACAACTCCGCGTGAACAAAGCTGTTGGTCGCCACCCCATAAAAATCTTTTTCAATTCCAGTCGCATTTTCTTCGCTGTCCTGAAAATTCCATTCAGTAGTCCAAATTTCCTTATTATCCGGATCGGTATCCGTATCCTCGAATAAAAGTTCCTCTGCATGTTTTTCATATGCATCGTTGTAGCGGATTTTAATAAACTCTTTAAAGTTGCCATCTAATAAACCCACCCCGACTAATCCTTCAAAGGCACATTGTAATCTGGTGTCCATAGTGACATAATCCCATGGATCTTGTCCTATATAATAATTTAATATTTCAGTTCCATCATTACCATCTAAACAAACCTCGGGATATTCTGGTATCAATATTCCTCCCCAATTAGTATTAATAAATTCAATTGGATCATGTGTATTTGTTGCAGTGTAGTATGGGTGTATTACAATTGCATCAAACGCATATCTGGAAACAAAATCCGTAGTAATTACGTCATCGTAATTATCAAGCATATCTGTGTTCCATTCAGGATATGTACAAGGGTCACCAATTCCTAACATCTCAAATACGTCCTGATCCGTTTCTTCAGGATCCGTTTTAAATGGATAAAAACCGCAATTTGGTAAATTTGCACCTGGTAAGCCTATTTTTACTATGTCATTTATACTCGATGCAGATTTTAGTGCACTAATAAAATTATGATCTCCTAATACATCGGTAGGAACCGCATCAGAAATATCGAAAGTACCAGGAAGGCCCGAGTAATTACCACCATTTATATAATCATAATAGTAGTCAAATCCCTTAAAAAACATAGCTTGCCGGAAGAATTTTGCCATAACCTCATTCCCTAATTCAACCGCAACTACATTTACATTATGCTTATTGTTACTACGTAAATATTCAACTATCTCCACTGCCTCAGTTGCTGTGGTGTTCAATATATCTAAGCATACAATAACATCCACTATGTGGCCGGTGGCAATATTATCAGTTTCGATTTTATCAATTAAATCAATGAACTGGTTTATGGCCAAATCATTTTGCTGCCAAAGAGCAAGTCCAGAGGCATTAAAAAATTCTTGTTCGTCCCATTTTTTAAAAACGCCTTCTAAATCTTTTTTAAAAGTTAGGTCCATCCACTCTCCACAAGCATCGCACAGTCCATTATCATCTAAATCATCTAAGATTTCAGAATAGAGGACTTCATTCATAAAGAGGTTAGTTTTATCATAGTACGGAAGAATTTCATCTATATCATAACCATATCCTTTAAAAACATTGGTTCCGCCAGCACTAACTCCTAGCAGTTGCATAAACTTACTTCCGGCGCCACTTGGAAATCTCAGAACCGATGGTTTTAAATCACTCAAATAATCCCAAGGATCAGGATCTAAATCATACTTAGTTAAATCACCAGGCTTTGCTAACCCTTCTTCAAACATTCCAGAAATATTTATTCCAAATAACCCTTTTTCCACCTCACCATTATTATGGGCTAACTCAATCCTTATCAAGGGTTGGTTATCAGTAAATAACCACAGATTTTCCACCAAACTGTCTGGAATTGTGATTGTATCACTAAACAAAACATGGACTTCATTAGGCCCATCCAAATATGTCTCAACAGTATCACCTGAAATAAAAGCAGCCGTTGAATCTTCATATAAAGTATCAGGTAAAGGTATAATAGATAATACATTATTGTCACCAACAATAAAGTGTTTACTATTTGCAGTTATATTAAGCATTAAAAATAACAACAGCGAAATTGTAATTAAACGAGCTTGGGTAGCACTGAGGCTCCAAAACTCAATTTTAGAGTTTTTCATAATAAGTCATTTACCACCATATGGTGAGTGAGTTTAATAGATTACGAATTGGAACAAGGAAAGTCTCGTCTAGATCGGGAATATGGGAATTGGTTCCAATTAAAACGAAATCTAGTATTTTTAATTTTAAATTCCAAATTTTTAACTAGAAAATTATATTAAATTCCTTATCGAAAAATAAAAAACCAATTATTTTATTAGGAAATATCACTAAAGGTCTGTAATTTTATTACTCTTAAACCACTTATTATGCATAAAATTTTATTAGTTTTAGGTTCATTACTTTTCTTTATTTATGCCCCTGCTCAGGCCCCCGAAATAGAATGGCAAGCAACATATGGTGGAAGTGATTTTGAAGATACCAATTGTATTAAACAAACAAATGATGGTGGCTATGTAATATTTGGATCTAGTAGCTCAACTGATGGTGATGTCAGTATAAATTATGGAAACTCAGATTGTTGGGTTGTAAAAGTTGACAATTTAGGCATTATTGAGTGGGAAAAATCGTATGGTGGCAGTTTGAGTGAATATGCAAGATCTATTGCCTTAACTAATGACGGTGGATATATTTTTACAGGATATACTTATTCAAATGATGGGGACGTGACGATAAATAATGGTGGCGCTGATTGTTGGGTCGTTAAACTTGATGAGAATGGGAATATAGAATGGGAAAGTTCGTTTGGCGGATCTGGGCCTGATATTGGAGCTAGTATATTACAAAGCAGTGATGGTGGTTTTATTCTTGCTGGTGATTCCCGATCTAATGATGGTGATATTTCTAACCATCATGGTCCAGCCAGTACAAGTGATTTATGGGTAATAAAAATGGACAACATTGGTAATCTGGAATGGGAGAGTTCCTATGGAGGTACATTGGACGATGAAGCGAAAGATATTAAACAAACTATAGATGGCGGATATATTGTAATTGGACATTCATTTTCAAATAATTTCGATGTTAGCACTAATCAAGGTTTATCCGATTTCTGGCTCTTAAAATTAAATCCGGAAGGTGAAATTGAATGGGAAAATTCTTGTGGAGGTTCTGAGGAGGACTATGGACAATCATGCCTGCAAACTCAAGATAATGGTTTCATTATCTGTGGGTGGACTCGCTCAAATAATGGTGATGTAAGCAGTTTTCATGGAGGGTTTTCAGACTATTGGGTGGTCAAAACTAATACTTTGGGTGAAATAGTGTGGCAAAAGACTTATGGAGGTTCAAAAACTGATCAAGGCTTTTCATTAAAGCAGTTGATAGATGGTAATTATATCGTTTCAGGATCTTCTGGATCCAGCGATGGAAATGTAACGCTTCATCATGGAAGCTATTTTTATGCTGATTATTGGTTATGCAATATTGATACTGCAGGTGAAATAATATGGGAAAAAACATTGGGTGGAACTAAAACGGAAATTCCCAAAAGTATTGAAATTACCTCCGATGATGGAATTATAATAGCTGGCTTTGCATATTCCGATGATTTTGATGTAACCTTTAATCATGGGGAATCAGATTTTTGGGTGGTTAAATTAGAAGGAAATTGTATTGAACAAATATACTTCGCGGATAATGATTTAGATGGTTTTGGAGATGTATTTAATGACTCACTCGCATGCAGTTTGCCAATTGGATACGTTTCAGACAGTACCGATTGCGATGATACAAACGAATTAATATTTCCCTTCGCAACAGACATCTGTAATACAATGGATGATAATTGCAATGGTTTAATTGATGAAGATGCAATATTTGCAACCTGGTATTTAGATAACGATTCTGATGAATTTGGCGATCCCTTTCTTGATTCATTATCATGTTATACTTTAATCGGATATGTGATCGACAATACAGACTGCAATGATATGAATGCAGAAATAAACCCTCTTGCAATCGAGATATGCAACGATATTGATGACAACTGCAATCTGGCTATTGATGAGGGATTAACGGTCAACACCTTTTATGTGGATGCAGATGCAGATAATTTTGGCAATGCAGATATATTTATCATTTCTTGTTTAGAAATAATTGCAGGATACGTTTTTGATTCAACCGACTGCAATGATACCAACAATCTAATTTACCCGGGCGCAATAGAAATCTGCGACTATCTTGACAATGATTGTGATGGAATTATTGACGACAATCTCTCATATATTCATTCTTTCGAAGATGCTGATTCAGATAATTATGGAAACATAAACGTTGATTCACTCTCCTGCGAAATTCCAGATGGTTTTGTGGATGATGATTCTGACTGCGATGACACCAATCCTTTCGTTTATCCCGGTGCAGAAGAGATACTAAATGGTATTGATGATGATTGTAATGAATTGATTGACGAGGGATTGGCGATAAACGAAACTATTTTAAATTCGATCAAAGTTTATCCGAATCCGACGGAGAATATTTTATTTGTTGAATATACGGGATATGAGAAATCGACTATTGTGATCATGAATATTTCGGGGCAAATTTTGTGGATGGATGATAGCGTAACATCACCAGTAGAAATTGATGTAAGTATATTTACATCTGGTATTTATTTGTTGAAAATTAAAACGCAAGATGGAGATGTAAGTGTAAAATTTGTAAAAGAATAAATTATTATAAAGATTGTGTTTTCATGGGGATACCCGGTAAAGTCGCTAGATGGAGCCGGGTTTTTATTTACCCAACCTACTACGACATGGATCGGGTGGATTTAAAAGATAAAAAATATTGATGAAATGATACAAATAGGATGATAATTTCAAAATCAACTTGGGTCTATATGGTAAAATATAAAAGACAAGTTAATAAAATGATTGGCAATTTAAGACCGTATGAATACTTTGAGGTAAAATCAATCTAAGTCCTATATCATTTTTCCAATGTCCCATATCAAGTCCAACATCCTGTATCCTATTTCCTATGTCCTACTTCCTATTTCCACAAAAAAACCTGCCCCGAACTAACGAGGCAGGATTTCAAACCTATCCGCTTATTGGGCGAATATCATTAAGGTGTGATCAATGTTGTATTACAAATTTGTTTGTTGAAATACCATCATTTGTTTTTATGCTGCAGAAATAAATACCGGATAATAATTCGGAGGTGTTAAATTCAAAATTATGATTCCCTGCATCCAATATTTCATTTTGTTTCCAAATTGCGATCTGTCTTCCGGAAATATCAAATAAGGTGATATCAACTGCAGATAGATCAGCAAGATCAAATTCAATTTTTATTTCTGTATTTGCAGGATTTGGATAAATATTAATGGATGATAATTCTTCACTTTCTGTTTCAGGTGTTTGTTCTGAAGCAGTTCTCAGATCATCCGGATCATATTCACTTACTTCACATTCATCGATCATTGCTACAAATGTGCAACCTGATTTGGCTTCAAAACCGGGATTGAGATTTACATAATATCCGGATTCTAAAGTTACTATTGCTGTTGAATTCACTGTAGTTACACAATCGCCGATAAAACCTCCAAAGAACAATGTTGAATTTTCAATTCCATAAGTAGCATCAATAAATCCGGATAAAATATACGTACCACACATTTGCGCCAGATCATAACTTGTATAATAAGTTACACCCACTGCCTGAAATGCTTGGCCCACAGAAATCACCTCTTGAGAACAACTGCCAAAAAGATCAATAGCAGATTGTATCCACGCGCTTCTCGCAATTAAATAACCATCATCACTGTTTAAATAATTCATCATCGCATGCCAGGCAATATCACGTGCATGATCATAACCAATTCCTTCCACCAGATAATCAACACCATGATCATTTGTACCTTCACCACCTTCACTCAACAAATAAAACATATGATTTTGAACACCGCTATTTGTGTGCACTCCTCCATTATCATCACCATCTAAACTTGCCCAATTATCACCTAAATACGTATCAGGATCACCATAATCATTAGGATCAGAATAAGAACGAATTGCACCTCTGTCTTCAGCCATTAACCAACTTAATGTTCCACCTTCCACATAATATTCCACCATTTCACCGAAAATATCTGCAAACGATTCGTTTAATGCACCACTTTCTTCCGAATAATCCAATGCATCAAAATGTGCGTATTCAATTACTCCATGCGTATATTCATGTCCTACAATATCGAGTGTATTATAATCATCAGATGATCCTTCCTCACAATCGTTTCCGCTCCCGAAATTCAGGTTATCAATGATATTCGTATAATTTGCATTGGTGCAATACGGATTATCGTCATCATCAAAATATGTTTTATTATTAAATGCATCAATTAATCCGTCGCTGCCATCGAAACTGTAATGACCATGATTATTTACGTAATAGGTATATGCTCGTTTAACCGACCATAATGTAGTGAGCACCATCCTATTAGAACCGGATACCCAATCTTCCCAATCATTATCGTTATCGCATATTAGCCAATCATCACCATAATAAAACGTACCATAGGAGGCAGAATAATAACTTTTAATTTCCGTAGAAGGATTACAGTCATCGATGGAAAAATAATCTGTACTTTCATCACCACCACTTCCGCAATCTTCTGTTCTATAATCTGTATTTACAGTTTGATCGCCATTAAAAGTTGTTCCTATTGTTGATGGATTACATGTTACATCCAAACTTTTTGTTCTGATAATTTCACCACTATGTGCATCCACATAAACATACTCTGCAATATATGGCAGAATGGCAAAAACATACATGCGATACGCCAATACATAATTATCCGCTTTCATTTCTCCTTTCACATTTTTTTTCACGATCAATAATTCCGGAGTTGGATAAAGTGTTGCATTGACATCTTTCTTTTTTGTTTTAAAAGAATTTTCTTTTTCAGCATCCTGCCACATATATTTTTCTGCGGGAAAATTTGCCAATGCAATTTCAATGGCGCGCTGGGAAGAAATATCCGGACTTACATTTAATTGCAGATCGTTTACAAAATAACCATTTGCGAGGTGAATTTTTCCATTTCTTTCGTGGGTGATATGTTCTATACCTTCCACACGAATTCCTTTATAAAATTGCGCGTATTTATAGTGTTTATTTCCGGCAAGATCGGTATTGGTTTTAAGTATACGCATTTCATCGTCGCCCTTCATACCAAACATATCAGGTTGTTGTTTAAATAGTGCATCTGCCGTGTAGGGTGCATCCCTCCTGAATTCTATCCAGCCTGGTGTGCTTTCCGGATGAAGATACAAGCTGTATTTTTTATTCTGCAGATCTTCTCTGGATACATTTTGTGCTTTTGTTGATGTTATGATACAGACCAACAAAAAACATCCTGTTATTAATAACTTTTTCATAAGATAAAGTTTAAAGATGAATTCAAATTATTGCTGATCTTTTAATTGGTCTATTTGTTTTTGCAATTGGATGATGTAAAGTGTAAGTTCTTCAATTTTCTCCATCATGTTTGCCTGCATTTCGCCAACTTCAAATCCATTTGCTTCCACTTCTTTTGCGGAAGGAATTCCGGGTAAATGTTTATTTAATTTAATTTGTTTTTCCAGTTCATAAAGAGAGGGTAATTTATATTCATCTGCAAAAACATAATCAGGCCAGCTTTCGCTCATTTGCACTTTTAATTCTTCGCACATGATCTTTCCATCCACACTGAACAAATATCCTGTTGCAGGAACTGATGCACCTATCATTACACTTCCACTTGAATAACACATGCTGATATTTCCTCCATCATTATTTAAATAAAGTGTGGAAGCAGCACCATTATTTCTCGCCATTATTTCATTGTTGTCGAGAACAAGATTTGTTGAGGTTGTTAAACCATTTGTAATAAATCCACCAGATCCTAAACCTGCGTCAGTTCCGCCGTCTATTTGCAATCTTGTGGCAGCAGATGTAACCCCTAATCCAAGATTACCACTAAAATATCCTTTTCCCACAAAATAACCAGCCCATCCTGAACCGGCAGTAACGGTTCCATAAACACCGTAGGATGTTCCTGCTGTTGTTGATGCCGTTCCGTAAACACCATAAGTATCACCCGTAGCTCCAAAACCTAGACCGTAAATACCATAACCGGTTTGATCACCATTCGATGCCGTTCCTTTAACACCTGTTTGGCCTCCACCAGCCTGAATACCAGTTCCATATCCAAATGTATAAGTATTACCTACCAATAAAAGAGGAAAGTTTGTAGTCCCTGTTCCGGTCCATGCTTTTGATATATTCATTAAAGTGGAAGTTCCTGTAGTTCTTACATCTACTTTGTAGGAAGGAGATGTAGTTCCAATTCCAATTGATCCTGCACTTTCGTAAATAGCTGAATTACCTAGTGTTGTAGTTCCGGTAAATTTTGGAAGATAATTGGTTGTGCCACTTCCTCCTACTCCGCCTCCACCGCCAACTGCAGCTGTGTTCATGGATGTTCCATCAGAAAAGCGCAAAGTGTTAATATAACCTTCATCCCAACGCATGGCAGAGCTTCCAAGATCAAGAGTTCCGGTAGCATTAGGTAGTAATGCCTGGTTTATTGCAGTGCTTACCAAATTGGATAAACTTGTATTAGCTCCTTTGCTTGAAATTGGTGTCCATGCAGCACCGGTATAAAAGTAAAATCCGGGAGTGGCGTTTGTTTGAAATATTAACAAACCAGTAGCAGGTGCTACAATTGCATCACGTTGCACTTTGGTCATTCTCGGGGCAAGCAATCCTTGGGTAGTTGATACTACTTCAACTGCTGCAGATCCATTTGGTGAAAGAGTTCCAACTCCCACACTTCCCGATAATGGAAATGTATTTGTTTGTGCCTTTAGCTGAACAGAAATACAAATAAGTATTGCCGTAAAAAGATAGATTCGATTTTTCATAATATTAATTTTTAGGTTAAAATAATAGGACAAAAAAACAGAGAATTGCAAAGGATATAAAAGAGAAAATTTTCAATTTGTATCTGAAAGTTTTAATAAAACAAAAAGTCATAAAAAAGTTATGAAACCAAACGGTTACATAACTTTTTATGACTTATAACAGCCTGTTTATAAGGGTTTTAATTTATTGATCGGTGCTGTTGCCGAAATCTACATTTTTTCAAATTGATAAAAAGCATCTAAAATCCTGATGAAGTAAAGTCCGGCAGGAAATGCAGAAATATTTAATTGGGAAGTTCCTTTTGTTTGCAATAAACATTTTCCGTCAATCGTAAAAATTTGTATTTCAGATATTGCAAATTCCGCATTCCGACTATTTATATGCAAAATATCTGCGGCTGGATTTGGGAAGATATTAATATTCGACAGTTTATTATTCTCCTCCAAACCCACTTCAAATTCCGTTTCCAATTTCCATAGCTCCGCTCCTACTGCATCTGCATTGCCATTTAAGATTGCCATTCCGTTGTAGGTGATCATCGAATATGGATAACTCAACTCATCGCATTCCAATAACTGAAAAGTGCCGGCTACAGTGCCATTGCTTTGAAAAACAGTAGTGCAACCATTGTCATCATCATAACCACTGTAAACAATATTATTGCCGTTTACCACAGTTGCGGTTGATGCATCAAATGCACCGGAACCATATTCCGATAAAAATTTAGTGCCTGCATTCGTACCATCAGTCACCCATAAACCATCATCAAAATCAGCATTAGTTGCAGAAAAATATATTTTATTTTCTGAGGGAAGAAATGCGTAATTTCCGGGTAAAACATCATCACCATTTTCGTCCAATAATTTTTGTGTGCCTGCAACTGTTCCATCACTGGTGAAAATAAAATCATCATCACCATTATCTGCCACAAAAAACAATTTATCATTTAATATAAAAAATTGTTTTGGATCTGACCCATCTCCATCGTCTTCATTTATATTCATGAATAATTCTGTTCCCGCAGGAGTTCCATCTGTGCGCCATAATTCCTGATCATAAGGATCTCCAACTCCTCCCCTAAAATAAATAAAACCATCGTATGCGATAAACATATTCTGATATTCTGTGGCAGTAACCCACATTTGTTTTAATAAAATTGTTCCTGCTTCGGTGCCGTCGCTTTTCCATAATTCAGATTCACCATCGTCGTTTTTGCACCTGAAATAAATATTATTTTCTATTGCAGTTATAAATTCCGGAACGCTACTACCACCCAATGCAAGATCTTTCACAAGATATGTTCCTGCCTCTGTTCCATCGCTTCTCCATAGTTCAATATTATTTCCACCACCATCGGCAGCGAAATATAAAACATCGTTCATTTCGGCAAAATATTGCGCCGACATAAATATCGAATTGGAGTTATCACCTAGTCCCGGGTTTATATCCTTTACCATATAAGTTCCGGCATCCGTTCCATCACTTCTCCAGATCTCCGCTCCATGCACATTATCTGTCGCCCTGAAATACAAAATATCGTTCATCACTATATGTTCGCTTCCGCAACCATACACCGATTCGCACATGGAACTGGCGCCGGTGCCAATGTTTTTAACCATCGAAGTTCCGGCCTCAGTAGCATCGGTCCGCCATAGCTCAATTCCATTTGTGCCGTCGTTAGCAGGGAAATAAACTACATCATTTATCTCCACGAACCAGCCGGGGTCACTGTTCGGTTCCCCTGGATTAAGGTCCTTAATCAGCTCCAGTGTGTATTGGGCGTGCAATCCTGTACTAATACAGATCGCGATGAGTAATATTTTTTTCATATAAAAGGTTTGAAATTTTATACTGCAAATTGACTCATTTTTAATGAATCGGGCAAGGAGAAAAAATGGAGATTGTAGTAGGGGTAGTGAGCAGTGGGCAGTGGGCAGTGTGTAACATTGGAGATTTTCGCTTCGAAATTATATTTTTAATTTTTGAAAAACTTAACTCCCCTTTGGGGCAGTAAACAGTCAACAGTGGGCAGTGGGCAGTTTGTAACATTGGAGATTTTCGCTTCGAAATTATATTTTTAATTTTTGAAAAACTTAACTCCCCTTTGGGGCAGGGGGCCCGTCGCAGTCGCAGTTTGTAATATTGAAGCAAATTGCTTCGAATTATAATTTGTCTTTATATATAACTTCCTTTAGTTTATACTTGTAAACTAAAGTCCCATCCGGCGGGAGTTTTGAGGCTTTCGCTCTCTTAGCGAAGGTCTCAATAAAGGTAAAAGACAAAGCAGAGACCTCGGCGGGAGCGAGAGCCTCACTGGTGATGGAGATTATCATTAGTGAGACCCCCTAATGGCGAGAGCCTTACTGGTGATGGACATTTTCATTAGTGAAAACCTCGATGCGAGCGAGAGCTTCAAGGAGTAAGTATTATTGCAAACTCCACCCTTTGTTTTCCTATGTTCTGTGTCCTATGTCATATGTCCTATGTCCTATTTCCTATATCATATCTCACGGGTGCCGCCTACTATCAAATTATAAATTTTTCTATCTTTCCAGAAAACGTTTTATATTCGTATATGCAAAATACGCAGTTACAGGAAGTGTTGCAGAAGTTCATGAAAAAGGACCTGAAAACGTTTTCAGATTACTTGAGGTCACCGTATTTCACTAAAAAAATAACTCTTTTAAGTTTTTGGGAGGAGATAAAGGAATTTGCACCGGATTTTGAAATAAGTGAACTTCAGAAACAACAAATTTGTGAAAAAATATCGGGAAAAAATTTTAGTGATTCCTATTACAGAAATTTATGTTCTGATATGTTGGAAATTGTAATTAATTATTTGGCGGAGGAAGAATTTCATAATGCACCTCATGATATTGCGCAATTCAGGAACGAGGCATTATTAAAAGCAGGATTATTTAATCTTTTAGAAAAAAATATTAAACAAACGGATCTTTTAATTGACAAATCGCAGTTGCCACATCCCAAAAAATTATATCAGAAAATACGGATAGATGATTATACCATCAATTTGCATATCAGAAGGAACCGAAACAAACATGAAAATATCACTAAACTGATGTTAGATGTTGATCGACCAAAAAAAATAATGGATTATGCATTAGGTAAATCTTTACTTCATATTTTGAATCATATTAGAGCAAGTAAGATTGTAAAAGAAAAATTTGATTACAGTTTTGTAGAACATTATTTATATATTTATGAGAAAGGATTAACTAGCAACGATAGCTTTGTTAATGCATATTACCTTGCGACAAAAATAGCCATTACAGGGAATGAGGAATTCTATTTCAAATTAAAAGAAATTCTATTTGAGGATGATCAGTCATTGCCGGCCAACGATAGCGCCAATTTATTTGTTGTATTAATTGATTTTGTTTTCCCGAGAGGCGAAACCGGAGAAAGAAAATGGTTAAATGAAATGTTTGAGATATATGACTTCCGATTAAATAAAAATTTCTGGAAATTACATGCTGATTTTGCTTACACCTCATTATTAAATATCATACAAACGTCATTGATCCTGGGTAAAATACAATATGCTGAGGAAGTAATCGAAAAATATGGCCCGCTGATATCTGCTTCAGTCCGCAGTCATATTATTAATTTATGTAATGCCTGGATAAGTTTTTATAAAGGAGAAGCTGAAGCTGCTCACCAATATTTAATTCCTATAGAATCAGAAAATATTGTGATCAAATACAGCTTACGCACTTTGCAGGCCATGATTTATTTTGAGAAGGGTGAATTCCAGGTATTGCATTCCTATATTGACAGTTTTAAACATTTTATTAATTACAATTCTGAGACTATTGAAGGTGTTATTAAAACGTCGGGACTTACATTTTGTAAATTAATGAATTTGATGATTAAACTTAAATTAGATCCTGATCAAAAAAATGCGGATAAACTCAGGAAGGAAATTCTTGAAAGTGAATTTCTTATGAAAGAATGGTTCCTTAAGCAGGTGTAAATTGTATTTTACCTAAATTGCCTTTCCGAAATTCAATAAAAATATTACATTTGCCTTGCATACACACACATGAAAAATATCAGGATCATCACCATACTATTGGTATTGGCATTTCCTCCGTATTCCCATGCGCAGTTAACTTTAAATTGCGGGAACGATAACTCAGGACTTATTCCGCTAACCGACCTAGGGACAGGGTTTTACGAAGGTATACAGGGAGGATTATATCCGGGTGGCAGCAATACGCGACCTGCTGTGCACCAACAAAAAGGCATTGACATATCACATACCATCGAACCTTTAAATGATGCAGGAACAGTGAGTTATGATAACGGCCAAGTTCTTTTTATAGGAATGGGTGGTTCCAACGCGTCCAATGCCTATAATATGTTTATTGATACTATGAAACATTACGATTGGAAAGGAACCAGTCAGTGTATGAACGTGAAAGGGCTTTTTTATGGCGGCAAGGATCTGCACGATATGATAGATACTACTTCAACTTTTTATTGGGACGAGCTTCAAGGTCGTTTATTTAATCGCAATGATACCTGGGAACAGGTGCAGATTGTTTGGATCCTCGAACAGAGTGAATTAGATACACCCGATATTGCATATTATATTGATTATGTTGCCGATCAATACACTACCCTTATGCATGTTATGCTCGATAGTATGCCCAATTTAAAAATGGTGTATTTAAGCGGATTTCATTACACCGGATACACACATCCCGAACATGAGTTATATGATTTTCTTGTGGAGCCTAAAGGTTATTGGGGAAATCTTGCAATAAAAGAATTAATTGAACGGCAGATAAATGGAGATCCTTTATTGGATTTTGAGGGAGAAGGACGTGTTGCACCTTATGTAAATTGGGGACCATATTTTTGGGCGGATGGTGTTAATCCGAGAGGTGGAGATTTTCTCACCTGGCCATGCGAAGATTACAGGGATGACGACACCGGAGGTGGATTTCATTTAGAGGAGATCGGTAAATATAAGGAAGCAAAAATGCTGATCAATTTTTTCGAGACCGATACTGTTGCAAGCTGGTGGTATAAAGCAGGCGCACAATGGGAAGCATGTGAAAACGATACCACCGGATATTTTGAGAACAATAAATTAAATTATCGCGATCCTGTGGAACAAGCAATTAAATTTTATCCTGCAAAAACAATGGATGGAATTACCATAGAAATTCCCGGTATAAAACAAAATGAACTCTCTTGTGTTATTTATAATTTGGAAGGAGAAAAAATATTATCAGAAAATATTAATACGCTCCAAACTAATAAATTCCTTTTAAATGTTGAAAATTATCCGGAAGGAATGTATGTATTTGTTGCCCAAACTGAAAGAGGTCCAGTCAGCGGAAATTTTTATTTAAAAGACTACGATGTAGAATTAAATCCCTGAAAAATTATTGATTTTCGTTTACTGATTTAATTTGCTCAGCAGGTTTTTTTTCAGGTTCTATTATTTTATTTTCCTTGAGTTTATTGTATTCGCGTTCAACAGAACTTTCATCATCATGATATGCATTCCAATAATGGATCACTAGACCAATTCCCCATCCACATAAAGTATACAAAAACCAATATGTGAGTGGTCCCCTTTCAGCGGTCTGATCCCAACTTAAATACCAAATTACTGCCAATGCAATATTCACAAGTATAAATACAATTCTATGTCTGCGAAATGAAACGCGTTTTTGCGCCATTTTCCAGAGTTTGTCGTCGAGGTTTGGTTGCATTTGATTATGAATTTAGGTTAAAGGTAAGGAAAAATGTGAAATAGGAAGTAGGAAGTAGGAAGTAGGAAGACGTAGGACCTAAGATAAGTAAGTCCTATTTCCTACTTCCTACTTCCTATTTCCCCTTTCCCCCCTATTCTTTAATAAACTTTTTAACTATTGTGTTTTCATTAGTAATAAATTCAATAAAATAAACACCATTAGAAATTGCAGATACATCTATTGTCAGGTTGTAGATATTGTTGTATGAAAGCGAATAAATTTTTTCACCGTTCAAACCGTATATATTTACTATCATTTCCGGCATTAATTGGGTAAATTCAACATTTAAAAAATTTGAACTTGGGTTTGGATAAATCTCAATTTGCAAGTCTTTGTTGAAACTGGTATTCGCATGTTTAAATATTGGTTCGCAATAGGGTTCGCAGATCCAGGTTTGTTCAACGGGATTTAAATTTTCACATACATCAAAATAATAATTAAAAATGTCACCATCTTCATGTCGCCAATAAATTTTATTACCTACTCCGGCAGCAGTAAAATAGGGTGATATCCTTGGATCATACCAAGTTTTATTTTCAATTTCATACATTTTCCAAACAACCAGACCAGGTTTTACATAACGAATATAATTTTCGTCATTTAAAAAATAAATTTCCCCGTTATTACCTAATTGTAAATTGCCCTTTACTTGATAATCAACAAATGGTACTGTAATTTGCGAATGAACATAGGCATCACCAGAATTAATATATCTGTGTATTTTATTATTCGTGCCGCGATAACAAACTTTATTGTCATTTGAAATTGCAAGGGAATTAGGTTCACTTGATATTTTTGTTGAAACATCAGCTGTATTTGATTCGATCCAAAAATGTTGCCATATCGTACCATTAAATGAGTAGTATTGAATAAAACCATCATTACCGCGATAAAATATCTTTCCATCCGGCGCCACTGCGATATCACCAGAAACTCTTTCTAAAGTGGGAACGGTGTTGTCGATCCATTCATGCTCCCAAATTCCATCAGTATAATAATATCTATGAATTTTATTATCTGCTCCTCTATAATAAACATTCCCATCTGGTCCCATTGATATTGATTTGTTAGAAGAAGATACTCTATGTGTTAAGGGGTCTGAGTCTGACACTCCTAAAAAAGTATGCTTCCAAGCACCATCAACTTTACTATAACTTTGTAAATATTCATCCTCTCCCCTATAGAATACGGTATTAGTTCCTGAGGCAACAATATCACCTGAAATTTTCTGATCTTCCGATACATCTGCAAGGTAAAGTAAACTATTTTGCCAACTATTGGTTGCATTTAACCAGGTATATAAATGCATCTTATTATCAATACCTCTGTAATAAACCCTGGTATCGTTAGAATTTACGGCAATAGTATTTTTACCGTTAAAAGCTGCTCTTCCAGGATTAAATGAATAATCAAGCGGAGCACTCATGTATGTTTCTTCTTCCTTGTATGGCGCTGAATAATCCGTTTTTTGGTAAACCCTAACATAATCAATTATAAAATCTCCATAATCGGCCGGATCATTATCTCTGTGTACAGCAAGGTTAATATGCATATCTAAAGGGCAAACATTTCCGGGAACTTCCGGAGCCCTTACAGTATATAATTCATAACCATCAAAAAAGAACGTTGCTTGTGGTGGATTTGCACCAATGGCAGGAATCCAAACTAAGGAATAAGTATGAAAATCATCTGATAGATCATCATCAGCACCATATAAAAAATTAACACTAGAACTATAAGACTCATTATGATTAAATACATTGGAAAGAAACCTTCTTGCGGTAAATGTTTCTTCATTAAATAACTCTACAATATCAAATTCAGTGGGGCCCCATTGCAGCCAAAATGCTGCCCACATGCCCGACTGAGAGGGCATTTTACATCTTATCTCATATAAACCATAATTAAAACCATGTGTTTGTCCATAACCACTGCACGCGTTATTAGCATAATTTGCACGAAGTAATCCTGAATGATAATGATAGAAACCTAGAAAATTGCCATCCCAAAAATAGGGTTCCTGAGTATCCAGTTTTTCCGCAATTATTTTAACAGTTCCATCACCGGGTAATTCAAATTGATCTGGAAAATACAATTCATCTTCTATGTTTCCCCATTCACTATCATAATTAAGAGTTCTAATTCCCCCATAGTATTCAAAAAGCCACTTGGGTGATAATTCTGATATAGAGGTATAATTAAAATCGTCCTCAAAAACCGGAGTTCCCCAACCACTGTAATCCAACTTACATTGAGTGAAGGAAAACAAAGGATAAAAAAGAAGAAGAATTAAAAACTGGAGTTTCATAGGTCTCACTTTAATATTAATTAATTCAATTAAAGATAATCAAACATTCTAAAAGAAAAAAAGTAGTATTTATACAGTGTAGTAAAAAATATACATATTGGTGTAATCTAGTTTTTAATCACATGCAGTTTAGCAGACTTTTATTCATGTTAAAAATGCAGTTGCTAGGGCGCTCAGGTTTTCCTTCAAATCTTATTTTGTAATTTTACAAATTGAAATATTTTATAGCATTACCCGCATTTAGAATTGGGAACATCCAATTTTAATACAATAAAAATTAATGGAAAAGGACTATTTAATATATTTATCATTTTTATCAGGCATGATCGCATTTATTTTTATGTTGAAAAACATAAAAGCAGGTATGTATTTATTTCTTTTTACAAGTGCCTTTCTTATTAGAGTGTTTATTGCGGAGCAGGATAATTATTTACATAATTATGACGAAAGATATCATGCTCTTGTTGGTAAAAACATGGCTGAACATCCATTTAAACCCATGTTAAGAACTGAACCGGTCTTACCATATGATTATACTTCGTGGACAGGAAATCACATTTGGGTACACAAACAACCTTTCTTTTTATGGCAAATTGCTGCGAGTATTAAATTACTAGGTCCAACTGAATTTGCCGTAAGGTTGCCTAGTGTAATCATGGGAGCGCTCGCTACTATTCTTATTTTAAGCATGGGGACCTATTTATTTAATAAAAAGGTGGGATTTGCTGCCGCTCTGATGTTTTGTTTTTCATTTTACCAGTTAGAACAAACGGCCGGAGTAATTGGCATGGATCATAATGATATATCATTTATGTTCTATACCACTTTAAGTATTTGGTGTTATTTAAAATATTTGAAACAAGGGAGTATTATTTATGTTGTGGGAATTGGCGTATTTTCCGGAATTGCGATATTAAATAAATGGCTTCCGGGATTGTTCATATTTGGTGTTTGGGGAATTCATTCGCTTCTCGATAGATTAATTATACATAAAAATATAGAATATCTTAAAATTACAGGTGCATTATTGCTTAGTTTCCTGACATTTATGCCGTGGCAGATTTACGTTTGGAAAAAATGGCCATTAGAAAGTGCTTATGAATACGAATTTAATAAAAGACATTTCACGGAAGTTTTGGAAGGACATTCCGGAGAATGGTATCATTATTTAAATTTATATTTACAGCAGTATGGACAATTTTCCATACTATTACTTATTCTAGGGTTAATATTCATTTTCAGAAAGGGGCAAAATAAAACATTATGGATTTCATTTATTACTTGCATAATAATCGTATATGTTGTTTTTAGCATTGCGAAGTCCAAATCATATTCCTATGTATACTATATTGCTCCACTAATAATTTTGATCTTCAGCAAGGGACTCATTGTAGTGATTGATTATATCTCAGATTTTTTTAAACAAAATTATATTAAGTATGCATTTTTATTTGTCACCTTATTTGGAATTTCTGCATATATCATTTCATTTAGAGACATCAAATTCTCCCATGTTAAAGGCAAAAGCATGTATACTGAAAACGAAAAGGACTTGAAGTTATGGAACACTGCAATTTATAGAGAGATCGACAATATCGCCCCGGATGTTGATATTATTTTTAATTGCAAATCGATGTGTGAAATAGATGCAATGTTTTATTCCTCTAAAAATGTTTATGCCTGGTTTCCTCCAGAAAATACTATCGACTCACTTAAAAACATGGGTTACAAACTTGGAGCATTTGAAAGCTTCGACAGTCAAAAACTTCCGGAATATATTGTGGAAGATAATGATATACAAATAATAAATAAAAAACAAAAATGAGAGAGGAGAGAGCAGAGAGGAGAAAGGAAAGAGGAGAAAGGAGAAAGGAGTTTAAATTTCTTCGAAATTTGATTTGATCCCACCGTTTGTTTTCCTGATACATGATACCTGATACTTGATACTCACAAGAAAGGAGTTTAAATTTCTTGCGAAATTTTTGCAAATCCCACCAATTGCTTTCCTGATACATTATACCCGATACAATTTTGGATTCCTATGTCACATTTCCAATGTCCTATGTCCAGTCCCGTGTCCCGTGTCCCGTGTCCTATATCCCGTGTCCCATATCCCGTGTCTCAATAACCGTACTTATCCCCCCAGCGCTCTTTCAAAAACCTCCTCATCTCATTCTCCTTCGCATTATTTCCGGGTTCGAAAATTTTTGTGCCTTTTATTTCTTCGGGGAGAAATTCCATTTCGGTGAAATTATTTTCGTAGTCGTGGGCGTATTTATATTCTTTACCGTAATTTAATTCCTTCATTAATTTGGTGGGAGCATTTCTTATGGGTAAAGGAATTTGCAGATCACCTTTTTCTCTTACAATATTGGTGGCATTTTGTAAAGCGACATAAGAGGCATTACTTTTTGGTGAGGTTGCCAGATAAATAACGGTTTGTGCGAGGGTTAGTCGGCATTCGGGATAACCTAACATGGTGACTGCCTGAAAACAACTTGTTGCTAATAATAAAGCGTTGGGATTTGCATTTCCAATATCCTCACTTGCAAGCACCAACATGCGTCGGGCTATAAATTTCGGGTCCTCCCCTCCTTCTATCATGCGCACCATGTAATATATCGCAGCATTAGGATCACTTCCGCGCATACTTTTTATAAATGCGGAAATGATATCGTAATGTTGTTCGCCATTCTTATCGTATAAAACAAGTTTTTTCTGTGCAATTTGTTTTACGAGATCATTGGTAATAATTAATTTTTCTTCGGCTACAGATTCTTCAATTAATTCGAGCAGGTTTAATAATTTTCTTGCATCACCTCCACTTAATTGTAAAAGCGCCTCTTCTTCTTCAATAATTATTTTTCGTTTGGATAATATTTCATCTTCCGTAATTGCGCGTTTAATTAATTGCTGTAAGTCTTCTTTGGTAAATTCTTTTAATACAAATACCTGACTTCTCGACAATAATGCGGAAATAACTTCAAAGGAAGGATTTTCCGTAGTGGCACCAATTAATAAAATGGTCCCTTTTTCCACTGCACCCAACAACGAATCCTGTTGTGCTTTATTAAAACGATGTATCTCATCAATAAATAAAACTATTTTTCCGCCACGTTCTCCTTTTTCAATTACTTCCCTCACATCCTTAACCCCCGAAGAAACTGCACTCAGCGAAAAAAACGGAAGGTTTGCCGATCTTGCTATAATATTGGCGAGAGTGGTTTTTCCAACTCCCGGTGGTCCCCAGAATATCATGGAAACCAATTTTCCGCTTTGTATCATCCTCCGCAAAACCTGTCCCTCCCCCACTAAATGCTGCTGCCCAATAAATTCATCGAGGTTTTTGGGGCGAAGGCGTTCGGCGAGTGGAATTGTGTTGAATAACATGGTGTAAAGTTAGGGGAAAATTGGGTGAAGAATGTTCAATAGTATATTATGCTAACCTACGAATGATCAAAAAGTTACACAGGAATTTAAAAACAACGATATTTGTCTAAAATCCAGTCTTTAAACCGAAGTGCATTATAAAATTCAATTTCGCATCTGCATGTTTTATATTTAAATAAACATTAATGATAACGAATATGTCAAAAATTTATTAAATAATAAATATTCCCACCTAAAAAATAAAACACATGAATAAACTGAAATTAATATCGCCGCTGATTTTTTCCTTCTTCTTAGTTATTACTAATTACTTATTTGCACAGGCACCTGCAATCGAATGGCAGAATACTATTGGAGGGAGTAATTTTGATTATCTGCGGTCTTTACAACAAACCACCGATGGCGGATATATACTAGGTGGATTCTCCAGCTCCGGTATTTCCGGTGACAAAACCGAACTCTTATCAGGTAGTTATGATTATTGGGTAGTGAAACTTAACAGTAGCGGCACTATTGAGTGGCAGAATACTATAGGCGGAGGAGCTGGAGATTATCTGGCTACCATCCAACAAACCACCGATGGCGGATATATAATAGGGGGATATTCCTATTCTGGTATTTCGGTCGATAAAACCGAAGGTTCAGTGGGTTTGGGTGATTATTGGGTAGTGAAACTAAATAGCAGCGGCACGATCGAATGGCAGAATACCATTGGAGGTAGTCATGATGATCAATTGCGTTCAATCCGACAAACCACAGATGGCGGATATATACTGGGGGGATATTCCACTTCCGGTAATTCAGGGGATAAAACCGAAGCATCGTTGGGTGTTGATGATTATTGGGTAGTGAAATTAAACAGTATCGGCGCAATCGAATGGCAGAATACAATTGGGGGAAGCGGTGATGATTTCCTTTTTCCTATACAAGAAACCACCGATGGCGGATATATACTTGGTGGATACTCTAATTCCGGAATTTCTGGTGATAAAACCGAAGCATTTTTGGGTGGTATTTCCGATTATTGGGTAGTCAAACTCAACAGCAGCGGTACAATCGAATGGCAGAATACTATTGGGGGGAGCAGTGATGATTTGCTGTTTTCCATTCAACAAACCACCGACGGCGGTTATATTCTGGGGGGATACTCTGGGTCTGGTATTTCCGGGGATAAAACCGAAGCTTCCTTGGGTGATTATGATTATTGGGTAGTGAAACTCAACGGCAGCGGAGCAATCGAATGGCAAAATACCATTGGTGGGAACAATAATGATTTTCTGATATCCATCGAACAAACCACCGATGGTGGATATATTATGGGGGGATACTCCTTTTCTGGTATTTCCGGTGATAAAACTGAAACATTGTTGGGTGCTAATGATTATTGGGTAGTGAAAATAAACAGCATTGGTGCCATCGAATGGCAGAATACCATTGGAGGGAGTCATTATGATTATCTGATTACCCTCCAACAAACCACTGATAGCGGATATATTCTCGGGGGATACTCACAATCCGGAATTTCCGGTGATAAAACCGAAGCAAACTTAGGTGGTAGTGATTATTGGGTTGTAAAACTGGTTGGACCTGCTTGCACACCTTTTCCGGAAACATGTAATTCTTTGGATGATGATTGCAATGGAATAATTGATGATGGAGTTGTGTTAACCATTTCCATTTCTGCCGGCGGAGCTACAACGTTTTGTCAGGGAGGTTCTGTTGTTTTAACTGCAATACATTCTGGCACATCTCTCCAGTGGAAAAAGAACGGAGTAAATATTGCAGGTGCAACCGGTACCTCGTATACAGTTACTAAAAAAGGGGATTATACATGTGAAACAACAAGTATATGTGGCACAGCAACTTCAACTTTAATTCCAGTAATTGTAAATAAAAACCCCGGTGCATCTATAACCGCAACGGGTGCAACTACCTTTTGTGCAGGAGGAAGTGTAACCTTAACCGAGGTTCCTGTAGGAGCAAGCAGCTATCAATGGTACAAAGGTGCATCAGTAATATCCGGTGCAACATCAACAAACTATATAGCCACTACCACCGGAAATTATAAATGCCGTGTAACAAAAATAGCTACCGGTTGTTTCAAAAATTCAAATACAATTACTGTGAGTGTGCCATGCAGAGAAGCTAACAATACAGTAGAAAATACTTTTTCAATATACCCAAATCCTGCATTTAATTACATCGCGATCGAAACAGATTTCTCTACCGAAAAATCAATTTATTTAACCGATGCGATAGGTCAAATTCTGCAAACAATAATTACATCTGAAAACAGTTTCATTATCGATTTGCAAAATGTTGGAAGTGGTATTTATATAATTAAAATAGAAGATGGAATGAATTCATGGTCGCAAAAATTTGTGAAGCAATAAGCTTAAGTAGAATAATTTAAAGTGTATGTCTTACTACTCAGAGGCAGGAATATTGGAAAAGAAGTTTAAATTTCTTGCGAAATTTACCCCACTCTTTTCTGTCCTTGTCATGTCCTTGTCATGTCCTTGTCATGTCCTTGTCATGTTCTAGGTCCTAGGTCCTATGTCCTAGGTCCTATGTCCTACTTCTAATTTTCCTCAAAAATATCTAAAAGATCTTTCGATTTAAGATTTTCCTTAAACTCTAAAAATTTTCCATAAATTAATTCACCGGTTTTAACGTTGTAAACCATAAAAGAAATTAATTCACTATCACTCGTATAAATAAGTGCATAGTCAATAGAGCCATTTAAAATTTTATTACCTAACTCATCTGCGCTCAATATTGTGGCCTCATAAGGATAATCCTCAAGAAATTCTTCGTGACTTCTGACCTTAAATTTACTTTCGCTTACGTATTTTTTAGACAATTTCAATGTGTAGTCCGGAATATATAAGGTATCCATTTTTAATTTTTCGACCTCAGAAGGGATAGATATATCAGTATCAAATTCGCCTATAGGTTTTCCTGCAAGAATATAGTCATTTATCGTCTTCACAAATAATTTTAAAAAACCGGCATTATAATTATGATATTGTATTTCATAAAGATATTCTTCTCCCTTTTCAATTCCTTCCGTATTATTTGTCCTATCAATATATAGGTTCATGTAAGCAATCGGTTTCCACGTTATTTTAGTCTTATCTGAGTTTTCTACTTTTAATTGTAATTCAAAATACACAGTTGATAAAATTTTGGGAGTAGCAAGAAATCCTTGCATTTTCATGTAAGAATATCCATCTTCATTCACATAATATTTTAACTCATCGTATGTGATCACTTCGTACTTTGTTAGTGTCCAAGATTTTTCTAAGGCCTTTTCAATTACATCTAAAGAATCTTTATAGTTATCTGTGACCACAAAAACCAAAGTAGTTTTCTTTAACGTCTCAATGTTTTCTGCAAACACTGATTTTGAATAATAATGAACTTTTATTTGCCCATACACTAATAAATTAATAGAAAATAAAAAAATAATGCAAATAAATTTTAGTGAAAATTTCATGAGTAGTGTGGTTTAGGTTATAGTTAAGAGGGTTTGGTCAATTTTCACCAAATTTCGGTAATTTAGATCAAATTTAAAAAGGAGTGAGGAGAGAGGAGAAAGGAGATTAAATTTCTGGCGAAATTTTGCTAAACACTATTATGTGTTTCCTGATACTTGATTCCTGATACCAAAATATGAGAAATGAGAAAGGAGTTGAAATTTCTTCGATTTTTTTTCAAATCACTGAGTTTGTTTTCCTGATACTTGATTCCTGATACCAAAATAGGAGTTTAAATTTCTGGCGAAATTTTGATATGACATGTCTTTTTCTATCCCTATGTTGTATTGTTATGCCTTTAGTGAGACCCTCGCGAAGAGCGAGAGCCTCACTCCTCCGATGAATAATTTACGGCCTGAAAAAAATCTCCAAATAGAAATTAATTCTGAATTAAAATCAAATTAAATCCTATGTCCGATTTCCCATGTCCTTTCTGCTTTCTATACCTTTAGTGAGACCCTCGCGAAGAGCGAGAGCCTCACTCCTCCGAGGCATAATTTACGGCCTGAAAAAAATCTCCAATTAGAAATTAATTCTCAATTAAAATCAAATCAAATCCTATGTCCGATTTCCCATGTCCTATGTCAATCCTATGTCCTACTTCCTATTTCCTACTTCCTATTTCCCCTCAGAAATTACTCTTATCCGTAGCCATAACAATCCTCACATGATTCTTAGCTCCAATTTGAAGCACATCCACAAGATCCTGAATAGTTAATGTTGCATCTGCGCGAAGTACAACTACTTTTTCTGCAGAGTTAGCTGTTGCGTTGTTGAGTTCCATTTCGAGCATGTCGAAACTCACTTGGCGATCGTCAATAAAATATTCTTTTGCAGCATTAACGGTGAGGGTTACATCTTGTTTGCTATAGGTATCTGTAGTTCCGCTTTGCGGCAGTAATACTTTTATCACATTGGGATTTGCCAAAGTGGAAATGATCAAAAAGAATAACATCAGGAAGAACATGATATCGTTCATCGTTGATGAAAACACTTCGAGATCGTAATGTTTTTTTCTTCCTATTTTCATTATTCTTTAGTATTAATGATACGTATAAAATCGAAAGCTGCACGTTGCAATCTCAATGCAAAACGTTCAATTTTCATCGTAAGTAAATTAAATGCACCATATGCGATAATACCTGTAAGCAATCCGAAACCGCTGGTGATCATTTTCTGATATAAACCTGCGGAGATTACAGAGATACTGATATCATTTGTTGTGGATATATCATAAAAGATAGTGATAACACCGGCAATGGTTCCTATAAATCCGAGCATGGGAGCTATACCTGCAACAATTCTCAACACACCCATATGTTTTTCCATTTCCAGAATTTCGATATTGGAAGCAGTTTCCAAACCGGATTCCACTTCATTCATCGGACTACCAACCATGTCCAAACCTGTGTCAACAACTCTGGCTACGGAAGTATTTACATTTGCTACATATCCTTTTGCAGACTTTAAATTTCCTAAAACGAGTTGATCTCTTACCTGCGGAATTAATCTGTTATCAATTTTTGATTGTGCATTTATGGTGATAAATTTATATATCCAAACATAAATTGTGATCACCAACAAAATTGCGATCGGTATCATTACCGGACCACCCTTTGCAAGAAGTTCAAATATTCTCAATTTTTCCACTGGTTCAACAGCGGGAGTGGTAAGTGTTGACACAGCTGTGTCTTGTATCTGCAGAATGAATGATAAAACCATAATTAGTATCTATTTAAATAAATTTACAATATTGATTCAGCTTGCCTAAATTATAAATACAAATAAACAGCTAAAAGCGTAGAGATATTGGCTATAATCGTATAACTTATTAGTTAAGTAATTGCCTGATGTACAGTATTATAAACATCCGGCAACGTGGTTTTTATTCATATTACACACAAATACGAAATCTTGTGCCAAATTATTGTGCTAACTCAAATTTAATAAAAGATACCGGTGTGCTCAAATGCGATAGAGTTATTTTTTTTTACCACAAGGGACACAAGGGAACCCTCAAAGAACACTATGAATACAAATAACACTTTGTGTCCCTTGTGTGTTCTCTTGTGCTCTTTGTGGTTATTTTTTTTTACCACAAGGGACACAAGGGAACCCACAAAGAACCCTATGAATACAAATAACACTTTGTGTCCCTTGTGTGTTCCATTGTGCGCTTTGTGGTTATTTTTTTTTACCACAATGGACACAAGGAAACCCACAAAGAACACTATGAATACAAATAACACTTTGTGTCCATTGTGTGTTCCATTGTGCGCTTTGTGGTTATTTTTTTTACCACAAGGACACAAGGGAACCCACAAAGAACACTATGAATACAAATAACACTTTGTGTCCCTTGTGTGTTCCATTGTGCGCTTTGTGGTTATTTTTTTTTACCACAATGGACACAAGGAAACCCACAAAGAACACTATAAATACAAATAACACTTTGTGTCCCTTGTGTGTTCCATTGTGCTTTGTGGTTATTATTTTTTACCACGCATCACCAAAAAAATTGGATGTTCAGGGAATAAAGAGTTCAGGATGTTCGATTCTTTTGATAATTCCTTGTTCAATGTCGGGGAGACTTTCGAAAAGATCGAGACAGGAATCTATTACAAAATAGGTTGCCTGAAATTTATCCTTGATATAAGGAGTATCTAAAATTTTATCGGGATTGTAATCCAATCGTTTGGAGGGAATTCCTGATTTTAAACAATAAATACTTTCGCCTTGGGAGGATAATATTCCGGAACCATAAATGCGCAACAATCCGTTGTCGCGAATTAAGCCGAACTCCACGGTATACCAGTAGATTCTTGAAATAAGTTCTACTCCCACGGGATTATCGATATAACTGAGTGCTATTTTACTCAAGCCGTATAAATATGCACAATATGTCTTATTGGTTAAAAGCGGAAGATGGGCAAATACATCGTGAAACATATCAGGTTCCTCCAGATAATCCAATTGCTCCATGGTTCTCAACCAGGTGCTTGCAGGGAATTTTCGGTTCTTTAGTAATTCGAAAAACTCTTTGTTGCCGATGAGTCCGGGCACCACAACTGCATTCCATCCTGTAAGTGTGTCTAATCTGATATTAAATTCGTCGAATTTCGGAATGGAGTCGGCAGTAAAGTGAATGGTTTCAATGCCATCCATAAACACCTGAGCCGCACGATCTTTTAACAAGGCCATTTGGCGATCGAATAGTATTTCCCAAACCTTAAAATGTTCGGGGGTGTATTGTGTATAGTCCTGGGTTAATTTTTCTATTGTTAGATTCTCCATAATTTCGGCTGTGTTCTTTATCAAACGCTAATTTACGGAAAAAAGGGGTGGGATGTTGCATATATTTGTAATAAAGGTGTAATAGTTAACAAAGGTTTCACATTTTTGAAGTATGTAACAAGTCAACAGTGAGCAGTGGGCAGTGGGCAGTTTGAAACATTGAAGCGAATTGCTTCGAATTAATACTTAAATATTATTTTAAACTTTTATTACAATACGTATGAAAATTTGAATATAATTAAATGGATGTCCTCTGATGATAAATATATTAAAGGAATTGTATGAATTTTATTTTTATATGTTTTATGTACCCATTAAAAATATATGGTGGATGGATAAGGATCGTCATTCCAGCATAACCATATTTTTTTTGACGATCCCACAGATATTAAACCTTTTTACCCTTTTTCTCTATTTAGTTCAGTTCGGGTCAGAATTTAAAATAATACTTTTTTTAGGATTCATAGCAATTTACGTTTTTAATATTAAATTTTATGGTAAAAATGACGGCGACCTTCGTTTCATTGCGAATTGCAAAAAATTATCCATAAGTAGAAAGATAATTTATTCGATAATTAATATTAGTTATATAATTTTTTCGATCTGGTTTATTAAGTTTGTTGCAGAAAAACATAGTTTTGTTTAATAAAAGTATAGAAGAAATGTGTTAGCGCAAATGGGGTAAAATAAGTACATTTGATCGGAAAATATTTTGGCCTGGGTCTAAATACTATAAACTAGGTAACACCTACTGCTCCTCAAGATACCAGTAATCACCGCTAGAAACCGTCCCTTTAGGCTGAATTAAATAATGCCTTTCCCTTGAATAAATAAATAGCGGGATTGTTAAAGCTGCGCCTAGAAGACTGAATCCTGCGGCTTTAAAATAGAGATTGGAATTAAATCCTCCTTCTTTATAACGAATGCTGATTAACGGAGAAATTAAAAGGGCCGAAATAGAGGAAATTGTTAATGCAGCACCAGCAAAATTCTCCATTCCCATTTGGAAGCCACTTTGTCGTGTTATTATGGGTTGAGTTGAAAGATCAATACGACTATAATCAGGTAGTACAGTATTATACTGATCTGTTCTGATATAATCATAATAATTGTTATCAACAGTATCTAAATAATTAAAAGTTACACTGGTAACATTCATTACAAAAAAATCATCATCAATCGACTTAATAAAACCTCCAACTTCAGTTTTTTTCATATTATACAAAGTATCGCTGACAGCCTCTGCATATTCAACACTAAATCCAATATTTGATTCTAATTCAATACGTTTGGTTAAATCGCTGGAATTCACTAAATAAATTGCAGGTACCACATATAATTTTGAGCTTTTTTCTACTGCCTTTAATGAATCCTTTATTTGTTTTTTATCGCCTCCATACATATCAGCAGGACCATTAAATATTTGTGAATGTGAACTTAATGTATGAAATAAAAGAATAAGAAAAATGTATAGCTTCATGTGATAAACGAATTTAACGATATTTATTAGAAGGTAAAAATAGTTTCATCTATCTAAAATCTCCTTGGCGTAAACTCTAACTACTAAATACTATATACTAAATACTCACTTTATGATTATGTCCTTAACCATCCTCTCCCCCAACTCCTCATTAATGCGTGCAATAATATTTTCTTTAGAAAATTTGAGGTCTTGTTTTAAGGGAGCTGATTCGATGAATACTGTTAATACGCCTTTATACAAATGCATACCGGTGGTGTAATTTTTTATGCTTTTACCCATGATGGTTTCCCATAGTTCTTTAATACGAACTTCTGCGATCTTTTCGTCGAGATGGTAACTTTTGAATAAAAGTTTTATTTCTTTACCTATTTCTTTTTCGTTGTCCTTTTTCACAGATTAAATTTAGTGAATTGTTCCGTTAACTACGTTAAAATGATCAAATATTTCCAAATGTTCTTCACAAAACTCAACGCTGCGGTGTTCATCGGCATCGGTGATGAATATTTGAACGAATTCTTCGGTGGATAAAATTTTAAATAATATTTCGAGCCGGCGTTTATCCAGTTTTTCAAAAACATCATCCAATAACAAGATCGCTTTTTTTCCGGTTAACAAATACATCATTTTAAATTGCGCCAATTTTAACGCAATGAGAAATGATTTAATTTGTCCCTGACTGCCGATATCGCGCAACAAATTTTCGTTGATGGAAAAACGAATATCATCTTTGTGAATTCCGGTTGTGGTGCGCTGTGCATTTATATCCTCCCGCAAACTTTCCCTTAATAATTGTATATGATTTTCCATGGATAAATTGGAAATATATTCTATGGATCCTACTTCTTTTTCTTCGGAAATCAATCCATATAAGTTTGAAAATACCGGTAAAAATGCATCCAGATATTTTTTTCTTTCCTCAAAAATAAAATCACCATGCCCTGCAAGTTGTCCGCTAAGAACATTTAATAAAGTTTCATCGGGAAATTCTGTGTTACCAAAATTTCTTAATAGCGAATTGCGCTGTAGCAATATTTTATTATAGGTGATTAATCTCTGCAAATAAATATTATTCACCTGTGCAATGGCAGCATCTAAAAATCGCCTCCTCTCCTCGCTCCCATCGTTAATTATGCCAATATCATCGGGAGCCACCATTACCACGGGAATACTTCCTATATGATCACTGAGTTTATCGTAAACAACTCCGTTTTTTAGAAATTCCTTTTTTTGTTTCGTGAACTTGCAGGTAATACTGGTTTTTTCATCCCCCAACATAAAATCACCATCCAAACGAAAAAACTCCGATCCATGGTTAAGAACGTTAAGATCGGAGCGGGTAAAATAACTTTTACACATACACAAATAGTGAATTGCATCAATGAGATTTGTTTTGCCGGAGCCGTTCAAACCATTGATAAGGCAGAATTTGTTCTCAAAACTGACGGAAACCTCGCCGTAGTTCTTGTATTGAAGGATGTGAATACCTGTTAAAAACACTGTTTGTTTAAATTGTAACCCGCTTTTCTTACCTTTGCACTTCGAATTTTCGAAGAAGATACATGGATCGCTCAAAAATAACAAAAGAAACCTACCTCGAATGGTATGAACTGATGTACAAAATGCGTCGCTTTGAGGAAAAAGCAGGGCAATTGTACGGGCAGCAAAAGATCAGAGGGTTTTGTCATTTATATATTGGTCAGGAGGCAATTGCTGCCGGAACCATTAGTGCCACTAAGCATGAAGATCCAATTATCACTGCTTACCGCGACCACGGATTAGCGATTGCAAAAGGAATAAGTTGTAATGCGGCCATGGCAGAATTGTTTGGAAAAGTTACCGGATGCACCAAAGGAAAGGGTGGATCTATGCACTTTTTCTCAAAAGAAAATTATTTTTTTGGAGGACATGGAATAGTTGGAGCTCAAATTCCAATGGGTGCCGGAATAGCATTTGCCGAGCAATATAAGGGAAGTGGCAATGTTTGTCTCTGTTATTTTGGAGATGGAGCAGTTCGTCAGGGTTCTGTGCATGAAACCTTCAATATGGCGATGTTGTGGAAATTGCCCGTAGTATTTATTTGTGAAAACAACGGATATGCAATGGGAACCTCTTTGGAACGTTCCACAAATCAATTGGACATGTATAAAATTGGCGCTGCATACGATATGCCTTCTTATCCCGTAGATGGTATGCAACCGGAAACAGTGCACGCATCTATTTATGAAGCGGTGGAAAGAGCGAGAAACGGAGAAGGTCCAACATTTTTAGAAATAAGAACATATAGATATCGCGGTCACTCCATGAGCGATCCTGCAAAATACAGAAAAAAGGAAGAGGTGGAAGAATATAAAATGCGCGATCCTTTGGAAACTACTTTGCAGAAAATATTGGATAAAAAATATGCAAATCAGAAAGAGATTGATGATATGCATGAACGCATTGAAAAAGAAATTGAGGAATGTGTGAAGTTTTCGGAAGAATCTCCATATCCGCAGGATGATGCGATATTTGAAGATATTTATATGCAACAAGATTACCCATTTATTAAAGACTAATTTATAAAATACGTTATGGCAGAAATTAAAAAAATAACTGAAGAAACTCCCGCAGAAGAAAAGGGAACCTATTTAAATGTGGAAGACTTCTTCATGAAGAACCGCAATATGATAATTGGTGTACTTGCCATTATTGTTGTTGGAATAGGCGGATATTTCGGTTATAAAAAATTATACATGGAGCCGCGTGTAGCTGATGCACAGAATACAATTTCCGGAGCACAGAATTATTTTATGAAAGATTCCATCGACCTCGCATTAAATGGCGATGGTGCTACAATGGGATTTTTGAGTATAATTGATCAGTATGGTAATACTCCTACAGGAAATCTTGCTCATTATTATGCAGGTGTTTGTTATATGAAAAATAACGATATTGACAATGCAATAAAACAACTGGAAGCCTACAAACCAGGCACCGACGAAATTGCAGGAAAAACGTATGAATTATTAGGTCATATGTATGCCGATAAAAAAGAATATAAAAAAGCAATTGATCTATATATTAAAGCCGGAGAATCGGCGGATAATAATCTGCAAAGTCCTTTATATTATAAATTCGCCGGCGATCTTATGTCGGAGGAAAATGATTTAAAAGGTGCTTTGGAAATGTATAGAAAAATAAAACAACTCTATCCACTTTCACCGGAAGGAATGAATATCGACAGCGATATTTCATATGCTGAAACCAAACTTGGTGAATAAATAATAATGGGCTCTAAACATCAGAATCTTTCACATATTCGTGAAGAAACAGTTCCCTCTGGCGAAAAATTTCGTTTCGGAATTGTTGTTTCTGAATGGAATTCTGTGATCACCGAAAAATTATATCAGGGTTGTCACGCCTCATTATTAAAATATAATACAAAGTCGGAAAATATTATTACGGTGTATGTTCCGGGCAGTTTTGAATTACCTCAGGCTGCTCAATTATTATTGGAATCGCAGGAATTGGATGCAATTATTTGTTTAGGTTGCATCATTAAAGGGGAAACTACACACGATCATTATATTGCTGCTGCAGTAGCGCATGGCATTATGAATTTAAGTATTGATTATTCCACACCGGTTATTTTCGGTGTGCTCACTACAAATGATGAACAACAGGCATTAGATCGCTCTGGTGGCAAATATGGAAATAAGGGGGATGAGTCAGCAGTTACAGCTCTCAAAATGGCTGCACTTCGTGAGAGGTTGATTTAGCATGCAAACATTGCGCGAATCCACAACATTGGAATCGCGGATTATTATGGATTTCGCGGATTGCGCGGATTTGTAATGTTTTAATTGATTAGGAAACTGCTGCACAATGGAGAGGTCTTCGGGAAGCCACAACATTGGAATCACGGATTAATATGGATTTCGGGGATTGCCCGGATATGTAATGTTTTATTTGATCAGGAAACTGCTGGAAAATTACGCATTAGCAAATAATTAATTACTTTAGCCCTATGCAACTCATATCGGTAAACTCTGGAATGTTTAAATTAGATGGTGGTGCCATGTTTGGCGTGGTGCCAAAAAAGATCTGGAATAAGTTAATTCCTGCTGATGAAAACAATTTATGCACCTGGGCAATGCGCAATCTGGTAGTAGTTGCTTCCGGAAAAGTTGTGTTGATCGATTGCGGTATGGGAACTAAACAGGATGAAAAATTTTTCAGTCATTACGAACCTCATGGTGATTTTACCCTAAATAGTAATTTAAAAGAAAATGGCATTTTACCCGAAGATATTACGGATGTTTTTTTAACCCATTTACATTTTGATCACTGTGGTGGCGCTGTTAAAAAAGATGATAGAGGCAAACTGGTTCCGGCATATCCAAATGCGCGCTATTGGAGCAATGAAAAACAATGGAATTGGGCTACAAATCCTAATTCACGTGAAAAAGCGTCTTTTTTAAAGGAAAATATTTTACCGTTGCAACAACATGGTGTGCTTCATTTTATTGAGGAACACGAAGAATTATTTCCGGGTTTTTCTACCATCTGGACCTACGGACATACGGAAGCGATGATGTTACCGGTAATTAAATTCAGGGATAAAACCATTGTGTATTGCGCCGATCTTTTGCCATCCTATGCACATATTCCTATCCCTTACGTTATGGGCTACGATATTCGCCCACTGGTTTCGATTAAAGAAAAGGAGAGCTTTTTAAAGGAGGCTAATGACAAAAAATATATCCTGTTCTTTGAGCATGATGCCGTTAACGAATGTTGCACCCTGCAAATGACAGATAAAGGCATTCGACCAAAGGAATTTTACAGCTTATCGGAGATTCCGGTAACTGCTCTTTTTTAAAATATGCTAAAGTATTATCCCCATTCTTTCATTTAAATTCACAAATTATTATCTTTGCCGCCCGAAGTGATTGAAATTTTGGTTTTTTTCACTTAAAACAATGGCGTGGTAGCTCAGCCGGTTAGAGCGCAGCACTCATAATGCTGAGGTCGAGAGTTCGAGTCTCCCTCACGCTACGAATAAACCCAATTATCGATAATGATAGTTGGGTTTTTTAATTACAGTTTGATCAAACAAAAATGAAAATGATTAGCAAATTAGCTAATTAGCAAATTAGCAAATGGGGATCTCGCTTCGAGCTATGTGTTTAATTTTCGGGGTTGTACAATTATCAAATTAAGCACTTAACAAATTAAAAAATGTGTATGTACAACTGTGCGAATTTTCCCCAAATCCCGGTGATCTTCAATTTTTCTTTGGGAGATAATAGCTGGTGAGCAAGACTTTGGAGTAATGGAACACTATTTGAACCATTATTGATAAAATTTGCAGTATGAGAAAGTTTATCATTTCCTCGGGCATATTTGCCTTGGTTTTAACACTATTAATATCATGTAAGGAAGATGGCGGAAATAACAATGGAGATACTTCACAATTAAAAATATATCTTACGGATGCTCCTGCCGAATATGATGCGGTTTATATTGATGTTCAATCAGTGGAAATACATTCGGATGCGGATGGTTGGAGGACCTTAAATGTTATTAATCCCGGTATTTATGATCTTTTAAAATTTAATTCAGGAATTGATACACTCATCATTGATGAAGATATTGCCCCACAAACCATTTCTCAAATAAGGTTGATTTTAGGGGATAATAATAGTGTTGTTGTTGACGGTGTAATACATGACTTAGCAACTCCATCTGCTGAAACATCAGGTTTAAAATTAAATGTGCATTATACTTTCGAAGCAGGAATTGCCTATGAATTATGGATGGATTTTGATGCAGAACAATCGATAGTAGAAAAAGGTAACGGAGATTATTCACTCAAACCGGTAATCCACGTTTATACTCAGGCGGAAACCGGTGCAATATCCGGAACTATAAATCCTTTTGATGCGGCATTTTATGTAATGGCTACTACTCCAACGGATACTATTGGAACATTGATCGCGGATGATGGATCATTTTTAATTAGTGGAGTACCGGCGGGAAATTATGATGTAACATTTTCACCGGTTGCTGGATATACCGAAATTACTGTATCTGATGTAAATGTGCAGACAGGTAATGTTACCAATATAGGGGTTATTAATATTCCATTATAATTTAAATATGTACTGTACTGAAAACAGTTGATTAGCAAATTATCAAATGAACCCATCCTCCAATTGAAAATATTTCTAGGGGATGGGTTTTTCTTTTCATGGAAGGTAAACAAGATTAGCAAATTAGCAAATGGCGATCTCGCTCCGAGAAATGGGTTTAATTTTTCGGGTTATACATTTACCAAATTATCCACTTACCAAATTACCAAATACTTTTATTTTCCTAATCCGGCAACTAAATTTATGGTAAGTGCTACAACAAAAGTATTCAGCCCAAATGCAAGTAAACCATGCAACAAAACAATTCTCCTCATTTTTGGAGATGTAATAACAACATCTGAAACCTGAAAAGTACACCCAATAACAAAAGAAAAATAAGCAAAATCAATATAATCAGGTTCTTTTGTTTCGGGAAAATTTAATCCTTCCGCAACTTTTTTATTATCCTTATTAATATCGTCGTAATATAAATGTGCATAGTGAAAGGTAAAAATAGTATGCACCATGATCCAGGATAATAACATTCCTGATATGGCTATAATTAAAAAGATCCATTTATCCTGGGCTTCCGATGCAGAGGAGATCATTAATAATAAAACCATCAACATTCCACTAAACGAGGATAACAGAATCATAATAAATACAAATGATTTACTGCCGTCATCAAGGTTTGCATGAACACGGATATCCTTTACTTTTCTATTAATTAAAATGATCCAACTTATAATTAGATATGCAGCTGAAAAGACGATCCAGCAAAACATAAAACGCATTAATTGATCAGTGCCTTTTGCAAATAAAAAAAAAGTAATTATGGCAATTACCAAACTCACTATCAAGCGATGTATAGGAAGCATATTATTTATAAAGTATAACAACCCCGTATCCTTTTGTTGTTCCATATTGATTGAAAGTTTAAATGCAAGGTAGAGAATAATTCGAGAAAGTGGCAAACTTTAGATACGAACTTTTAATCAAAAACCTTTTTTGTATGACCGGGTCTGCAAAACGCTACTTTTTAATTACCTTCATGCCCAAATTAACAACATGGATCCCTTGGTTTATATATTGGCGGGTTTAGCAATAGGTGCAATACTGGCCTGGTTTATAAGAAAATTGGTTGCAGAAAAAAACATGGTCGGAAGAACTGACCTGGAGGATAAACGCAACCAACTCACTCAGGCCGAAAGTAAACTTACTTTTTTGCAGGAAAAACTCAACGATTTACAGCAGCTGGTTACAAATACAGAACTGGATTTAAAACGCGCTGTAGAGGAAAAAGAAAAAAATAATCTTTTATTAGCATCATCACAAACATCTTTAGAAAAACTCGAAAAGGATCACACGGAATTAAAAACAATACAGGAAAATAATCTTTCACAAACTAATGAATTAAAAGATTATATTCTCAAAATAAGATCGGAGAATGAAGTATTAAAAGAAAAAAACAATACCATAAAAAAAGAGATTGAAGAAATAGGTGAAAAATATACTTCGCAGTTTAAAAACCTGGCGAATGAGATCTTAGAAGATAAAAGCAAAAGATTTACTGAAGAAAATCAGAAAAATATCAAATTAATATTAGAGCCACTTAATAATGATATCAAGGATTTTAAAAGGAAAGTGGAAGAAACCTATGAAAAAGAAAATAAACAACGGTTCTCTTTGGAGGAAAAAATAAAAGATCTGGTCGTATTAAATCAGAAAATAAGTGAAGAAGCCAATAATCTTACCAAAGCACTTAAAGGTCAGCGAAAAACACAAGGTGACTGGGGAGAAATGATCTTAGAAAATATTTTACAAGAAAGCGGATTAACAGAAGGCAGGGAGTATTTCAGACAAGAATTTATTAAAGACGAAGCAGGCAATACCATCATGAACGATGATGGAAAAAAAATGCAACCGGATTTTATATTACAATATCCCGATAAACGAAAGGTTATAATAGATAGTAAAGTTTCTTTAAGTGCTTATGAAAGATATAATTCTTCAGAAGAAGATATGGAACAGAAGGTAGCTTTGCAAAATCATATCGCTGCAATATACAATCATGTGGATGAATTAAATAAAAGGAATTATTCACAGTTTGTAAAAGGTTTGGATTTTGTCATGATGTTCGTTCCTATTGAACCTGCCTATTTATTAGCAATTCAAAAAGATGCTGACCT
The DNA here is from genome assembly GCA_016706865.1 of Bacteroidota bacterium. NCBI lineage: Bacteria > Pseudomonadati > Bacteroidota > Bacteroidota bacterium. Next base: position 486,202 of record JADJIS010000003.1, on the reverse strand, counting down.
GTGGAATTATGCATATAAAAAAAGAGTGATACTCATCTCCCCGACTAATTTAATTGCAGCAATAAAACTTATCTCCGAGATCTGGAAAAAAGAAGAACAAAATAAAAATGCTGTTGCTATTGCAGAAAGAGGTGCCGCCATGTATGATAAATTTGTCGGCTTTGTGGAAAATCTAGTAGATATTGGCGACCATATCGGAAGATCACAAAAAAGTTATGAAGATGCCATGAAACAATTAAAAGACGGCAGCGGAAATCTTATTGGTCAGGCAGAGAAATTAAGAAAACTTGGTGTGCAAGGGAAAAAGGTTTTGCCTGGGACGATAATTAATGATGCGATGATTGAGGATGATTGATTGTTCTTCGTTCTGAGTTCTGGGTTCTGGGTTCTGCGTTCTGGGTTCAAGACGGAGGAAAATCACTCGTGTGTGGTTTGTTTGTTGTTCTTTATTCCTTGTTCTTTATTCGATATTATTGTTCTGGGTTCTGACATGTAGTAGATCTCCTTCGTCGATCACTACATGTTTTAGTTCTGAGCCTGCCTGCGACTGTGTCAGCGTCTGGCAGGTTCTAGGTTCTAAGTTCACCACCCCATAAAGTGTCCCCACAGTGTTACGCGTAGCGAACGCTGTGGATTCGGAGCTGAAAGTTTAGGGATGAGTTCTATTCTGGGTTCTGAGTTCTGTGTTCAAGATTAATTATCGACGTATCGTTCAACCGTTTGAAATTGTTTTATTCGGAGTAAAATTTTGCTCATGTCAAAACTGAATACTGTGACTGTGACTGCGACTTCATTCAGGTTCTACGTTCTGAGTTGAAATTTGATTACGATTCACGTAAAAAAATTTCGTTCCACACTTAAATTCAGCTTCGGAAATTCCTTTTGCAATTTTTCGATTTTATCGAACATGTTTAATTTAAATTCCTTGTGCTCCTTTAGTTCCGGAAAAAATGGTTTGTGGAACATTGCTGTGTGAATTTGATCTAATTGTTCTATAAGATCATAACAGTTTTCATTTATACAAACTTTTTTAAAAATGTTCCAGATATAATCAATTGCCACTTCATTTGGATGTAACATGTCTTTCGTATAAAAACGATAATCGCGCAGATCATCCATCATTATTTCATAAGCCGGGAAATAATATATATCCGGGAATTTATTTTTGAGTTGATGAATGGATTGTAATAAAACTGCCTTACTTAAAGCATTTTCAACCGCTCCATCCTTTAAATGCCGAACCGGACTTAAGGTAAAAATAATTTGCAATCGCGGATATTTTATTTTTAATTCCGTGATAAGATCTGACCAATCTGCAACAATTTCGTCAGACGATAATTGTCTTTTTTCAAACAAAGCAGAAGGCATTTTATGATTATTTGCTACTACCCTACCAGAACTTTTTAATGAATAAACCAGGGAAGTTCCGAAGGTAATTATAAGATGGGTGCATTTTTCCAAAAAAATTTTGCCGCTGCGAATCGCCTCATTCATTCGTCTTATTGCTTCCTCTTTATCGGGATGAGTACAACTGCTGTGAAAATCGAAGGATCTGAATAAACTGACATTTTCAAATATTTCTACCGGTTGCACCCAATTTCCCTTCATTTGACGTCGTAATTGATTGGCAAGTGAAACAGGATTAAAAAGAATACCGAAAGGGTTTGACAAAACATCAAATTTATAATTTGCCAGATTTTGAGAAATGTGTTCAGAAAAACATGATCCGATCAAAAACACAGATGATTCCTGGCTAATGGTTACAGGGTTAGGGAATATGGGAAACTGGGTTCTGAACATTACTCTCGCGAAATGGTTATTTAAAATAGAGTTTGCAATTTAGTATTATAATTTTATTTTTACATGCATAAATCAACAGTTCTATTAATTTGTTGTTAAATTAATATACACAAACATGACAGGGACTCTCCATATATTGATCAAAAGCGATTCCACATCGGGATTGGCAGAGATCATGAGTGGATATCTGAGATTTTACAGCGAAAATAGGTTCAATGTATCAATATCAGGTAAAACAAGGGTGATTCATCCATTGGCAGAACAGGTTTTATCAGAAGATGGAATTGAATATGAAACGGATAAGAAAACCAAAAGTGTATTTATTCCTGATCTGGTGATCTTTATTAATTCCACACCAAATGAATCTATAGAAGGCTCTCCCATTATAAAAGAATTCAGGTTCCCGGATCCATTGCAATCAAATGATTATGATAAGATATTGGCTGATTTTCGAATTGTAAGAGAAGAAATCAAAAAAGAATGTATACAAATGGTTGGTGAACTCCAAATGGTTTAAATTTATCTTCTCAATCATTTATTACATTTAATTTATTCACCTCGTAATATTCTCGTACATATTTATCAGTATATTTATTTAATATGCATTAAATGTTATTTTAATGTAATTTATTATCGAAATTATCTTTCCTTATAAATGAAATCCTATTTTTGATCTACATATTATTATATGTTTAGTAGAAAGGTTGTGTAAGCAGTTATACAACCTTTCATTTTTAATGGCACATTAACTTTACAATTTATTATCACTCGCCTGATTTTCAACATTTTAGTTTACAGTTAAATCAGATTATTATAATTTAATATCACAATGGTATTAATACTGCACTTCTACTTTTGCCCTCATTAATTTCTAACTAAAAAGCAATAAACAATGAAAAAATTATTACTAGGTTTACTGACAGTCGCGACAGGATTCACCGCGATGCAAGCTCAGGTTACTTTCGTATCAGGCGAGATAACGACCAACACAACGTGGACCAACAACAATATTTATCAATTAAATGGTTTTGTTTATGTTGAAGATGGTGCAACCTTAACTATTGAAGAAGGCACTATTATTAAAGGAGACAAGGCAACTAAAGGAACTTTAATTATCACAAAAACCGGAAACATTAATGCAGTAGGTACTTCTTGCGAGCCAATTGTATTTACTTCTAATGAACCTGCGGGTTCAAGAACCTATGGTGATTGGGGTGGAGTTATTATTTTAGGAGAAGCTCCGATCAATGTACCTGGTGGAAGTGCAATTATTGAAGGAGGAGTTGACACACCTGAAGGAGATGGCGCTTATGGCGGAGCAAACGCATCCGACAACAGTGGTACTTTTAAATATGTGCGTATCGAATTTGCAGGTATTCCTTTTGTACCGGGTAATGAAATTAATGGTTTAACCATGGGTGGAGTTGGTTCAGGAACTACTATTGATCACATTCAAATTTCTTATTCAGGTGATGATTCATTTGAATGGTTTGGTGGATCTGTAAATGCTAAATATTTAATTGCATACCGTGGATTTGACGATGATTTTGATACTGACTTTGGTTATTCCGGAAAAGTACAATTCGGTTATGTTTTACGTGATCCAAATGTTGGAGATGTTTCAGGTTCAAATGGATTTGAATCTGATAATGATGCAACTGGTTCAGGAAATACACCCATCTCAAGAGGATTATTTTCAAATATCACCATTGCAGGTCCTAAAGTAAATACAGGAGATGTAATAAACGTAAACTATAAAAGAGGTGCTCATCAAAGAAGAAATACAATGACATCTATTTATAATTCTATTATCATGGGTTATCCTGAAGCTGGATTTAAAATTGAAGGAACAAACACTTCATTAAATGCTGCTGCAGATAATTTACAATTCAAAAACAATATTCTTTCCGGCAATGGTGACGATTATTTATGCACCACTTGCGATGCAGGTTTTAATATTGACACATATGGTTCTTCAAACGGTAATCAAACTATTCTTTTAAATTCAGGAGTAGGTTTGGTTAATGCATTTAATTTATCAAACCCTGACCCACGTCCAACTGCAGGCTCGGCTCCTACAACTATCGGAACATATTTTGCAGGTTTATTAAGTGATCCTTTTTTCACTGCCACAAGTTATGCTGGTGCATTTTCAACTACCAACAACTGGACGGATGAATCATGGGTTAATTTTGATCCTCAATCAACACCATATTCAACTCCCGGAATTAATAATAATCCGACAATTGCAGGTACAGTTAGCAGCATGACTTGTCCAAATACAGGTTCAATTGATGTAACACCTTCAGGTGGAGTTGGAATTTATACTTATGCCTGGAGCGATGGTCCAACCACGCAAGACCGTTCAGGTTTAGCAGCAGGAAGTTATACAATTACTGTTACAAGTAATGGATGTTCCGCATCTGCAACATACACAGTTAATGATGTTACTGTTCAAAAACCAACTGCATTAGTAGCAACTGAAATTAAGCATTGCAGTGCTAAAATAAGTTGGAATGCTGCGCCGGGTGCTACTACTTATGAAGTACGTTATGCAATTACTGGTGGAACTTATTCATCTCCAGTGAATGTTGGTGCTGTTACAAACTTTACCTTTACAGGTTTATTAGCAAACACAAGTTATGATTTTCAAATAAGATCGAAATGTGCAACTGCAGAAAAAAGTGCATGGGCTAAAAAAACTGCCACAACTGCTCTTTGTAGCCAAGTTACAGGTATTGTTGCAACAGGAATAACTTCAAGTTCAGCAATTATAAATTGGTCTGACGTTTGTGGAACAAATAATTATACAGTTCAATATCGCAAATTTCCGGTTAAACCTTGGACTTCGCTTCCAACTGCTTTTACTAACACAAAAACAATTACAGGCTTGCTCGCTTCATCAGTATATCAAGTGCGCATAATAACCAATTGTGGTGGTGGAGCATCTACTCCAACAGCATTTATTTCTTTCACCACACTACCTTTGCGTTTAGAAAACAATGTTATTGTTGACGAGAATTTAATTCAGATCAACCCTAACCCTGCTTCTGAAAATGTAGAATTGACAATTGAAGCAAATGGAACAGTTAATGTATCTATCGTAAATATGGTTGGACAAGTTGTGTATGAAAATAATAATATTTTGGTTGATGGATTTACTACAATCGACCTTTCTGTAAGCAACTTAGAATCAGGAATATATTTAGTAAATGTTAACGGTGAAAATGTTAATGTTACCAAAGAGTTAGTAATAAGTAAATAAAATGTTAATTGCAGTATGATTGTAAGCCTCCCGAATTCGTTCGGGAGGCTTTTTTGTTTACATTCGATTTATGTTTAACTAATGTTACAATAAAGATTAGGTAACATTAAAGCGAGTTCTTTGCATGTAAATATTAAACAACATGTTTAGAAATCTCAAAATAGTATTTTTCCTTTTAATTTCAGGTATTTCAAGCATTATTTATGCGCAGTCGGGCACTATTGCGGGAGTTATTATTGATGCTGATAATTCTGAAACGTTAATTGGAGCTACAGTTAATGTTGAAAATGCTGCAGGGTTTATTACGGGGACAGATATTGATGGAAGATATAATATTTCGGGTTTAAATCCTGGTACTTATACTTTAAAGATTACCTACGTTTCCTATGAGACAAAATTAGTAGAAGGTGTTACTGTTGAAAATAATGAAGTAACTGTAGTAGATATAGTATTAAATACTGAGTTCAGAAGTGCTTTAGGAGATTCATTGCAACTAATAATAAAAGGTAGACCCGGACAAGAAACTATTCAATCGGTTTTAACCATACAGAAAAACAATATGGGGCCTTCGGAAGTATTGTCAAGAGATGTGATTTCTCGTTCACCCGGCAAAACAACCGGCGATGCATTAAAAATGATGAGCGCAACATCCATTGTTGATCAAAAATTTGTTGTGATTCGTGGTTTAAGTGATAGATATAATCTCGCACTTGTAAATGGAAATCTATTGCCAAGTACTGAACCCGACAGAAAAACATTTGCATTTGATCTTTTTCCTTCGGCGATGTTGGATAATTTAATTGTATATAAATCGGCACAACCAAATTTACCCGGAGATTTTGCAGGAGGAATAATTTCCATGAATACCAGAGATATTCCTGATCAAAACTTTTTTTCGGTTTCTGCTGGTGCAGGATATAATACAGTTAGTACTTTTAAAGAATATTATACTTATACAGGAGGAAAAACTGACTGGCTTGGTATTGATGATGGAATACGACAACTTCCCTCTGCTTTCCCCTCCACCCGTGATGAATTTATTGATATACCGTTAGAGGAAAAAGCAAATCTTGGAAAAGATTTTTCGCCTTGGGGAGCATATAGTAATCCTTCAGCTCCGGTTGATCAGAGTTATCAATTATCCGGCGGAATTATTCAAAAATTTAAAGGAGCCGGTGAATTTGGGTTGATAGGTGCCCTAACTTATAACAATTCTTATGTAACCAATATTTCTGAACGTAAAGATTTTGATAATGAAATAACCCCGTTGTATGAATATGAAGATAATCAATATAAAAACAATATTTTATGGGGTGGATTATTAAATCTTTCCTTTAAAGCTAACGACAACAATAAATTCACATTAAAAAATTCTTATTCTGTAAACTCTACAGATATTACAACAATGCGCAGTGGAATTAATTATTCTAAAGCCGCATATGTACAAAATGAATATTATTATTTTAGTTCTAACCAATTATTCTCCACAATATTGGGCGGTGATCATTATTTACCGGGTTCAAAATTAAAAGCAAAATGGGGTTTAGGTGTAAATACCTTAGTTCGCGATCAGCCTAATTACAGAACGGTAAATTATCTGAAAAATATCACACCTGCATTTGAGGGAGATACTTCTTTTCAAACCTCTCCTTCTCCATTTGCATCTCCCGATAATATGGGAATATTTTATTCTTACATGGATGAACAAACCTATTCGGCTAACATAGATTTTACCTATCCATTCCTAATCGGAGAAACAAAACAAAACTTTGGTTTTGGAGGAGGATATATGTTGAAAGACCGTGTATTTGATGCCCGCACCATGGGTGTTGCAACTTCCAATGAAATATTCTTTAATCCAAATTATTTTGCAATTGTTGCGATGACACCGGCTGAACAATTTGCATCAGAAAATTTTTCCGACAGCCTATATTATATAGATGAAACTACAAACGCTTCCGATAGCTACACTGCTCAACAAACAAATAAATCGGTCTATGCGATGTTCGATAATAAAGTTGGAAAAGACCTGCGTATTGTTTGGGGTGTAAGAACAGAATTTTTTGTGCAGACATTAAGTTCTTTTGAATATACAGCAAATCCAAATCCGGAACCAATTGAAGTAAATTCAGCAGAAACGGATAGTGTTGGTTTGAGATTTGATCTTTTACCATCCATTAATATTACCTATGCCTTAAATGAAAAGTCTAATTTACGTTTATCCGGTTACAAAACCGTAGCACGTCCCGAATTAAGAGAACTTGCACCTTTCGGATTTTATGATATTGAAACAAATTCAAGTATAATTGGAAATCCATCTTTATTAGCAACTGATATTTATAACGGTGATATCAAGGTTGAACATTTTTTTGGGGCAGGACAAATTATTTCAGCAGGTGTATTTTATAAAAGATTTATTAATCCGATAGGACAACGATTCTTTTTTGGAACTGCACGTGAATTAAAACCGGTAAATGATTCCGTTGCAACAGTATATGGCGCTGAATTTGAGTTGCGAAAAAATTTAGCTTTTATTAATCGCAGTGCAAAAGTTTTAGAACAATTTACTTTCAGCACAAATCTATCCCTTATTCGTTCGAATACTTTATTACATATAGCAGATACTGCTTTGGCCGGAACTGCTGAAAGACAATTACAAGGTCAGTCTGATTACGTAATGAATTTCGGAATCACCTACATCAATCCCCAAACAGGTTTATCAATTACTACCTTATTTAATCAGATCGGTCGTAGAATTTCTGAATATGGCAATGCACAATACGACAATATTTATGAAAACCCAAGACCCCTTTTTGACGCACAAGTATCCATTCCATTCTTAAAAGAAAAAGGTTCCGTTAAAATTAATGTGAGCGATCTTTTAAATAAAAATGCAATTTTTTATCAGGATCTCGATGAGAATGGAAAATATGATGAAACACTTGACAACACAATACGAAGCATCGACGGTGGTGCTAAAGTATCATTATCTATTAATTACAAATTTTAAAACTAGTATTATGAAAAAACTGCAATTAACATTAACAATTTTCTCCTTGCTGTTTATTACAGCATTAACAAACGCACAATTACCAACACACACCTTATCAGGTGAAATTTCAGGTGTAACACGCAATCTCGTGAATGATACCGTTTATATTTTAAACGGATTCGTATACGTGGAAGATGGTGCAACTTTAAATATAGAACCAGGCACCATTATACGTGGCGATAAGGATACAAAAGGTACTTTAATTATTACACGTGGTTCAAAAATTTATGCAAATGGAACTGTGGATCAACCGATCGTATTTACAAGTAATCAATCCGAAGGAACCAGAAATTATGGTGATTGGGGTGGATTAATTATTTTAGGAGATGCACCAATTAACGTTCCGGGAGGTGTTGCTGTTATTGAAGGCGGAGTTGATACACCGGAAGGCGATGCTTCTTATGGTGGTGCAAATGCATCTGATAATTCCGGAGCACTGGTATATGTGCGAATTGAATATCCTGGTATTGCATTCGTTCCGGGAAATGAGATCAACGGCCTTACTTGCGGAGGTGTTGGTAACGGAACTTTATTAGATCATGTTATGGTGAGCCGCTCAGGTGATGATGCCTTTGAATTTTTTGGCGGAACAGTTAATGCCAATTATTTAATTGCACACAATACTTATGACGATGATTTTGATACGGATTTCGGATTTTCCGGAAAAGTTCAATTCGGTTTAGTGAAACGTGACCCGAATTTTGCGGATGTATCAGGTTCAAATGGATTTGAAAGTGATAATGATGCAACAGGAAGCGCAAATTCACCACAAACAAATCCTACCTTCAGTAATATCACTGTTATTGGTGCAATTCAAAATGAAGGTGATATCATTAATGTTAATTATAAACGCGGAGCACATTTACGCAGAAATACATCTACAGATATCTTTAATTCTGTTATAGTTGGTTATCCAAGTGGAATAATGATAGATGGTGCATTATGTGAAGCAAGCGCTTTAGCAAATACACTCAAAATTCAGAACACAATAATTGCAGGTCATAATAATGATTTTGAATTAGCTGTGGGAAGTACATTCGACATTGCAGCATGGTTTAATACTCCTGCTTATAATAATACAATTTATGATCTGAGCAGCGACCTTATGCTAACTGATGCATATAATGTTACCTCGCCAAATTGTGTTCCTATGGCTGGATCTCCTTTATTAACAGGAGCTTCATTTGCTGCTCCCGAATTAGCCGGATTTAATAATGTTGCTTATCGCGGTGCATTCGGAACATTGAATTGGACATCATGTTGGGCAAACTGGGATCCGCAAAATACAAATTATGGTGAAGTTCCCGGAACCATAGCACCGGCTATTGCATCATTTACTTTTGACAATGTAGGACTTACAGTAAACTTTGCAAATACTTCCTCCAATGCAGTTTCTTATACATGGGATTTTGGTGATCCATTATCTGATCTTGATTTCAGCACTGATGCAAACCCCACGTATACCTATACCGATCTTGGAATATTTAATGTAGCATTAACTGCAGTAGGAACTTGTGCCGATGTAAATGTTTCGGAGCAGCAACTTAATTTTTCTGTTGCAATTTCTGACCTTACAGGTATTAATGCAATAAGTATTTATCCTAACCCTGCAACTGATATTATTAATGCAAATGTTATTGCAACAGAAAGTTTTGATGCAGTAATTTCAGTTCTTGATATAACTGGAAAAGTAATTCTACCTTTAATAAATAAATCAATAGTTAAGGGTGATAATAATATCATAATTAATACAAATTCATTATCATCTGGATTATATTTAATATCCGTATCAAATGGAGTTGAACAATCCATACAAAAAATACTCATAACAAAATAGTATTTAAATTTTGTTTAACGAAGCCGGCAGCGCAATCTGCCGGCTTTTTTTGTCCCTATTTGTTACCTTAGTACTTTGTAATAAATACAAATCGGGTAATAATGAAGCTCAAACACCTTTTTATATTGGTAATTGTATTGCTAATAATGCGCAGCCCTATTCAAGCGCAATTGACAATACCATCCGAAATCTGGGACTCTGTGAAAACCAACACGCACCCTATTGTTGTTGGATCCTTTACAGATCAGTACGAAACTCCATTTCGAATGCCTTTGGCAGATTATGGATGGGAGGATGGATTGCAAATCTCGTCTGATGGCCTAAATCTTTATGCATTATATGCCCCCGCCGATTTGTTATCCTGGGTCGATTATATCAATTTAAATATTGCTCTCCCACCCTGCGATATATTTGGTACCGGTGCATTTTTACGAACCTATGCAGATGATCATGGAATGGATATGACAACAAATATTTTTGGTTGTGATACCGCATTAAATATTGATATTTTATATGCGCATAGAAATAGTTTGGACGAAAATTTCGAATCCTGGGAATTATCCGGAATGCAAAGACCCGCTTTTATAGAAGGAGGACCGTTTCCTTTACAATCGTCCGTAGATCCGAATGTTGCTGAACATTTTTTATTTACAGGTAATAATGATATCTGGATGATCAATAATACAAGTATAAATCCTGAAAATATAGCATCAGCCATTCGACTTCCGGAACCAATTAATCCAGCTTCGGATGAATTTTCTGCTGATAATCCCATATTAAAAAGAATAAATAATTCGGATACACTCTTACTAATTTATGAAAAATATACCGATGGTGCTTTGCGGGATTTTATGTACGTATTTAGTTATGATGATGGGCTAACATGGGATGAACCTACACTTATTTCTTCTCTTAATAATGATGCAGGACATTTGGAAACTCCTCAATTATATTTTGACGGATTAAATACCTATTTATATTATGGTCGCAATTTTGATATATATCGTTCGCGACAGGCAATACCGGGCAATTGGGATAGTTGGGTAGAGGAAGAAATGGTAATTTCAAAAGGGAATGCACTTGCATTAGGTGAGCCCTCCTTCGCACCAAATGGGGATATGAGTTTTGTGGTAGCTTACCAGAATACAAACACAACAAATCCGAACGACCGCTTCGATGCAGATCCCTGGTATGTAAAAAATAATTTCCCACCTATTAATATAACTTCGGGTGGTGCAGAAATGGTTCTCAAAGTTTTCCCAAATCCAACTTCTGAGGAAATATTTATAAATGTATCGGATCAGAATATTTATTCTCTTTCCATATTCGATCTACACGGAAGTAAAACGATTTCGATAATTCATCCTTATAATAAAATTAATGTTAGGGATCTGAAATCCGGTTTATATTTTATAGAGATAATAACCGAATCTGGAGTTATATTAAAAAATAAAATTGTAATTGCTCATTAAAACAATGCCGGAATTCAAAACTAAACCCCATATACTTGTTGTTTGCGGTCGCAATAAAAGGCGAAGCAGAACGGCGGAGTATTTATATAAAAACGACAGCAGACTCAATATTAAAAGTGCCGGATTAAGTGCACAAAGTGAAGTGGTAATAAATTCCAAACTCGTGGAATGGGCCGATCTGATAATTGTAATGGATAACAGTCAGAAAAATCGGATACAAGATCAATTCAGAACTTCCAACGTTCCTCGTATCGAAAATATTAATATTGAGGATGAGTACGAATATTTGGATCCGGAGTTGATAGAGATATTGAAGAGTAGAATTGAGAATATTTTGGCAAGTATTTCTATATTTGGGAATTAAACCACAATTTATCTCCATCATGTTATTAATTTACGGAAGAAAAAAGGCTAAGATCAAAACACATTACGACAATACAGGGCGATGCACCACCTGTAGTGCTCATGATTTGAAGTTTGAAGTGTATAGAGAATATTTTCATATTTTTTGGATCCCCTTCTTTCCGTTAGGTTCAAAAGATACCATTGTAACATGCACTAAGTGCGGACATGGCAATAATTCCAGTGACAGGTTGGATAATTACCAGGCTACCACCAATACTCCAATCTATTTGTTTTCAGGATTATTGCTTGTGGCATGTTTGATCATCTGGATTACTATTAATACTCAAAATGTTTCGAAACAAAAATCCGCGTTTGTTGCTTCACCACAGGTTGGGGATATTTATTGCATGCGTTCTGAAGAAAATAGTTCTATGTATTATTATTTACGAGTTGCAAGAATGAATTCCGATTCTATTTTCTTATATCCAAATACTTACGAATATAGCCGCCCTGTTTCAACCTTGGATAAAAAAGACCATTTTATTTCATTTGAATTATATTATGATCAGGCAGAATTAAATCAACTTCTTAATCAATGAGAAATAAATTCTGTAAAAAGAGAATATAAAGAATCGTCGGGATATAACAGAATTTTGAAACCTGAGGAGGATTCCGTTTTTCTTAAAATGATGTTGGAAGATCTGCAACTTAATTATTAATTAATTTTATAAATAATTTTATGAAGAAAATAGTATTGATATTTACAGCTTTAATTTTTATACAAATATTACATTCACAATCCCCCGCATATCCCTTTCCACAACATACAACTTACACAGCAGGCAGCATCAAACCCACAGTTGCTTCACAAGCAGGATTAGATAAAGTTGTTAAACAATTCTATAATAAATGGAAAACACGTTATTTGGTAAATGGCTGCGAACCTGAACAATATTATGTATTTTATAATTACGAGGGAGGTGCAGATCCATCCAATGCAATATGCGTAAGCGAGGCACAAGGTTATGGAATGATGATCACCGCAATAATGGCCGGGTATGATCTGAATGCAAAACTGTATTTCGACGGTTTGTATAATTATTATAAAGCGCATCCAAGTATAATTAACCCCACTTTAATGGCATGGCAGCAAATAGAAGGATGTGAAGATGTTCCCGGAGCGGATGCAGCAACAGATGGCGATCTGGATATTGCTTATGCATTATTGCTGGCGCATGCACAATGGGGAAGCGCCGGAGTTATTAATTATTTGTCAGAAGCAAATACATTAATTGATGCTATTTATACTTCAGAAATAAATCACAATAATCAAACAATTAAATTAGGCGATTGGGTGAGCGGAAGCACTTCACCCATGTCGTATTCCACACGGTCCAGCGATTTTATGCCTGACCATTTTAGAAGTTTTTATGAGGCTACTGGTGATAATAACTGGAACCTCACCATTGACAGATGTTATACTATCAATAGTTCCATCAGAACAAATTTTTCTCCTGCTACAGGATTAATGCCTGATTTTATCCGCCATACCAATACGTCACCCGATCCTGCCCCACCAAATTTTTTAGAATCAGATTATGATGGAGATTATAATTACAATGCATGCCGTTTCCCATGGCGCACAGCAACAGATTATTTAATTTATGGCGATGCACGTGCCTATAATGCATTAGTGCCAATTAATGCCTGGATAAAAACAAAAACAGGTTCCATTCCCGCAAATATTAAAAGTGGATATGACCTGGATCTCGGAACTGTTTTACCCGGAAGTAATTACAACGACCTCTCCTTTCAAGCTCCATTTGCAGTAAGTGCTATGATTGATAATACTAATCAGGTTTGGCTAAATAGTTTATGGAATTATATGAAAACCGTTTCCCTAAATCGCGATGGTTATTATGGTAATACCATTAAATTATTATCCCTTATTGTGATCAGCAGAAATTGGTGGGCGCCGGCTCCGGCGTTGTTTAAGAATTCAGGTGAACATTTATCTGATACTGATCACAAATTAACTATTTTTCCGAATCCTACAAACACTGATGAGCTACACTTTGTTTTTACAAACAATAAGTCCGAAGAATTCGAATATGAAATAATTAATACGACAGGGCAAATTATTTATCAGAATACATTGATCAGTAATAATTCCGAATCAAATTATTTTACTGTTGGCGATTTAAACTTAGAACAAGGGTATTATTTTTTAAAAGTAGTATCAGAGGATCAGAGTTACGTTACTAAATTTATTATGCATTGAAAATTTTACTGATGTAATTTTTGTAGAATGGGTTTTGTTTTCTCATTCGATTTTTACAATATCTTATCATTGATGATTGACGTTTGGGCTAAAGCCCGATCATTATTACGTCTTTTCCCACCGGCTAAAGCCGGGGGTTATTCATCTATGCCCTAAAGTATGTGCTTACAGTTTTCCTCGCACGGACTGAAGTCCGTGGTTACAAGATGTGTCGTCCTTTCAGGACTTAAACGTGTCGAATTAATTTAACTAGGGTAATATTATTATTGTTTATACTTCTATAACAACTTTTTTTATCCTTTTTTTTTCGCCCAATCAGCGTCATCCGTGTTCCCTTTTTTAATTCGCACGGACTGAAGTCCGTGGTTACAAGATGTGTCGTCCTTTCAGGACTTAAATGTGTCGAATTAATTTAACTAGGGTAATATTATTATTGTTTATACTTCTATAACAACTTTTTTTATCCTTTTTTTTTCGCCCAATCAGCGTCATCCGTGTTCCCTTTTTTAATTCGCACGGACTGAAGTCCGTGGTTACAAGATGTGTCGTCCTTTCAGGACTTAAACGTGTCGAATTAATTTAACTAGGGTAATATTATTATTGTTTATACTTCTATATCAACTTTTTTTATCCTTTTTTTTCCGCCCAATCAGCGTCATCCGCGCCTGTCCGCCAACTGGCGGGTTCCGGCTGTTTCTACATTTCAATCAATCACTAAATTTATTATTTATCATCCCCCAAACCAACTCCGATTCAAACCCTCTCGAAATTAGATATCGTGCAACTTTATTTTTTGTTTCGTAATCGTTGTTTGTTTTGTATTTTTTTATGGTGGTGGAAAGAAGTTTATTCAAGGTATTTAAATAATCCTCCTCCCCTATTTCTTCCATTCCTTTTTTAATGCAATAGGCAGAAACTTTGCGTTTTTTTAATTCATTTATGATCTTTCCCCTGCCCCATTTTTTAATTCGGAATTTTCCACCGGCATATGCTTTTGCAAAACGTTCCTCATTTAAAAAATCATCTTCAATTAATTTATTAATTATTTCTTCCAGATCAGAACCGTAAATTTTCAGCGATAATAATTTTGTGCGCACCTCTTCATGACATCGCTCCTGATATGCACAATAATGTCGCAATTTATTATATATCACATCGTTTATCATCTCCAAAAAAAATAGAAACCGGCAAAACAAATCTGCCGGTTTCTAACAAATATAAAATATTTAAACAAATATTAAACTTGATCCAATGGTTTTTCTTCTGCTTCCATTTCATCGGGTTTGCCGTTAAATGGAGGATAAACATCAAGAAAAAATGACAAATATAGATTCACTCTTGTAGCCCATCTAAAAGTACCTACATTAAACTTATGCCAGCCTGCAGGGTATTTGCCTGTAAACAGAACTACCCACCATGCGAGAAAAACCAATACATAAACTCCGATCATTCTCACCATCAAACAAAAACCATGAGGAATTCCAACGTACAACCATCCAAAAAAGGATCTCAATAATAGCTGTCCGCGGCCAATATTATTATGATCAAAATGTACCTCTGTTTTGTCGTCGGTACCATTAGGCCCAAAAGAAGGATAACCATCACTTAAGTTCACAAGACGTGCTCCGAGCCTTAAGCCCCAGCGTGTATATGCCAACATGGCTGTGTAATAAAATTCAGGTGTTTTACCGGTAAACAATATGATCCACCATGCAACAAATTGTGCAATGGCTACCCAGATTCCGTAAAATAAAAGCAATATCATATGCGGTATCAGAATATACAACCATCCAAAAAAGGATCGGAGTAATAATTCACCGCGGGAGTACGACTCCTGGTGGGTAATGTTGAATTTAAACATAGTTGTGGTTTTAGGTTAAAAAATGTATTCAAATATAGAAAACCTATGTCTAAACAACCAAAGAGATGTCAACAATTTAATAAAGATTTGATGTAAGGTAACTACTCAGCAGTAGTTTCATATGCCCCAATGTCGGGTAAAGTACCGGCAAATGGTCTCACTTCACCTCTGATATCATCAATAACAGGGTCAGCCAGAATAAATGTTCCGGCATTGAGTGCAGGTGAAAATTCACCCGGACAATAATTTCTTTCTCCAATATTTGCAAAAGAAGCATTTTCATTAAAGATGCAATTTGCATCGTTTAGGAGATCCTGATTGATATCGGTGCGCAGAATACAATATTCGAAATTAAAATTTAAGGGATCACCTTCATTAAGAGTATCAATAACAATTTCATTGCCCTCTGCAATCGACCCTTCAACAATACAGTTTGTAAAATTTGCTTTAGTTAAAACATCCTGAATAATATTATCCTGATTGAACGCAAAATAATCAAATATTCCTAAAATTGGAGTTTGATGTGCGAGATATGTTGAACTATAATTCGCGAATGTGCAATGTCTGAAATCATAATCTCCACCCATAAATAAAGCACAATTACTAAGTCCGATATTATATATCAAAACATTGGTCGCTTTTATTTTACTGTTGAGAGATAATAATCCGTTATTCTGACAATCGTGTATCATAGAATTGGAAATAGTGAGTTCCGGTAAATAATCTTTATAATATTCCAGATCGGGTGTAGTGCTGTATCCAAGAGCAATTCCGTCGTTTGCGTTTTTTATTTCGGCATAGATCATGGTGTTGGTAAAACTTCCGCGCAAATAATAAATTCCTTCCCATTGACCCGGCACATCCTTATAAAAATCTTCCAATCTATCTCCCTGAAAAGAAACTATACTATCTTTTGTTCCGATCACATTTAATGTTCCTAACACATAAAAATAACTTCCTCCATGCATGTGTATATTCGTTCCTTCTGTTATAGTGAGAGTGCATAAACTATCCACTAACACAGACCCGATAATTACATGCGGCAGATCATCTGTCCAGGTTGTATCGCAAATAATTTCCCCAAAATGAAAATGTGCATTTTGGCCAAGTGCGATCAGTTTCACATTCTGCCAATTTTCATTTGTTTCGAAAAGTATTGAATCTTCGATAATATATGGAAGTGCGTCTGCATTCGGATCAACAGTTACCTCTATAAATACATATAAACTATCGTTTCCGGGAATTTCAATATCGTGAAAAACAACACCTGATTCTCCATCCACATTCATTCTAAATTGAGAAGCTTCACCACCGGAAAGTTCGATAGTGGATATGGAAATGGGATCGTTATAGGTATTAAAAATTTTAAGGGGGATGGTGATGGAACCAACCGTTGTAAAAACGGTGTCGAAATGCACTGTATCCTCACTGAATTGCAGTTTAGCGTTTGCATCTGTTACAAATATATCTCTGCGACAACTTTGTGTCGATAAAATGAGGATTGCGGAAATGGTTAAAAGGAGGTGAACCCGGATCTTTCTGAAATGCATAATCTTAGTTAGCGGGATAACGCAAAAAACGATTTGTTTATGCTTCAAAGGTAGCCAAATATTTACATAGCTTTTAAAATTTACATTTCTCTAACAATTACGAAGTGCCTTATCTTCGCAAAAAAAATCTTATGAAAGGTTATTCACTGCTTGTATTAATACTTACAGGTTCATTATTAATGGCCTGTAAAGGGAAAAAAGATAAATCGGAACAGGATACTATAACGGATATTCCTGAACAACAACCCATTACTGTAAGCGGCATGCGTCAGGATACTATTGAATTTCCCTCCGCCGATGGGTTAACAATGAGAGCTGTGATGTATTCCATCGACAGCACCTCACCTGTTATCGTTCTTTGCCATCAGGCTAAAATGAACAATTATGAATATGCAGAAATAGCACCGAAATTGAATGCCATGGGTTACAATTGCCTTGCATTGGACCAAAGAAGTGGCGGAGCAATTGACGCACACGACAATAAAACAAATGCCAATGCACTTGCTGCAAATAAGGCTACAAGTTATCCCTCCTCGCTACCCGATATTGAAGCAGGTGTAAATCTCGCATATGAAACCTGGGGTCAACCCGTGATCCTTTGGGGAAGCAGTTATTCGGCATCTTTATGTTTAAAGGTTGCCATGGATAATGAACATGTGAAGGCTGTGATAGGATTCAGTCCGATCGCTAAATTTGATGATGGAACTTCCGCTGCAGATTACTTCAAAAACTACAATACCAAACCAATTTTTATCACCTCCACCGAAAAAGAAGCCGGTGCTCTTGAAAAAGCATTTAAACACCTTCCCGAAAATGTATTAACACAATTCTACCCCGACACCAAAGGCACCCACGGCTCAAAAGCGCTCTGGAGCAGCGATCCGGCGAATGAGTATTATTGGGAAGCGGTTACAGCATGGCTCCAAAAGAATTGAGAATTGAGAGTTGAGAATTGAGAATTGAACAGCCGGGATTGCGATCAGGATGAAACTTGGAGGTCTTTTGTTTTGTGTTCTGTGTTCTGAGTTCTGTGTTCTGAGTTCTGTGTTCTGTGTTCTGAGTTCTGAGTTCTGAGTTAGTTCTCGGTTTTTGATGGGTTTCCTCACCCCTCACCATTCACCACCCACCCATTAAGTTCGGAGTTCTGGGTTCTGAGTTAGTTCGCGGATCAAACTCATCACTCATTACTCATTACTCATTTGGTGAGTCCGATCCCCTCTCGGATCAAACTCAACACTCACTACTCACCATTGACCCAATATTTTCTGAGTTGTAAGTTATGGGCTTACGAAAACCTCCTTCCCGTCAAACTGCCAACTGCCCACTGTTGACTGTTAACTGCGGACTCTCACCACAATTCTCTCTTCTTTTAAAATATCTTTACACCTGAAATCGTCAATACAAACTGTATGGACGATAGTTTACATTTGGGCAACTTAATGACTCAGCAACAAAATGCCATTATTGAACAAGCGGTTAAAAATGAACGCAAAAAGCTATTGCAGTTTATCAAGACCCGTGTGGCAAATGAGGAAGATGCCCGCGACATTCTTCAGGATGTCTTTTACCAGTTAGCTTCAAACCGCGGTATGGTAGAAAATATAGAGAACATGGCTTCGTGGCTCTATAGGGTTACCAGAAACAAGATCATAGACTGGTATCGCAAACGCAAAACAGAATCAATAGACACTTCAGCGGCTTATGGTGATGATGAGGAGGATGGATATTTTTCAGGATTATCCACTATTTCTGCCTCCGATTCTGATAATCCCGATCAGGTATTTGAACGCCAGATGGTATGGGAAACCATGTATGAGGCCTTAAGCGAATTACCTGCCGAACAACGCGAGGTTTTTATTTTACATGAATTGGAAAGTAAAAGCTTCAACGAGATTTCGGAAGAAACAGGTGTTTCCGTTAACACGCTTTTATCGCGAAAACGTTATGCAGTTTTGCATTTACGCGAAAAACTACAAGGTTTATACGACGATTTTTTTAATAAAGAACTAGAATAAAAAATATTTTTATGGAATCTAATAACAGATACAAAAACGAATTTAAGGATGAATTCAAAGCAGAATTCAAACACAAATTCACAAAAAAAATTAAATACGGCATCGGTTGGTTAATTGCAGGTGCTTTTATGATCACTATAATGGGTTTCGCAACTATGTATTTGTGGAACTGGCTTATACCGGCAGTTTTTAACGGAGTTACCGTCACTTTCTGGCAGGCTATTGGTTTGCTCGCATTAGGAAAATTACTCACGGGATTCGGCGGAATGGGTCGGCATAACTGGAAAAGCAAACACGCCTGGAAAGGTCATGGAATGTATGACCGCAGCTACTGGAAACATCGTATGGAACAAAAAATGGAGCATATGACTCCGGAAGAAAAAGAAAAGTTTAAAAGCTACTATTACGATAGGTGTGGATGGAGGTTGAATGAAAAAGATACAAAAGGTACTGATGCTAAATTAACTGAGGAGAGTGTTTAGGTAAAGCATTTATTAGTAAAATCATTGATTAAAAATCCTGCTTTTAAACAAGCGGGATTTTTTTATTTACATTATTACGCGGTTTTTAATATCTTTAGCCTCTAAATAAAACAGCCATTCAAATGAAAATTCTAAAACCACTACACCTGCATAAGCGGGGTTTACATTATTTTGCAATTACTTTTCTATTCACCTTGATAACATTTACTGTTTCTGCACAACACAAAGTGAATGTAGAACTCAGTGAACTTTATGAAGAACCAAAAAACTCAACTGTATTTGATGTTGTTGGTTATGATGATGGTGGATTTGTATTTGGAAGATATACCCGAAAAGGTTTTTACTCTTTAAATATTTCCATGGAGAAATACAGTAAGGCATTAAAATTCATGACCATACGAGATTATGAATTTGAAATGGATGGAGAGGACATGCATTATAGCAATCCCTTTTATTTTCACGATAAGATCTATTTATTTGGCAGCACAATAATTAAAAAAACTAAAAAAACAAATGTTTATTATCACGAAGTAGATCCTAAAACGCTAAATACAAAGGGGAATCCCGTTTTATTAAAATCAATACAGGAAACGGATAATGGCAGTATTGCATTAGCTAATTATGTACTTTCAAATGATGAACAAACGCTTGCCTTTTATGGCTTACCAGGATATATTAAAAAATCGATGGTATTGGCTGGAATTCCTATTCAATTCAGCTCGAATAAAGAAGAAACGAAAGGAAGTATAGCAGTTTATGGCGATAAAATGGAGAAAAAATGGGAAATGGATTTTACTTTACCATATGAGGAAAAATTATATAGCATAACAGGTGTAGATCTTGACAATGCCGGTAATTTTTATTTTATGGGAATATTGTATAATGAAAAAGCAAAATCTAAAGTTCGTGGTCTTCCCAATTACCAATATATTCTCACAGCATTCAGAAATAACGGAAAAGATAAAGCAGAATATAAAATTTCTTTGGATGAAAAATTCATCACAGATTGCAGTTTTACTTTAACAAATGATAATAAAATAGTATGTACTGGTTTTTATTCCGACAAAGGAACAGCGTCTATTAAAGGAACATTTTTTATGACCATAGATCCCGAAACGAAATCTGTTTTATCAAAAGGGGTTACTGATTTTGATAAGGAATTCTTAAAATTATTTGTCTCTGATAATAAAGCAGAAAAAGGTGCTGAATTATCTAATTTCGATCTGGATGAGATCATTTTAAGGGAAGATGGTGGCGCTATTTTACTTGGAGAAAAATATTATATCACACATAGCACTTATACAAACTCCAACGGAAGTACAACCACTACAACAACTTATCACTACAACGATATCATTGTGATTAATATCAATCCCGATAATACAGTTGCATGGGCTACAAAAATTCCCAAGAGACAAGCTTCCAGTTCAGGTTTCTATTTATCTTATGCATCGCATGTGAAAGATGATATGATCTATTTAATCTTTAATGACAACGAAAAAAATCTGGATGAAAAGAATCCCGAAAAGATATATGCTTACGATGGTAAAAATTCATACGCTACGCTTGTAAGTATTAAAGGAAATGGTGATTGGGAAAAAAGTGCCCTTTTCAGCAATAAAGAAGAAGGTGTTATTATGCGTCCAATCGTTTCAGAACAGGTGAATGAAAATGAATTGATCATTTATGCAGAGAAGGGGAAGAAGTATGTGGTGGGGAAGGTGACATTTGAGTGATATTATTAGAAAAACTTTAAAGAATTGTAAAACTTTCACCGCAGATTCATCATATTTAGTGAATCTGCTGTGAAAGTTTTATACATTAAAAAATATTATTAATTTTCCGTTTTATTAATCCAAAAAAACAATTTTTATGGCCACTCCACAAGAAATTCTGGACAATGTTAAACAATTCATCACCAGTGTTGGTGTTGATCCCGCAACCTGCTGGAATGAACAAAACAAGGCATATTACATTTTCAAAGGCTCTGCTAAATTGGAAGTGTTTGTATCCAGTCACCCCCAAAACGATGGCACCAGCCGTCACTACCTGCGTATTTTCAGCGGTTTGATGATGGTTCCTGCTACAAACAAAGAACATTTTTATCGCCGTTGTATGGAAATAAGCGACCAAAGTTTAGGTGTTAAACTTACGGTTGTTCCAAATGCTGCTCCCGACAAAGATTGGGTATATGCTACCTACGAACGCGATATCAACGGTATGGATTACAATGAGACCGTTACCTGTGTTAACGACATGGGTCTATGGGCAGATTGGCTGGATGACCAATTGAAAAATGAGTTCGGTGGAGGTGCAAATCCTTCACAACCTTGAGTTTAAAATTCCAAAAATTACAAATTTGTGAACCTTTCCGTTTATCGGAAAGGTTTTTTTGTTTAACTTCAAATCCTATTCACTTTATTATAATAAGGACTATTGAAAAAAATATTGCCCATATTAATACTGATCATTGCTTCCTGTAATAATACCTATGAGGTGAGTTTACAGTTTGATTCTGTAGATGGAATAAAAAAAGGAACTCCGGTTGCAATTGACGGATTTATGGTTGGGAAAGTTAAAGACATGTATATTAATGAAAAAAATTCTGTTATAACCGTAGTGCAAATAGATAATGAAATAGAGTTATATGCAGATGCAACCTTTAGAATCAGATCCGGGTTTTCAGGTGAAGGCACTATTGTTTTAATTACCGGAGATTCTGGCCCTTTACTAGATCATAACAAGGTAATTAAAGGAATTTCTAAAGAAAATATACTGATCAACGATTCCACCGGACATGAAATCGGTGCGTTTCTGAAATCCATTTTTAATAATAACACTAAACAGGATTCCATTCTTGAAGAATTAAAAAAATTGAATGAGGATCTGGATAAATTAGAAAAGGAATAAATTAATCCGCTCCATCCACCTTTGCAACTTCCACTGCGTAATTTCCAATATTTGTTCCTACTTCCAATCCCACTTCACAATCAAATCGAAAATGTATACGTGAATAAATTCTTGAATCAGATGCTTCTTTTGCGTACTCATTAAATGTATTTACATCTGCCGGAAATATATATCCCAATACCGTTGCGGCTGCTGCTGAAAATGTAGAGTGGCCTGAAGTATAGGAGGGGAAATTTGGCACTCCGAATAAACATTTAATATTTTCATCAGCCTGCGGAGGACGAGGATACATGTAATAATATTTGGTATCCCAACAACTGATACCGGCATCCATCATTGCAGCATTTAAATACGCATACACTCTTGCTGTGCGCAAAGGATTTAATTTATCTTCAACAATGTAGTCTATTGCAATGGTATTCCAGTGACCAGCAGGAGTATAAGTGCTAAATCCATCTCCCCAATAAAATGCGATCCTCTCCTGCTCTTTCGTAGTTTTTTTGGTAAGGTCTATTAATTCATTTTTTGCCGTTTCATATTCCGGAGAAAAAAATGCTGGTGGCGGACCCGGACGAACAGCTTCTACTGAAGGAATAAACCAGGGCGACACATGTCCGAATTTAGGTGTGATACCAATTGGTCTTTGTGGAGTTTCTAAATTTTCCCAATGCGGCCATTGATCTCCAAATAAAAGATCTGCATTTGTTTCGAATACAGGATATTCATATTCTTCCACCTGAGCGAATTTCATGCTATCCGTTTTTGCTCTGCCAATAAAAATTTCTGCAATTGTTTTACCTATTGAATCACCTGCGTCAATATCGCTTTGTACATTCATGCCTGCCCATTTTCTCATATTGCGGAGTTCATCTGCTTTTTCATTGATATAATTTACTTCCAGTGGAAATAAATAGGTAAGTAATTCCTGCGCAACAGAAGCGATAACCGCATCCTCTGAAGGAAAGGAAGGAATATCATTATCGGGAAGTTCCGGTTGAATACTTACATCAGTTTTATAAGGCGCAGGTCTATTATATAAATATTTATAATGCCAGGTTGTAATTAATGCATCATAAGTAGCCACACTTAAATATGCATAAGCTCTGCAAGAATATGGTGGATTGGAAAATGGAAAATAAGGGTAGAGTTCCGGAAATACAGGATCGGGTACACTATATTCTCCGTTAGCATCGGGGGCAGGTGCAAGATTATATTTCGCCGTGAGTTCTTCTGCAATTTCCATCCAGCGAATCATACTGTTATTTCCCCAATATTCAATTGCTGCCAGCTCCTCTTCGCTCAATGCTGAATTATAATTTTTCAATTCTTCCAATTCGGCTAAATATTCAGATGAGGTAATATCTTTTGGTTCGGGAATTTCAAATAAATTGGTTCCGGTCAGATAGATCAACTCCCAATCACCTCCTGTTTCATCCATGGAAGAATATAAATAAGGATCATAACTTGTATATGCAGGAATATCAACATTACATGATTGATGCAGAACCGCACCGGCAATTAATCCCAAAAGAACAATATATTTTACTGTATGTTTCATTTTATTTTTTTATTAAAAATGGCGAAAGGATATCATTTACTGAACATCCTTCCGCCTATACTCAAAACCAAAATCCAAAATTATTATTCCACTATCGTAAGTGGAGCTACAAATCGTTCTGCGCCATCATAAACAAACAGAAAATAATTTCCTGCCTGAATATTTAATATTGAAATTGTATTATTTGAAAATGCATTTATGTTATTTGTCTGAATTAAATTTCCTGTTACAGAATACAATTCATATTTCGCATCTCCTGAATTAATATTATATTGCAATTGAATATTACTATTTATTGTTGCTGGATTTGGTGAAACGTTTATAACAACTGGGCTGCCGTTATTTTCTATTCCAGTTTCAGCAATTGATTCAGCATTAATTGTAAATTCGAATGAATTTGCGGCATCATAATGATTTGTACAAGAGATGGTCACAGTTCCTGTAGCCGGTATCAGATCTGTAAAAAAATCCACTCTCACTATTTCCGTTTCACCGGGCGCTAAAAATACTGTTGTGGAATCCTCACTCGGAGAATAACAAAGATCGGTACAAAGTGTCGTAAACCAACCCTCCGGAATATCTGCTTCCGTTCTTACAAAATCTATTAATACATCATCGTCACTTGTATTTGTAAACGTAACATGTGCTGCAATTATATTATCCACCACACCATAAAAAACTTCTTCCGGTTCCAAAACTGCATCAAATGCACCTTCAGGGTCATAGGTTCCTGTTCCCACTAAACCTAAAAGATCATCAATAGAAGCATACATATCTTCCGGTTCTTTGTTAAACCATTTTTGTGCATCGTAAACATATCCATCGGGAGCAATTAACCATGCAGGATTTGGGTTTGTTCCCCAATTTGTCCAAAATTCATTACACGGCCCGTCAATTAATACGGGAACATTTATTGTTTCATTTGCAAGCATATCACTTACAATATCTTTACGCTCGCCATAAGTAGTTGGCTGACGATATAATATTCCCTCTGCATAATTATCAGCTCCCACATTTTCATATCCGAAATAAGGACTGAAATCAATAACGGGGTGAGCTTCAACGGTATAAACCAAATAAATTTGAAGATCATCGCCATACATAGCTTTCATTTCATTTATTACATCAATCTTGCCGCGAAATACATAACAGGTATAATTACATCCAACCAATAAAACAGGTTTTACACTGTTTAATAATCCCGACATTTGAACTGAATCTCCCTCCAATGTATACAATTTAAAATCATGCACAAGTTCAGCTTCCAGCGGCTCAGGTAATTCTGTTGTGATCTCAGGATATATGGGGATATAACAAACAGCATCGTCATCGTTGGGTAAACTTGTTTGTCCGATAAAAGTGTCTAAAGGCACTTGCGCTAAAACTGTGATTAGTGATGAGGTAATTAATAGGCTAAAGGATAGTAATTTTTTTCGCATGTTATTTTTTTCTTTTCGTTGATGGCTGCAAATAAACGAGGAAGCAAATTCTTAAACAAATTGCGTTAATGAAGTGTAAATAGATGGATCACAATTTTTACATGGAAAATGTTTCCCAAATTTTGATGATAAAAGTTTCCTTTTGGTTACAGGATTGATTCTCAGGAGAGAGTAATAACCGGAACATTCGAAACTGCATTGGACATAGCCTTTCCATTAATACTTTGTTGGGAAAACATTTACAATAGTTTAACAACCTTTACACTAAATTTTACCGGGTTTCTTAGTTTGGAAGAGGTTTAGATCAATTTCCATTTTCAATTAAATCTTTCCCTCAAAACCATAAATTTCTTCTCAAAAAATAAATAAGAAATACCGGAAATTATTATGGAGAGGAAAAGCGCAATGATAGAAAACAACAACAAACTCCAAACATCATCAATTTTTATAGAAAGATATTTACAAAATTGAAACATGATATGAATGAAAATAAGATGGTAAACATAGAGCCCATAACTTATTTTTCCGAGTTTGGATAAAACAGAATTATCATTTATTCGGATCTTCGAGTCCTGAGGAATAAACACACAAATAATCCCCACAAATAATAATGCAATAAATGTAGGACGTAAAATATCCAAAAACATAATATTGGTGATGGGAAAAACCGTGGTTTGAAAAATAACAGCAATAACCGCGAGCATTAAATAAAAATATTTTATCCAAGACGGAATTGCTCTGATAAACGACGCTACCCTTTCATAATTTTTTGCGACAAAATAAGCAGGTAATCCACCAATGGCGAAATTATCAAGGTTGGTAAATATTTCCTGATTTACAATGCGTTCGTTATGTGTTATTCCGGGTTCGAGATAGCGAGCGATCCAGGAAATAATGATGCTACAAATTAAAAATAAAGGGATTCGTTTTCCTGGGATTAAAAATATCACCAGCATCCAC
The DNA here is from genome assembly GCA_016706865.1 of Bacteroidota bacterium. Classification (NCBI taxonomy): domain Bacteria; kingdom Pseudomonadati; phylum Bacteroidota; species Bacteroidota bacterium. Next base: position 459,375 of record JADJIS010000003.1, on the reverse strand, counting down.
AAAATATAAAAATGTTCTTCTATACACAACGACCAAAATACACTCAATGGAGTGGTTTGTGGGCGATTATCCTCCAATAACATTTTATAATTTTCGGTAAAGGTGAATGAATATCTCCAATCAAAGGCATATCCGTTGCCTATCATATGCAAACCCAGTGCTTGTTTAATATCGTAGGGGATAATTGCAACAATACCTACAACGAGAAAAAATAAAGGCCATATCCGGAAACTTCTTCGAAGGAAAAATTTCTTTATATTGATATGTCCTACATGTAATTTTTCATAACTTAGAATATAGGTTATTAAAAATCCGCTCAGCACAAAAAAGAAGGTAACTCCTATCCCACCCCCTGATTTTAAAAAAGAAATTGTCTGCGAATTTCCTTCATAGGGAATATGTAATAAAAACACTTTAAAAAATGCAAAAAACCGGAGAGCATCGAGGGTATGGAAATGGATCTTTGGGGGCATGGATATATAAGCTGCCAATATTACGAATATAATCTACACGATAAAAATTAATTTGAATTCAGTCGAGTCTTCCCGCCAACAAATACAACACCGCCATTCTTATTGCAACACCATTTTCCACTTGTTGTAAAATAATACTCTGTTTGCTATCGGCAACATCGCTGGTTATTTCCACTCCGCGATTGATTGGTCCGGGATGCATAATTACGATCTCTTTTTTAAGAGAGTTCAGTAATTCTTTATTAATTCCATAATATAAACTGTATTCTCTCAGACTTGGGAAAAATTTAATATCCTGACGTTCTAATTGTATACGCAAAATATTTGCAACATCACACCATTCCAAAGTTTCTTTGAGGTTGTAAGAAACATTTACACCCATACTTGCAATATGTTTGGGCATTAAAGTTGGGGGACCGCAAAGAGTAACTTCTGCACCCAACATTTTAAGGCAGTGAATATTGCTTCCTGCCACCCGACTGTGCAAAATATCTCCAATAATTGCAACCTTTACCCCCTTTAGATCGTTTAAACGTTTTCCAGTTTTTTCACCCAGTTTTTCCATCATACTATATGCATCCAAAAGGGCTTGTGTAGGATGTTCATGGGTTCCGTCGCCGGCATTTATAATGGTTGCGTCGATATGTTTGCTTAATAAAACCGGGGCACCCGGACTTTGGTGCCGCATTACCACCATATCCACTTTCATGGCGAGGATATTATTTACAGTATCAATTAATGTTTCCCCTTTTTTTACAGAAGAGCTTGAGGAGGAAAAATTAATAATATCTGCGCTCAATCTTTTTTCTGCGAGTTCGAAGGAAATTCTGGTGCGCGTGCTATTTTCGAAAAATATATTTGCAATGGTAATATCGCGCAATGTCGGAACACGTTTTATCGGGCGATTTAATACTTCTTTAAAATTATCAGCGGTATTTAATATGAGTTGCACATCTTCCGGTTGAAGATCTTTTATTGCGATAAGATGTTTTACACTCAGGTTGCTCATATTATTCTTTAGATGGTACTATCCACACGGCATCGCCACTTCCATTTTCGCCCCAATCCACTCTCACTTTTTCACTTGTAACGGCATCAATCGTTTTGCCGACATAATCGGGAGTGATAGGCACATGTCTGCTCAATCTTCTATCTATTAAAACCAATAATTCAATTTTTGCGGGTCGCCCGAAATCGAGCAGGGCATCGAGTGCAGAACGGATCGTTCTTCCTGTATAAAAAACATCATCCACCAAAACAACCTCCTTACCATCCACCACAAATTCAATATCTGTTTCTTCTGCTAAAAGAGGTTTTTCGCGATGACGAAAATCGTCGCGATAGAAGGTGGCATCCAATAATCCGAAACTTATAGTTACTCCCGGAAGCAGTTCTTCGAGTGTTTTGCGAATTCGTTTAGCCAAAAATACGCCACGTGGTTGCACTCCTATTATACATGTATTGGAAAAATCGCTGTGGTTTTCAATCAACTGATGACAGAGCCGCTCAATGGTGAGCTGGAACTTTTGATTGTCGAGTATAATGCGGCTTTGCACTAAAATGTAAAGGTAGATGAAAAAAGGGAAACGGCAAAGTGGAGGATTTCATGCAGAGGATGTGTTTTATGGTGTGGAGGAGTTTCACGCAGAGGGCGCAGAGGTGCAGAGAGCACAGAGGGTGGTTTGTATTTTATTTTGGGAAGGTTTCACGCAGAGGATGCAAAGGTGCAGAGATGTGGTTTGGAGGTTTAGTATGAAGGGTTCGCAGGATACTGAGGTACAATGAAAGCTAGGGTATTGTATTGGGCTTTAGATTTTCCCCACAGTGTACCGAAGGAACGCTGTGGGAGGGCGGAGATAAAGTTTCAATTTGGACATGAAACCAAATGCATTTAACGTTTATAATTTTAATATGTAATATTATTAAGGATTTAGACAAATGAAATAACACACTGATTCACTGCACTATGAATAAACTTATCCTGGTATTCTGTTTTATTATTACTATAATTTCCTGTTCACGAAAGTTAGATGTTGTGCGAGATCAGCCCAAGGATTTTTTATATGCTCCCAATTGTTATTGGTTACGTGATAATTTACAAATTGATGTTACAGAAATTTCAAATGTGCATTATCGGGAGTATTTATATTGGTTATCAAAAGAATCTCCAATGGATTCAAGTATTTATTTGAATGCTTTTCCAAATACTTTGGTTTGGCGTGAAATGTATTTTAACTATCAGCCTTTTGTAAATTATTATTTAAGTCATCCAACATATGCTCACATGCCAGTTGTTGGTGTTACCAATCAACAAGCAGAAGCATATTGTAAATGGCGGAGTTTTGTTGTAAATCAGATGATTTATCGAAATAAGGAGAAATTAAAAATAGAAAACCAGGATACTTTATATCATTTTCCAGTAAAGTATTTATACAGACTTCCGACAAAGGAAGAATGGGAATATGCAGCACTTGCGGGTGATTCATTAACCGAGCAAACTTTTGGTTTTGAGAGTATATTGGATGGAGAAGAATCATTTATTTTTAGCAAAGAAAATGCAACAATTAAATCATATGATGCTGTAAATAGAGTATTCAATAATATAATTCCAATACAAGTATTTGAAGGTAAAAAGAATCGTTATGGCCTTTATAATATGATAGGTAATGTTGCGGAACTTGTGCAGGAAGAAGGTATTGCCAAAGGCGGAAGTTTTTATCATAATCTGGATAGCAGTAGAATTATTATTGATATTCCCTATTCTACTCCCAAAGCCTGGCTTGGGTTCAGATGTGTTTGTGAGGTAATGGAAAACGACACTTTAATAAAACCCAAGGAATTATTGGATGCTCAAAAATATATTCCAACTGCCTCCATCGATAAAACGGTTTATCCTGAACCGCAATCACTTAAAATTAATATCGATTCTATATTTGCAGATACGATGCAAAAACTTTTTTACATTTCCATTGATGAAATTAAAAAAGTAAAGTATTTATCAGATATTTTTGATATTAAACCTGATACTGTTCTTTCCTATGAAGTTGTTTTCGGAGCTGCTAATGGACATGTTATTTCAGAAGCAGCAGATACAGATGATTTGCCTGTAATGTTCTTAGCGAATTTACCTTTGGTAAAACAAGGAAATGTTGCATTATTTAGTTTTGTGTTATATAAGAAAGAAGAAGAACGAAACGTTTATCACACGATTAAATTTATCTTTGTAAATTGATTCCTAAACTATATCCAATTTACTTCAATAGACCACACTATGAATAAATTATTTTGGGCATTAAGTTTTATTATTACTCTATTTTCCTGCTCACCAAAATATGATGTAGTTCGCCGGGAAGCAAATAAAACACCTTCTCCACCCGGAACAATCTGGTTAAACGATAATATTTTCATGGATGAAACAGAAATTACAAATATTGCATGGAGAGAGTTTGTGGCTTGGAATAAAAAAATGTGTGGTATCAATTCTTTGGCATTTACTTTATCGAAATCAGACACTTTGGTCTGGAGTAAATTACTTACCTTTTCTGAACCCTATGTAGCATATTATCACAAGCATCCCGCTTATTACTATTACCCTATGGTAGGTATCACAAAACAACAAGCGGAATCTTATTGCAAATGGCGAACCTTCGTTGTAAATCAAAAAATATTTATAGACGAAAATAAATTGAAGGATTATGATATTGATACTCTGGTGAATTTCCCGATAAAATATATTTATCGTTTACCGACGAAAGCAGAGTGGGAATATGCAGCGAGTGGAGGACTGGATAAAGAAAATTATCCTTATGGATTTGAGGACCTGAAATTTAAATACAAAAAATATCAACTTAATAAAATTAATTACAATGATACTACTCATAATAAATTTATAACCCCTAAACTTTGGTTATACAATGGCTTTCTGACGCAAGAAAATTATTATGGGGATTCTAACAAATTCGGATTTTACAATATGCCCGGAAATGTTGCAGAATTGGTTGCGGAAGATAGAATAGCAAAAGGTGGAAGCTACAGGCACTATCCGGATAGTTGCAAGATAAATATTGATATACCATATAACGAGCCAGAGGCTTGGTTAGGGTTTAGATGTGTAAGTGAAGAAGTTGAAAATAATTTGATAGAGGCAAATGAATTATTGGAGTTTGATTATTCGCCAGAAAAATACAATTCTGGCCTTAACTCTATTTTAAATGATAGTCTGTATTCATTGAAATATGGTAAATTTAAAATTAAACCTGCTGAAAATTATTTTGGTGTAAATTCAGATCCATTTATATTTTACAAAGATGTAAGGGAAATCATTTTACTCGATTCTTCGGAAAATATTATATCTTTTGGAACAATATTCTATCCGGCATCAAAAAGTAAAAATATTATCACAGATGAGTCAAATAGTGGAAAATTTACCATGACTATGCAGCAATGTTTGAAAAAATGTGAAATTGGTGATATCATTATTCTTCATGATATTCGAGTTAAGAATAAATATAATATTATAACATTGCCACCTGTTTATATTATGCTTAAGGAATGAAGAAATATCAATTATTGATTGAAAATTTAGCCTCCCAATCCACAGAGTTCCCTTCGGGTAACACTGTGGGGGCACTCTTTTTTTTTAAATTATCCACGATATATTCTAAGCTTGAGTATAAGATTAATTTAATTTAATCATTAATAATTAATGACTATTTTTTAGTTTTCAATAATTGTTTTTTATCCAATTTTTCAATGATAAATCCAATTACATAATCCTCATGCGTTGTGAGCAGTATATCACTATTTTTTACCTGCCCTCGTATTGTTCGTTTCAATACCTTCCAGACTTCTAATTTTTTATATTTATCATATGGTGTTTGCATGAATTTAATTTTGATGATTTATCCTCCGAGGGTGGTCGGTGAAAAACACCGACCACGGCGTACAATGTGTCCCCGCAGAGTTACGCGCAGCGAACTCTGCGGATGGGTATAGGAAAAAATTCAGGCCTTCACCAATTTTTTAACAAGGCGCTTCTCTCCTATTTTTAATTCTACAAAATAATTTCCTGCAGCTAAATTATTGGCAGGGATGAAGAAATAGTTGCCGGAATTATTTTGGGATATAAATACCTTTTCTCCTGAAATATTATAAACATTTAAACTTGCACCATTAACATTTTGGTTGGTGGAAATATTTATTATATCCGAAATTGGATTGGGTGATATGGTGATATTTAATTCAAGTGTTTCCTCAATAGAAATATTTGGTGGCTCTGCCCTTGGCATTTGAATTTTCCATGCACCACGACCATAGGTTCCGGCAAATAAAGTATTGGATTCCTGATCGTAATAAATTTCATAAATGGAAACCACAGGCATTTCTGAACCCAAAAAATTCCAATTAATTCCATCATTGTAAGAATAATAACATCCAACATCAGTTGCTATCATTAAAGAAGTGGAGTCCTCATTTAATTGTCCTATCACAATATCATTAACCGGAATATCGGGAAGGTCGCCGGATATATCGGTCCAGCTGTCGCCGGCATTTGTCGATTTATATACGTGTGCAGCATTATCTGCCCAACGGAATCCACTGAAAGTTACATACACAATTTCTGCATCCTCAGGATCCGTTTCTATACTCATACAATAACGATATGGTAAACCCTCGGTAATTAATTCCCAATTATCTCCGTAATCTTTACTTCTCCAAACATTTGCATCATCAGTTCCAACATATATATAATTTGTATCGGCTGCTGCATTGTGAATGGTGAAAATACTTCCAAATGTTAATCCCGTGCCGGAACTCCCATTGGAAAGATCATCACTGATCGTTTCAAAATTATCTCCGTAATTGGTGGTGCGCTGAATTTTACTTCCACCTATATAAATTGTTGATCCATTTAAAGGATTTAATTCCAAAGGACTTCTCCAATTATGCCTGTCGCCCCAATCGTAACCGAAAAATGCTTTTTCAACTCCATCCACAACGCCATAATAATTGCCATATTGGATATTTGCGTAGTAAGAATTTTCATTTACCGGTAACCATTTTGCGCTAACTCCGTCGCCACCATTTACAAAATACCAATCGCCGAAAGTATTTTTTATAAAACTACCATTATCTTGTGCACCACCAATTAATAAACTGGTATCACCTGGAAAAACATCCAAAGTATATAATTGTGTAACGGGAATATTCTGAGCCGTAGTAAATGTTGCAAAATCATTTTCCGTAAAAAATAATCCGCCATCGCTTCCCATTATTTTAAAATTTTCGTTAGTGGGAGAAATATATAATGCATGGCAATCCACATGCGCGGAAGTTGCCATTCCGCTCCATGTATTTCCACCGTTATTGGAACGCGCGCAGGTAAATCCGATCCAATAAACTTTGTTTGCATCACTCGGACTAATGCGCATTCCGCCGAACCAGGTATCCTGTGCGGAGGTTGCAACTTCATCGGCACAATCAAGTGCTATCCAGGTATCACCTCCATCCACAGTTTTATAAATATCTTTTAATGTTTCTGCAGGATCAACAATAGATGCATATAATACATCAGGATTTGATGGTGCTATAGTTAATGTAATTTTTGCAAGAGGTTCTAATGGCAATCCATTGGTTAACATATTCCAGGTATCTCCACCATCTTCACTTCTGTAAATTCTGCTGCCATTTCCTGAATAATCTTTTCGGTTATATCTGCGTACTCGTTCCCATGTTGATGCATAAACAATATTCGGATCATCAGGATTTATGCAGACATCAATTCCTCCGGTGGAATCATTTATATATAAAACTTTTTCCCAGCTTGTGCCTCCATTTTCTGATCGGTAAATTCCGCGTTCAGATGAATTTTCGAAAAGATCACCCAACATTGCAGCAAATAAAATCTGATTATTATCAGGATGTATAATAATTCTTCCGGTATTTCCTCCTTCGGTTAATCCGATATTTGTCCATGTGTTTCCACCATTGGTAGATTTGTAAATTCCATTTCCATCATAAGTAACAGATCCGGTTCCATTTCCGGGCTCACCGGTACCTACATAAATAATATTCGTATCTATTTTGTCAATAACAATATCACCAATAGAAAGCGTTGAATTATCATCAAAAATATTTGCCCAGGTTGCACCTCTATCATAGGATTTTAATACACCACCTGATGCTGTTCCCACATAAATGGTATTATCATTTCCTGCAGGACAATCAATATCCAGAATTCTTCCCCCGATGGTAACAGGACCAATAAAATTCCAGTCCTCAATATCGGTTGTTTTAGCATTTTTATTTTTTATTTTTTGCGCTAAAGCAGATTGAACAGCTTTGCGTTGTGCAGCTCTATCTGTTTTATCATAAGGAAATGCTTTTTGCTGATAAAGCCAATCGTCGATGCTTTGTTCTCTAGTATTTTTATTGGAAATTTCTTCCGCGGAAGATAAATACTTGTATTGAATTAATAAAAATCCGGAAATGACAATTAAAGTAAGGAGTAAATATTTTTTCATTTTGGTTGATTGAGAATATAAATTTACGACGGTTCTCTTAATTTACAAAAAAAGACCGCTGTCATGGAGGGAGACAGCGGTCGATTGCAATTTTTAACTAATTATAAAGCGCAGAGACAAGTGAAATGAGAATTGAGAATTGAGAATTGAGAATTGAGAATGGCAGAACTCCCCTTTCACGATTGCTCAAAATATTCCCGAATAGCTTTTTGTTGTTATTTCAATAATCCCACCAGTAAAATCGCCGTAATTTGCCGGTATTCCTCCGGTTAAAACAGAGATATTTTCAATTGCATTCATTGGAACATATAAGCTGCCAATTACTTTAACTCCATCAACAACATACATGGTTGCATCCTCCCGGGATCCTCCAAGAAAAAGTCCACCGGTTCTATCATTTTGCTGAACTTTTGCAGCCTGTACTGCAACTTCTACCGGGCTGCTAACAGTCATATGACCAATATCTTCCGCTTCAAACTCTTTTACTTCGCCAGGCACCTGATCATCAACCAAAGAAGGCCTAACGGTAAATGGATCTAATTTTATTCCCGGGTAAATAATAAAATCCTGATAATTTATTCCATTGGAATTTACTTCTAATCCAAGATATCGGGTTGTATCATATCCGATAAAAATAATTGATACATCATAAATACCTGGTTTTACTGGTTTGAATACATAAATTCCATTATCATTGGTGGCAACTTCCATCACCTTTGTGTCACCACTTTTTAAGATCATGTGTGCACCCGGAAGAGCTTCGTTTGTTTCTTCATCTAAAACTTTTCCTGTAATTTCTCCTTCGTTTTGTGCTTTGCAATAAAATGTTGCAGTGAGCAATAATAACATAACAGTAATTTTTTTCATGTGTCGCTTTTTTAGTTATTTAATATTCCAAAAGTAATGGTATAAAAAAAGCGCTGTGTCATCGGATTGCAATCTAATGTGAAATGACGGGAAGTTGACAGTTAAGAGTTCTGAGTTCTGGGTTCTGAGTTCTGGGTTCTGGGTTCTGGGTTCTGGGTTCTGGGTTCTGGGTTCTGGGTTCTGAGTTCTGGGTTCTGGGTTCTGAGTTCTGGGTTCTGGGTTCTGGGTTCTGGGTTCTGGGTTCTGGGTTCTGGGTTCTGAGTTCTGGGTTCTGAGTTCTGGGTTCTGGGTTCTGGGTTCTGAGTTCTGAGTTCTGAGTTCTGGATTCTGAGTTCTGGATATCTAAAACCTGAATATTTAAGTTTGCGTGGCTGTTTAATTGTCAATTATCAATTACCTCCTCCTTCCCTCAGACCTACCAGGTTAAAAATAACCTGGTAGGTCGAGGGCATATAGGGCTGTTTAATTGTCAATTATCAATTGCCAATTATCAATTACCTCCTCCTTCCCTCAGACCTACCAGGTTAAAAAAAAACCTGATAGGTCGAGGGCATATAGGGCTGTTCAATTGTCAATTATTAATTGTCAATTATCAATTATCAATTATCAATTACCTTCAGTTTTCTTCCACCACAAGTGTTTCCGCGATCAGATCATGCAATCCTTGTTTTTTATCTGTGAAAAGTACCATTAAAAAACCTATTCCAATTATGAGTGCTGATATTATTTTGCAGATATTTCTGATGAATGCTTTTTTGTAATTTATGTGTTCCCCTTTTAATCCGGTAACTTTTATGTTGAGAATTTTTTTACCAAAGGTAGCTTGCGAATTTCCGCCTTCCATAATGATAAAATAACCCATAGTCAATATATTATTGAACCATATAATTCCCCATGATTCCTTAAAGATATTCGTGCCAAATATTAACCCGATAACATATCCTGCAAAGGATACCAAAATACAATCTAACATCCATGCAGCCAATCGTTTTCCAAATCCTGCCGGCACCTGAAAAACAGGTTGAGTAAATTCCTGATCGAGTAATTCCATAAATTTAAAGGTAGGGAAAAGTTTGGGTTCTGACATGTAGTTGATCTCCTGCGTCTATCACTACATGTTTCGGTTCGGGGTTCGGGGTTCTGAGTTCGGGGTTCTGAGTTCTGGGTTCTGAGTTCTGGGTTCGATACGGAGGAAAATTACTCTATCATTCATAATCAAATTATGCCCTAGACAAGTTGAAAAAGTTGAGAAGGTTGAAAAATTATAATTCGGAGGAAAAATCATCAATGCTACAAACTGCCCACTGCTTACTGCGACTGCGACTGTGACTGCGACTGCGACTGCGACTGTGACTGCGACTGGAACTCCCAACCAAAATCCCCTCCACCCATAAAATTTCCCCCTCTCCAACATTTTTGGTATCTTTGCACCCTCAAATAAAAATCTATGAACAAATTAACAGTATTACCAATAGCTGCGCTGTTTGCAGTGGTAATTTCCTCATGTAAAGAGACTAAAATACAAAATGTTAAAATGGAAAATGGTGCTGACTCGCTGAGTTATGCTATCGGTATCAATATCGGAGAAAGTTTTAAGGAGCAAAAGATCACTGAAGTGAATACAGAGATCATGGCTGCAGTTATAAAAGCTATTCTTACAGAAGATACTCTCGGACTTAAAATGAATGATTCCAGTTCTTTAGCGTTCTTGAATGGTTATATGCGCAAAAAAGCGGATATCGAAACCGCAAAAGCGAAAAAAGAAGGTGATGATTGGTTAGCAGTAAAAGCTAAGGAAGATGGTGTTAAATCTACACCAAGTGGCTTACTTTACAAGGTAATAACTTCCGGAACAGGCGCTACACCTGTGGATGGCGATCAGGTAGTTGTGCATTACACGGGAAAATTTATTGATGGTGAAATTTTTGATAGCTCAGTTAGAAACGGACAACCCGTTACACATCCGGTAAATGGATTTATGGCAGGCTGGACAGAGGCTTTAAAAATGATGAAGGTTGGCGATAAATGGATTTTATACATCCCGTCAGATTTAGGTTACGGACCGGCTGGATACCAAGGTTTTATTCCACCTAATGCAGCACTTGAGTTTGAAGTTGAACTTTTAGGAGTAATTCCTGCAGGCACTGAACCTGTTATAAAAGAATAATGGATTCGTAAAACATATTGCAAAACCACGCTAAGGCGTGGTTTTGTCGTTTTAAATATCTCTATTTATTAATAAAATGCAAAAAATGTGAGTGCTTTGAGGTTTACATAGATTATACTATTAATTAACAATTAATTAAATTTGCAGAGCGTTTAATCAAACGGTATAAATGAAAAAATATTTACTCCTCCTCGCAACCACCTTTTCGGTGAGCGTTGCATTTGCCAGCCAAAATCAAATTAATTGCAATTTTCAAAAAATCGCTTTTTCGGAAGGTGCATCATCATCAAAATTCATTTTAGGAGAATCACCTAATGATGAAACATCAAAAGTAAAATTATGGATCAGCTCATGGTTTCCCTGGATCAATAACAATATTGCAGGTGATCCGGGTGTATTTGATATTGCCGGTGGATACACTGTAGCAATTACCGAAATCAATTACAATTCCGACAATTTTAACGATTCCAACGCTTGGGTGGAATTACACAATTATGGTGGAAGTGACGTTAATATCAGCAATTGGAAATTAAAGGATGAAACACCTTTTAATTCCTATACAATTCCTGTAGGAACCATTCTTTCTCCCGATGAATATATTGTAATAGTTCAATCGATTGATACCTTTTTAATGGTTCATGGTGATGTAACAAATTATATAGGTGAATTTGGTTATGGATTTGATAATACATCAGGAAGTGTAAAACTGGAGGATAATTCGGGAACTGTTGTAAGACTTGTAAATTATGTAGATTCTATTCCTTGGCCAAAAGGTGCGGATGGTTTAGGACCGGCATTACAAATATTAGATGAAACAGGAAATGAAAATGATCCTGACAACTGGATCGCAAGTTGCGTTTTAGGAACTCCGGGATTTGATTATACTCCTTGTGACTATGATATTGTTATTTCAGAGATAAATTATAATTCACTGCTTGCATATAATCCCGGAGATTGGGTTGAAATATTAAACAGAGGTTCTTCTGCCATTAATATTGGTGGATGGATATTGCGCGATGCGAATACCGGAAATATATATGTAATTCCCACTGGTAATATTTTAGATGCAGGTGAACGATTGGTAGTTACTGATAGCCTCGAATCATTTACAGTGAAATTCCCATCCATTACAAATGTAATTGGTGAACCCACTTTTCATTTTTCCAATGGTGGCGATGGGGTTCGATTATATACACCAAGCGGATTAATAAAATACAGTGTTCGATATAACGACAATGCACCCTGGCCAACTGATGCTGATGGAACAGGATTTACCCTGGAACAAATAGATGAAGGAGGAAATCCAAATATCGCCACAACCTGGGTTGCGGGATGTTTATACGGTTCACCCGGAAATCCTTTTGTGGTACCATGCCCAACTGCAATTGAAGAATTATACCCAACATTCTTTACCATAGCTCCAAATCCTTTTTCAGAACAATTAATTATTACCATTGATGCAACTATAAATGTAAAAGATATTTATATCACAAATTCTCTTGGGCAAAATATCAAACATTTCGATAATTCAAATAATATCATAACCTGGAACGGAAATGATGAAAATGGGAATACAGTTCCTGTAGGTGTTTATTTGATTACAGTTTCTGATGAGATGGGGAATTTATCTTCGATGAGGGTAGTTAGGAAATGACATAGGACATACGATGTAGGACATAGGACTTGACATAGGACATTGGAAATAGGACGTAGAACATACGACGTAGGACATACGATATAGGACATAGGACTTGCATTTATTTCAGATGAAAATTTAATTCCTAAATGGTACCTAATTTAAGTTTTAAATTTTAAATAAATTTTATTTCGAAGCGTTAACTTTACAAGTTACAAACTGCCACTGCCACTGCCACTGCCACTGCCACTGCCACTGCCACTGCCACTGCCACTGCCACTGCCACTGCCACTGCCACTGCCCACTACCCCTTCCCTTCCAACTTCTTCGCAATTTCCTCCATCATTTCAATTTGAATTTGTTGAATTTCAAAAAGACGTTGGTGCTGATGGATGAGCATGTGATCTATTTTTTCGTTTAATAATCTAATTTCCAACTCTGCTTTAAGATTTATTTTATAGTCATTCTTCGAACGGATACGATCTTTAGCTTCTTGTCGGTTCTGGCTCATCATAATTACCGGAGCTTGCAAGGCCGCCAGACATGATAAAACAAGATTTAATAATATAAAAGGATATGGATCAAATGGGCGCTCAATTAATAAAAATACATTTAACAAAATCCATATCAATATTACTAAACCAAATAAAATAATAAATTTCCAGCTTCCACCAAAAGATGCAACCTTATCTGCCAATTTCTCACCAAAATTTATAGGATCAGCTTTTTCCAAATAAACATCGCGGCTCATAAGTTCAGCATTGGAAATGCTCTCAATTACTTCCTTGTCCAATTTGTCGAGATCACCCCGTTCGGTAGTAATTAATCCGGTGATATATGCAGTTCTGGCCTTGTTGATTATATCGTTGGATACAAATCCATTACCGTTCCATTCGGGATATTGCGTTTTTAAAACTGCTTTGATCTTTTCACCAATATAGTTGGTATCAGATAATAAGTGAGCGGGGAGTTCCTTATTTGAAATTGCACAGGTAATAATTTTATCCATATTCAAAATTTTAATAAGCGGTAAAAATTACAAAGGATAATCTATTAAAAATAAAACGAATAATTTCCTCCCTGAAATCTAGGATTCACAACATTATTATAAATCGATCCGAAGGTGTACGAGATACCGAAAAAAGTATAAAAATTAAAACTGGATTTTTGCTCAGAAATCTGTAATAATATTTCTTCTTCCGTAAGATCACCCTTTGGGAGATTTAATTGATCTTGTTGAAAGTCCACTGTAAAAAATCCATCAATCGTTAATCCTTCTGTTATCCTCCAACTTAGCGATGTGAAGCAACCTGCGCTGTTCTTACTCAGATCGTGAAAGTAATTCGAACCATTGAGGCCTATTGTTATAGAGCCCCATTTTTGGGTCATAGATAATGAAATATCCAACCTGTTGCGCAGAAGAATTTCATTTTCTTTTTCGAATATAGTAGTATCAGTATAATTACTGTATTCCGGGCCTATTTTATAAAAAAAAGTAAGTAATTTGGTTGTTGACTCCGCATAAGGAAAAATATTATATTCGATGGCAGGTGAAATATTAATATTTGCATCATAATTACTATAAGTGCTTGTAAAATATTCGGCCTCACCCCCAAATGACCAATGATCGTTCAAACTTTTCACAACAGTAATACCACTATAGGTGCTATTATTAAAGCTTTCGTAATTAGTAGTATCATCCAACACAAAAATATTTGTATTGTAATTCGCTCCTGCATCTAAACTGATCTTCCATTCATCTGTTACTTTATTTGCACTTAAATTTCCCGACAAATTATAGGAAGTGAAAATGGAACTGATATTTGCATTTACGTAGCTGCTGATTGAATAAACCCAACTATTCCATTTATCATCCGCTTGTTTTGTTTCCTCGCCGGCATTACCAGTATAAGTTATTGTAATAGGCAGATCTCCAGGTAATTTTGCAATGTATGGCAGCAAACCCATTTTTAATATTTGCACCAATCCTGCACGCGTTTCATCCTCTGTGTTATTCGTATTGGCAATATAATGTAGTGTATCATTTTTACCTCCGAATTTACCCTGCCCAAGTAAAAAGAGTGTATAATCAGATCCACCACTTCCTGTCGTCTGACTGGTAATTAATAAATGAAGATCAGCTTCAAATCTGTCGCGAACATAACTCACAAATGGAATTTCCGTTTTTATATATTCCTGATAATTATTTGCACCATCGAGATATACCCGGAGATAATTTGTATTTGTAGAATCATTATCCTGAGCATATAAAGTGCAAACGGAGGTGAAAATAAGGGTTGTGAGGAGGCGGATTTTCATATTTTAAAAACGAAAAGTGACAAAGAAATATTTTGCAGTGATCTGATGATGTAATTTAGATATTATTGAAGGAAATTCTTCATCCAACTATTTCCCAACGCAGTTTTGAAATTTGTATCGAAGGTAGCTTTTGAATTTACCAATGGATCAATTACCTGAGTTTCTTCATTAATTACATGTGCGGCAAATAATTCAGGCAGATCATGTAGATGCACAGAGCTAAGCGTTCCGTCACGATAAAAATTAACAAGAGTTCTGTCGAAAAGATCTACGTTAAATTTTTTCTCCAGCGATTTGATAAAATGAACGGAAGTATCAATGGAGCATCCGCTGGCTGCAGTGTGGGTCTCATCAACTATCAATAGAATCAACCTGTCTTCAATAATATTTCCCTGCGCCTGAAGTTGAGCATTGTGCGCTGTCCATTGTTTTGTAAATATGGCCAATTGATCGTTAATGGCACTAATTTCTTCCTCCGTAAACGGACGAGATGATTGATATATCCAAACTTTTGATTCAGGTGAGTAATTAGTATTTAAATTCATCATAAGTTACAAAAGAAAGAGTGTTTTAAATTAATAAATGAAGCGGTTTTTATATCAGATGATTTGCCATGGCAATTAATTCCGCTACATCATAAACTTTCACTTCTTCCTCTTTATTTTTATTTTTTATTCCGTCTGTCATCATGGTATTACAAAAAGGGCAGGCACTTGCAATAATATCAGGTTTTAATTCCAGTGCTTGTTCCGTTCTTTCAATATTAATTTCTTTTTTTCCGGGTTCTGCTTCCTTCCACATTTGCGCACCTCCTGCCCCGCAACATAAACCACGGCTTTTACAACTCTTCATTTCGGCGAGTTCCGCATCCAGTTTCTCCAACACAATTCTTGGTGCCTCATATATATTATTTGCCCTTCCGAGGTAACATGAATCGTGATAGGTGATCTTTTTTCCTTTAAATCCACCACCATCTACTATTAATTTTCCTTCATCGATCAATTGTTGTAAAAAAGTTGTGTGATGAATAACTTCATAGTTTCCTCCCAATGCAGGATATTCATTTTTAAGTGTATTAAAACAATGCGGACAAGTAGTTACAATTTTTTTAATACCATAACCATTTAAAACTGCAATATTATTTTGTGCGAGCATTTGAAAAAGAAATTCATTTCCTGATCTTCTCGCAGGATCGCCGGTGCATCCTTCTTCCGTTCCAAGAACCGCAAATTTAATTCCTAAACTATTTAATATTTTAACGAACGATCCGGTTATTTTTTTAGCCCTGTCATCAAAACTACCGGCACATCCCACCCAAAACAATATCTCCGGTGATTCACCGTTGGCAAATAACTCTGCCATAATTTGAACTTTGTTTAACTCCGTATTCATGTTCATTAAATAATACTTAATATTCCTTATTTAAATCTTTATTTAATTTCATCTGCCCATTTGATCCTGTCGGCAGGATTAAATTGCCATGGCGCCTGATTGTTTTCCATATTATTAAACATCACATTCCATTCTTGTGGCGCATCACTTAATTCCATCACCGCATATCTTCTCAGTTCAACAATAATACTTAATGGATTTATATTAACGGGACACTCTTCCACACATGCATTACAGGTTGTGCAGGCACGTAATTCCTCCGCTGTAATATAATCTCCATACAAGGCTTTATTATCAACAAAATCTTTTCCATGTTTCGAAAGATTATTTCCTATTTCCTCCAATCTGTCGCGCGTATCCATCATAATTTTTCGGGGAGATAATTTTTTTCCTGTAATATTTGCGGGACAAGCTGCGGTGCATCTTCCACATTCGGTACAGGAATAGGCATCCAATAAATGTTTCCAGCTAAGATCAGTCACATCCTTTGCACCAAATGTTTTAGGCGGATCAACAATTGTGGTAACCTGAGCGGAAGGATCCACCATTGATTTAACTTCATTCATAATAACCGGCATATTTTCTATTATGCCTTTATCATTTAAACGCATATACCAAGAATTGGGAAATGCAAGAATGATATGTAAATGTTTAGAATAAGGAATATAATTCAGAAAAAATAATATACCGATAATATGCAGCCACCAGGCCACTCGTTCAATCACAATTAGTGATTCCATATTAACGCCTGAAAATATTGCAGAAGTAAATTGAGATACTATCAAATTTCCTGTATTGTAATAATGTTCAGCACCTAAATTCTGTAATTGAACATCTGCTGCATTCATGGTTAAAATAGCGATCACTAAAATAAACTCCATCAACAGAATAAAATTTGCATCCTTAAAAGGCCATCCTTTTAATTCTGATTGCGTGAACCTTTTTATTTTTAATACATTTCTTCTGATCAAAAATATAATTGTCGCAATTAATGCGAGCAATGCAAGAAATTCAATAATACCGATCATGAAAGTATAAAAACCACCCAAATAAGGCGCGAAAAAACGGTGACTTCCAGAAAGTCCATCCACAACAATTTCCAGCACCTCAATATTTACAATTACAAAACTTACATAAATAAATAAGTGTAAAACGGCAGGTAAGGGTTTTCGAAACATTTTTTTCTGCCCCAAAGCAAAAAGTGTCATATTCTTCCAACGGAGTGCGGGATTGTCATTTAATTTTTCCGGTCTCCCTAAAAAAATATTCCTTCTGATAGAAACAAATTTCTTACCTGCTATCCAGGCGGAAACACCGAATATCACTGCAAATGCTACCTGTAAAACCAAATCCATACACACAGTTTAGACGGTTGCTAAATTAAGCGTAATTTTATGACTGTAATAATTAACTATTCACAGTTATGAGATCAAAACTACTGGTTCTGCTGTTTTTTGTGTTACCACTAGTAGGTATAACGCAAAATAAATCCATAAAAAACAAGATAACGTTATCTGCATACCATGAAATGGCCAAACGCACTGCAGGAGAAATTGTTCCTGTTTTAATAAAAGGTGATGTAAAACAAATTGAAAATTTTATCCTAAGTAACAATGGCAACGTTAAATTTTCAACAAAATCAATAGTTTCCGCTAATCTTCCGGTGAGTAATATCAGACTATTAAACAAAGAACTATTTGTGGAGGTTATTGATATTCCCACAGCAAAACTCACCTTGTTGAACGATGTGATGGTTAAACACAACAATGTTGACTCAGCATATTTGGGGATGTGGCCTCTTGAACAGGGGTACGATGGAACAGGAGTTGTTATTGGCGTAATTGACACCCCATTTGATATTGATCATGAGGATTTTACAGATTCAGAGGGTAATTCGCGCATAAAATACGTGTGGGACCAAAACTCAGCTGACGGAACTGCCCCTGTGGATTATGGATATGGAATTGAGTGTGACAGTGCCATGATTGCAAACGGAACCTGCACCAGTAACGATTATGACGGTGAAAATTACAGTCACGGCACAGGAGTGGCAGGTGTTGCAGCATCAAGTGGAAATGCATCAAATAAATACCGGGGAGTTGCACCAAATGCCGACCTGATTTTGGTTGCACTAAATTTTGAGAGCGATTATTTATCAAACACCGTTGATGCCGTTTCTTATATTTATGACAGAGCCAATGCACTAAACAAACCCTGTGTAATTAATACCAGCTATGGTTCTTATGCAGGTTCGCATGATGGTTTAGACCTTACTACGCAGGCATTGAATGAACTTATTGAGGCCCAAAATGGCCGGGCATTTGTTGCAGCAGCAGGTAATGCAGGAACTTTGTCCTTTCACCTGGGATACGATGTTACGGCCACCGAACAATTTACCTGGTTTAAAAAATTAAGCTATACGAATCTTGTTTATTGGCAATTGTGGGCAGATACTGCTGATTTTAATAATGTGGATTTTAGGATCAGTGCTGATAATCCGACAGGTTTTGCAAGTATTGGTTCCACTCCATCTATTAATATGTTGAGTGATTTTAATTTTGATACAGATATTATTGACTCCATATTGTTTACGATTCCGGGAGCAGGAAATGTTCAACTTTATGCGCAGTTATTGGATGGAAGATATTTAATTGAATTTGTTATCACACCGAGCATTTCAACCTATTATTGGCGATTAACCACAAGTGGAGCCGGACATTTTGATGTTTGGAGTACAGAAGCTGCAACAGGATTTTCAAATTATGTTACTACCGGATTGCCCGATGCAGGAACCTTACCCGAAATAATTAATTACCGTTTACCCGATTTGGATCAATCTATAGTGAGTGACTGGCAATGCAGCGATCATGTTATTACTGTTGGCAATTATGTGAACAGAGATACCATGACCAATTATTATGGAGTGATAGCCAATTTTTTCGATCCTGTTGGTGATCTGTATATTTCATCGAGTCACGGACCAACACGCGACAACAGGATAAAACCTGATATCTGTGCACCGGGTTGCAGGGTTTTATCTACGGGCTCCACTATTTTAACCGAATGGTTGATAGGTCTTGGACTTGCAACATATATATCGTTGGATGGTGAACATTATATTTATAACGGAACTTCTTTTGCGAGTCCGGAGGTTGCAGGAATTGCTGCATTATATCTTCAAAAAAATCCCGAAGCCAATTATGCGGAGATAAAAGATGCGATTTTAAGTCAGGGAAGATCTGATGTTTTTACAGGTGAAGATCTGCCGAATAACAGATGGGGATATGGCAAAGCAGATGCATTCAGAACTTTAACAGGAGATTGGGGATGTGAGGCTGATAATTATTCTAATCCGCCCCAAAATATTGAATTGTTAAATGTTATGGCAACCAAGGCATTAATAAAGTGGGACCTTATTCCAAATGCCGTAGGGTATCAGATAAGTTATCATAAAACCGGAGGTACTACCACTAAAATTAAAGCATTCAGCAATTCAAAAATATTAAACGGATTATCTCCAAATTCAACCTATACCTGTTCGGTTAGAGCATATTGTGATACTTACGGATTAAGTGATTGGAGTGATACTTTCACTTTCACAACCTTACCATTAAAGGAGGGGATGGAAGAAGAAAAAATGATAATTGTTTATCCGAATCCGGCATCAGGCTCCCTACATATTGAAGGAATATCGGTGGAAAGTAATATTGTATTGAGCAATATCACAGGACATAGTGTAATAAATACACTAAGCAATGCGGGAGATACCATATTGGATATTTCTACATTACCCGCCGGGATCTATAATTTATTAATTTATAACGAGGATACACGGTATTCAAAAACTATCACAGTAATTAAATAATATGGAGCAAACATTAACAAAAATTGTTTCTGCAGAAAAAATAAATCAAAAGATCAAACGCATTGCGTACGAAATTGCAGAGGATAATTATGAGGAAACAGAAATTGTAATTGCCGGTATTTGTAAGGCAACCGAAGGTTATACTTTTGCCGAATTATTATATAACGAATTAAAGAAGATCGTAAGCACCAAACTTTTATTAACGCATATCGAATTAGATAAAAACGACCCCGGCAACAGTGCTGTGGAATTAAATCTCACCGAAGAGGAAATAGATAACAAGGTAATTATTGTGGTGGATGATGTTGCGAATACCGGAAGAACATTATTGTATGCAATAAAACCTCTATTGAGTTTTTCGCCCAAAAAGATCCGCAATGCAGTGTTAGTGGAACGCAAACACAAATTGTTTCCTGTGAGTCCCGATTATGTAGGATTGTCGTTGAGCACTACCATTCACGAACATATTAAGGTGATTTTAAGCGATGCGGAAAATAGTGGGATATATTTATCTTAAGGTTCGGTCAACATCCTCATTTTTACTAATTCTATTCTGTCTTTTACTTCCATAACAGAAACATCCATGATGAGTTTAGAGCGCAGATAATATATTTCGCGTTCTGATAATTTTTGAAAAATATAATCCTTTAATTCGGGATCGGTAAGGTTTGCTATTAAAGGTCTTTTTGCTTTTCTCTCTTTTAATCTGCCATATAATATTTCGGGTGGCATGTTGAGATAAATGGTTAATCCTCTTTCATTCATCCAATCCATATTGTCGAAATAACAGGGAGTTCCTCCACCGCAGGAAATAACTGCATTTTTATGCAAAACCGAAGAATGTAAAATATCGGCTTCCAATCGACGGAAATACTCCTCCCCTTTTTCCTTAAATATTTCTGACACCGATTTCTTTTCCAAAACTTCCATCATCTGATCAATATCCATGAGTGTATAATCCAACTTCTCAGAAAGTTTTTTTCCAAAAGTTGATTTACCGGAGCCCATAAAACCCAAAAGATATATTCTCATATTAAGAAATTCGAATACGCGGATCAATAACCGAATATAAAATATCTGCTAAAATACTAATTGCCACAAAAATAACAGCGGTATATAAAATTGCACCCATGGCAACAGGATAATCAAAAGTTTTTAAGGCATTTACCGTTTCATATCCAATTCCGTTGTAATTAAATATTGCTTCAATAAAAAATGCACCCGTAAGTAAACTCGCGAGCCAACCGGATACAGAGGTAACCACAGGATTTAATGCATTTTTTAATGCGTGTTTAAAAAGTATGGTATTTTCATTTAATCCCTTTGCTCTGGCGGTGCGGATATAATCATTATGCATCACATCGATCATGGCGCTTCTTGTAAGTTGTGTAATAACGGCAATTGGGCGAATTCCCAAAGCAAAGGCCGGAAGTATGAGGTTTTTAAGTTCAAGATATTTTTCTCCGGTGTAACCATCCGTTACGTAAAGATCACCTGTCATGTTTAATCCGGTTATGGAAACCAGTAAATATGCAAATACTAATTGGAGTATAATTCCCACAAAAAAGGAAGGAAAAGAAATTCCCAAAACACTTACCGCAGTGCAAAATCTGTCGAGCAGCGAATTTGGTTTTATAGCTGCTGCCACGCCAAAAACAATTCCGATAACTGTCGCAAATATCATTGCCGTTAACGCAAGAACCAAAGTATTCGGAATGCGTTCAGATAAAATTTCACTCACCCTTCTTTTGCTTGTATAGGAGCGACTGAGAAAAGGTTTTTTAATTACAAAGGAAGTGGAACCAATAGACAATATTTTTCCGTATTCATATTTATCCTTATTTAAAAAATATCTGGATTCGCTGTTGGTATTATTGTGAAAACTCAATGGAGAAATATCGTTGAGATAAACGAGTAATTGTTGGCCCACAGGCAGATCTAAACCCAACTCCCTTTTAATATTTTCGATGGTCTGTTTGTCTGCTTTTTCACCTGCTATCTGCCGTTCCGGATTGATACGAGTCAGTTGAAATAATAAAAAAACCACTATCACCACTCCGAGCAAAACAAATAATCCGTAAAGAAGACGTTTGAAAATAAATTTTATCAATTGCTCTTATTGAATGGTTTAATAATTTTATCTCTACATAAATTAAAATAGTAATTTATATCAAAGCACCTTCCACTACCTTTTTAACTACAATTCCTTTTTCAATAGAAACTATACCGGTATTTTCTTTCATGATCTTATGTAAAACATCTTTATCACAAACAAAATAACTGTAATTTAATCCGGATGCCTTTTTCATCAAAACTAGAATATCAGGTGACCCGGAGCTCACTACAAAATATTTTTGTCCGGTCGAATCCATCTTTTTCATCTCTGTCAGAATCGCTTTCCATGTATCGCCGGTAAGTTTATCTTGCCCCAATTCATTTATCACCACCATATTTATGGATGACGAATCATTTAATGTGACAGCAGTTACATCTCCCCCAATACTATCCTGTAAAAAGAATTCATTATACGGTTCTTTGGAACTAATAATTTTAGGAACAACATTTTCACCCACTACAAACATTTCATCGGTAACAGGTTTTAATTCCACTGCCGGTCTGTCTTTAAAATGTTCGGCTTTTATTTCCTCAAATGATGGAAGATCGCGCCAGCTCCATTTATCAATCACAGTCCCATTTTTTAAAAGCACGATGTTTGGATTTGTTCTTCCTATTGTCAAACAAACCTTACCATCACCGGTATAAAAGGGAAATGCCATTTGTTTTTCGTGACGGAATGTTTCTATAGCCTCTCTGCTCTCCGCAACCAATGCAAAAGTGAATAATCCTTCCTTTTCTGCATTTTGTTGAACGCTGTGTATTTTTTCCCATCCCTCATCGCTTGTTTTATCGAAGTGTGCCGATACCACCATAATAGTATAATCAGGATTGTTCAGAATCTGATCTGTAATATAATTATCGTTCTCATCCGAAACTGCAAAATCAATGATCTTAGGTCGAAATCCTTTCACTTTTATTTTAGTATACGAAGTATCCAATTTCCAATTTTCTTTATCATTGGAATATTTTGTCAGCTCCGCCATTTTGTTTTTATCGCTGAGTTCGGTGTTTAAAAATTTCAATTTAATTTTCTCACCGCTCTTTACATTCGAATAATTGTAATTCATCTCCACAACATCTTTTTCTGCATCGGGGGGAATTACCATTAATTCCGGAATATTATTTCCTACAGCATAAGGGCGCCAATCGAAAAATACATCGTGTTTTAATACATGCGAATTAACCCACCATGCAAATCCTGTAACCAATACAAAAATTAAAAAAGAAGGGACAGGTTTTAATATTGGTTTAATATTTTTTCGGAGAAAGAAAATAATTATGATCAAAAAGATCAGCACAAGATCCTTATAAAATGATTGCCATGGAGTAAGCGGAATAAAATCACCAAAACAACCACAATCTGTTACAGAACCTGTAATTGCGGAGTATCCTGTAAGCCAGGTAAAAAAAGCAATAAGTAATAATAATAACCAGGCAGTAAGATTTTTCCATAATCCCAATAATAATGCAATACCTAATGCAACTTCCAGTGTGGTTAAAAAAACTGCCTGCAAATTTATGGTATCCAAAACCCAATCTGCTTTAAATAAAAAAGAGGTCCACGACCAACGTTCTGCAAATACGTCGTAATATTCTTCCAGTTTAATTCCAAATCCAACAGGGTCGTTCGCTTTTACCAGTCCGGAGAAAATAAATAAACCGCCGACAAATATCCGGCAAAACCACAAAACACTATTTTTCATTTTCCTTGAGTTTTATTAATGCAAAAATTGAGTAGTTTATCATATCCATATAATGCGAGGCAACACCTTCGGAGATCAAAGTTTTACCATCATTTTCCTCTATTTGTTTTACACGCAAAATTTTCATCAAAATAAGATCTGTAAAAGACGGGATCCGCATATCGCGCCAGGCTTCTCCATAATCATGGTTTTTATCCTCCATTAATGATTTCACCAAATTGATTTGTTCATTATATAATTCCAATGCCCGATCAGCATCAAGTTGAATAGGATCCTTGTCAGTAAGCTGCAATTGTATCAACGCTATGGCCGCATAATTAATAATTCCTCTGAACTCATC
The DNA here is from genome assembly GCA_016706865.1 of Bacteroidota bacterium. NCBI lineage: Bacteria > Pseudomonadati > Bacteroidota > Bacteroidota bacterium. The sequence continues at coordinate 434,972 of JADJIS010000003.1, read as the reverse complement.
TTCAATCCCTTCATTCACCTTGGATGTACCCGCTTGTTCGATGGTTCTGATGCGTTGCGCTTTAATAAAAATTTGGTCAGTTATCGATTGAGGCCTTAAAATGCGCCACGATGTGCCATAATCCTTTATTTTTTTTATGAAAATGTTCCGGCAACCCTCCACTGCCTCGTCATATTGTATATTTGTTTTCGACACTGCTGTATTCATTATTGGTGTAAAATTATATGGACAAAACTACTTATTTCTACCCGAACAAAACATTGAGGATTGGTGATAGTTTGCTCGATTTATCCACACCCATTGTGATGGGGATTTTGAATGTGACTCCCGACTCGTTTTTTGACGGTGGCAATTATTCAGAAGTGGATGCGGCACTAAAACACACTGCTCGTTTAATTTCGGAAGGAGCCGATATAATTGATGTTGGAGGGATGAGTACAAGGCCCGGAGCGAAAAAAATTACTGCAGAGGAGGAAATCCTTCGGGTAATTCCCATAATAAAAGCCATTCGAAAGGAATTTGGAACTGTTCCCATCTCCATAGATACTGTTTATGGTAAAGTGGCAAAAGAATCAATAAATGCGGGCGCAAATTTGATAAACGATGTTTCGGCAGGAAATTATGATCCGGAAATATTTAAAATTGCTGCGGAAACAAAAGTACCCTACGTGTTGATGCATATGCAGGGAACACCGGAAACTATGCAGGTGGAGCCTCAATATTCGGATGTTACCAGGGAGGTATTTGATTTTTTCATCAAAAATATTCACTCTTTGAAAGGCCGGGGAATTGAAGAAATAATTATAGACCCTGGTTTTGGTTTTGGCAAAACAACGGAACATAATTATCTGCTTGCAAAAAATCTGGATGTGATCAAACAAATAGGATTGCCTGTAATGGTGGGAATTTCACGAAAAAGTATGATCTGTAAAGTATTAAAAGTGAATCCTGAAAAAGCATTGACCGGTAGTACTGCCCTGCATGCTATTTTATTGCTAAAGGGAGCCGACATTTTAAGGGTACATGACATAAAGGAAGCTAAGGAAGTGATTAAAATTGTATCACAACTTAAAATTTAGGAAAAAATTATTTCCATTTTACCATGTTTGAACGGAAAATAGGAATTTAATAATTATTGAAATATTAAAAGGCTGATGTTTATCTTAGCCAATAGTTAAAGTATAAAATGTTGCTACAAATTCAAATTGGTTTTTTGGAGGTCACCTTTATCGATATTATCGATATATTATTAGTTGCATTCATTTTATTTCAATTATACAGATTAGTTAAAGGCAGCCTTGCTTTCACCATTTTTATTGGTTTGATCGTAATATATGTTTTGAGTTTGGTTACAGAGGCCATGGAATTGCGATTGATGAGTGAAATTCTCGGAGCCTTTATTAATGTTGGTGTAATTGCATTATTAATAGTTTTTCAACCCGAAATAAGGCGTTTTCTCTTATATGTGGGTAGAAGCAGCGATTTCAGAAAAGTAAAATTCTGGCGTTCCATGAGTTTAAAAAAGATTCGCGCCGGAGAATATAATCACAAGGAAGTAAATGAATTAACGGAGGCTATACTCAATCTCAGTAACATGAAAACCGGAGCCTTGATCGTAATTCCACAAACTTCTCACCTCCGCTTTTATCAAAATACCGGAATTCAGATAAACGCAATGATCTCGAAAGATATCATTGAAAGTATATTTTATAAGAACAGTCCTTTACACGATGGAGCTTTGATTATTGCTGATCATAAAATTGCTTCCGCGAAATGCGTTTTACCCTTATCAGATAATCCTGATCTTCCTGCAAAATTCGGTCTGCGCCACCGAAGCGGATTGGGAATTACGGAGCAAAGTGATGCAACCTGTATTATAGTTTCTGAAGCAACGGGAGAAATAAGTTATGCCCGCGAAGGAAAATTATATCAGAATATTAAAAAAGAGGAATTGCGTAAATTAATTGCTCGGTCACTTTTTCACAGCATCAATTGAATCTGCAGCTTCCAGCAAAGAATCAAGATCAACGCCATTTCTCTCCATTATAGCATCCAGTAAAGCTTCATCATCTCCTGCATATTCAATTTGCAGATCAATATTTGTAGCATAAGGGCTTTCAGGATATTTATCCTTAATTTGCTGAAGATATTTAATACTCCTTTCAATATTATTCACATTCTCTTCACTTACGCGTGCTGCTGTTACTAACGCTTGTGGAGCATATTCTGATTCTGGATACCGTTCAGCCAACAATTCTAAAGTATTGAGCTCTTTATCATAAAATGGAATAAAATGAAAAAGCATTGCCGATTTAAAAATAAATTGGGGTGCCAACGAATCTTCAGGATACTTATTTGCAAATTCCATATACTCTTGAATAAGGTCCTCCGCCATTACACGTTGTTCAACTGATAACACAGGATTAGTTCTTAAAACACTATCCATTTCAATGGATGCCTCAGAAATTTCCTCAAGCTCTTTTTCCCTGGTATTGCAGGAAACAAATACGAATAGGGAGATAAACGTTAAAACTCCAAATAATTTTTTCATAATTTTTCTTGTATTTTAGTGCTTGTTCTATACAAACATGGCACAAAATTACGTAAATATTAATCTGGTGAAACTATCTATCTTTATAATAGCGGTCATTCTTTTGAATTCTTGCTCAAAGGTTATTATCAAGTATGCCGGAAATTCTGATCTTTTAAAAGAAGAAATTCCCTATACAGACCCTGAATATAAAAAAATTACAAATTATATTCCTGATCCCGGACATCCACTGGCATCACAAATCAGGTATGTGAGAATTAATTTTCACATTATGCAGCGAAGTGATGGAACAGGAAATTTTGATGAGGCTGCAGGAAGAAAATTTTGTCGCGATCTGGTTGATCAAAGCAATTTTCGCTGGTCGAATAACCATAAAATGAATTTACCGGTAGGAAATTTGACCGAAGTTTTACCAATTGGAATACGTGTGGTTTTAGAAAAAGATGCCGAAACCGGTCAGGATGCAATTTATTTTCATAAAAATGATTCTCTCTGTTTTTGGAACCGAAGTCTTAAAAAAGGTTATGCTTCATTAACCGATCAAACTGTTTTAAAAAAATACGGGATCGGCAACGATTCCGTTATCAATATTTTTTTAATGGAACATGTTCCCGATAGTCTCGATTCACCCACCTATGGCGGAGGCACCTTGTCGGGAATTTCTTTTAATGGAAGCATCAAATTATTTAGTATGCATTTGCAGTCAACTTTGGTAAAATATAGAGATGACGGATCCACCTATACGCATGATGCCTATTTTCTTTCCAAATTAATGAATCATGAACTCGGCCATAGTTTCGGTTTAAACCACAGCTGGAATTGGGATGATGGATGTGATGATACACCGAAAAATCCCGGGTGCTGGAGTGAAACAGGAAAAGCTCCCTGTGATGGTGTTATCAGTAATAATATGATGGATTATAATTGGAGTCAGCAAGCTGTTAGTCCATGCCAGATAGGTAAAATAGAATACAATTTTGCAAAAGAAACTGACGGAGCAAGAAAATATGCCATTCCTTATTGGTGCGAGTATCATGCATTTAATCGGGTGGTAATTACAAAAAATCAGAATATTGTTTGGAATGGAATAAAAGATCTTTGGGGGGATATTGAAATAAGAGGTGGCGCAACATTAACAATTAAAAGCATAGTATCATTACCCGAACAAGCTAAAATAATTGTTAAACCGGGAGGTAAATTAATTATTGACGGAGGTAAGATCACCAACCGATGCGGTGATAAATGGGATGGAATTGAATTATGGCGAAATAAAAAAACGGAGGAGATAGGAGTTGTTGTTATCGCAAACAAAGGTATAATTGAGCAAGTTGTGAATTTTGATGTTGTTGAAGTGGAAGAAGTGAATTAATGATCGCACAATTATTATGATGTAATTTCCATTTTAATAATTAAAAACCATTTAACATTTATAATATCGTTTTAAACGCAATTAAATAATATGCATTCACCAATAAAATTTCTTTCCCCTTTCAGTTTACTAATTGCTTTTTTCGGATTTTTTTTACCGTTCACGGATATTAATTGCAATGAACAGAAATTAGATACTATAAATGGAATTGAGTTAGTTACCGGATACAAACAGGATTTTGATATTACTAATTCAGGAGAAGAGGAAACAGCAAAAATGGAGCGTTACGACCCCAATATTTTTGCTTTAAATGCGATGCTTGCCTCCATTATGGGAATTTTTTTATTCCTCGTTAAAAAATTCCGCACCGGGTATGTTTTACAGGCAATAATATCTGCCATCGGTTTTATTTGTATGCTTGGCTTAATGATAAATCTCAAATCAAAACTAGCCGAAGCCCAAAATGGAGGAAATGGAAAACTAAATTTTGATCTGAATCTGGAGTTTGAAATGAAGTTTGGTTATTGGCTGGTAACAGCATGTTTTCTAATTGCCACAATAATTAACATTAAGTTAAGTCGTGAAAAAAAACCGGAGAGTTTGCAGATATTTCCGGAGGGGGACTTAGGACACAGGACATAGGACACGGGACTTGATAAAGGACATTGGAAATTTGACATAGGATTTGACTACATTATATTGGAAATTTTATTACTGAGTGAAAATTAAGGGTTGGATGTAAAATTTTCTCTCAAAAATGAGTGCACCCTTTTTAAACCTTTACCAAACCTTCCTTCCTTTATTTCCTTAGAACCTTCCCTTCGAATCTTCTCCCTTCTCCCTTCGAATCTTAAGTATTCAACTACTTCGTTACTAAGATTATCAGGCAGAGTTAAATGTAAAAAAAAGGCAGAAATTACTTTCTGCCTTTTAGATTGACCAAACCTATATAGAAGATATTTATTAAAATCCTTGTCTAATTATAAGACCTACTGAGAACGGATGCAATTCCGGACCTTCACCTTCTCTGAACATTCCATTTACATCATAACTCGCATAGATATTAAAATCTCCGTAACCTATCATGTAATTTAATTCGTGGCGGAAGGGTGCGAGATTAAAATCATCTTTTACTTTATCTGTTCCATTATCACTTTCAATTTTTGTTTTTCCTTTAAGCATAATACCAGGGCTATATCCAAATCCCATGCGGAAACTTTTATCGGTATCCCAAGGTTTTGTTTCGAATCCAATAATTACCGGCAAGGTAAAATGCGTGGTTGAAAAACGATTCTTTTTAAAGTCGTAAGCTTCTGCTTCGCCATTTTCGAATTCCAGTGTAACCGAATCCATTTTAGGTAATATCACAAACGATTCGTTGTATCGGAAGTTATGCCATTCGAAACTTAAACCGTAATTAAAATTTAAGTATCCTTTAGCAATATTTACCCTGGAACGAAATAAATGTAAATTAACATCCCATGAACCAAATGCTTTCAGATCTTCCATTGCATTGTAAGGAGCTTCTACCTGCACCTCATGATCTGCATTTAAATAAGTATTATATCCAAGATCAAAAAGAAACCATTCTGTATCATAAACATCAACATAATGATCATCCACTTCTTCCACATCCGGAACTTTTCCAAATGACACATCAACATCATCATCACCATCTTCCTTAACAATCAATCTCCAATTTCCAACTACAACGGAGGTAGAATCACCAGGTAAAGTATCCATTTTATAATTATATTCATAGGAATATCCGCCAAGGTCATATAATGCGTCCTGTAGATCATTTAATGCATCCTGAAGATCTTCATATTCTTCAGAACCGGGAGTTAAATTTGCCGATTCTTCACGAATGTCTTCAATTTCATCCTGAATATCTTCTATTTCATCTTCCATATCCTCAGAATTACTTACGATAACATTTCCATTTTTACTCACCATGTTATTATCAATTACCCAAATATCTCCATTTTCGGTTGTGATCGTAACCTTATCACCTTCCACCTTTAAAACAGGTGCTTCCGGAGGTGCCGGTGGGGCTGGAGGATCAACCTGTGCCACTGCGATGACCACATTCATCAGAACTGCTGCTATTAACACTAATTTTTTCATAATCTTAATTTTTATTGTGTTTTAATTATTTGTTTTTTTTCTGCTGTAATAATTGAATCCAAAAATATTTACGCTGCGTGTTTTTAAAACTTCTTCACCACCTGTCTTTTTTTCAAAGGGATCAAAATCGTATTCCAAAATTCCGGAAACAACATTTTCCATCTCCCCTCCTATTGCAACCGCATCATTCCACCAATCCACAACAGTGCTATTATCGTTTAATGATATATTGGTTATTTCCTTGTCCTTTTTATTGATTTTAGCCAAATCTCTATCGTCTCTGGTTTTTACATTTTCAATTGAATTTATATCGAAATGTTTGGGATCCATTTTAATTTCCTCAACGTGTGCTAATTCAATTCCGGTAATAGTATTTATATCTTCTCTTTGCAGATCTAATTTTGGTTTTTTATCTTCCTGTCCGTCTTTATTTTCATCCTGTACTTTTAATTCCTTTTTTTCCTCTGCATAATATTGTTGTTGTGGTTCCTTTTCGTCGTTTTTAATTCTTGTAACAGAATCAGTATTTCTATCAAAGGCAACCTGCGTTTCAGTATTTTGAGATTCGTATTTTTTTATTGCCATGGGTTGACCTGTATCATTATTAAAATATCTAACACCGATAAAAACCATTAATACCGCTGCAACAGCAACAGAGTATTTCACCCAACTCATCATGGTAATAACTCTGCCGTTTTCTTTTTTCTTCAGCAACTCTTTATTTGCAAAAACCAAATTTGTATCGGGATGCAATTTTGTTTGTTCGAATAATTCGAGTTCCGCTTTTAACTCCGGGTGGAATTCTAAGAATTCTGCCAGTTGTTTGCGCTGATCGTTTGATAGATTACCTTCTATGTAATCTATCATCCACTCTTCGTAATTATTGATCGTTATTTTCATATTAAATGATGAATGCTTACTAAATATTCTTTTAAACTTTGTCTTGCACGAAAAATATAAACTTTAACCTGACTTTCACTCAACTGCAAAATTTCTCCTATCTCATCATATGCATATCCTTCATAATCGCGAAGCAATACACAGTTTTTTTGCACCTCCGGTAATTTTGCCAGTGCTTTTTCGATGGCTTCTTTTACATCTACCTGCACATCTGCGGTTCCACCTCTTGCTGCCTCATCAATTTCCTCCACATAATCCATTCGTTTATGTTTTCTGATATGATCTATCATATTGTGATACGCAGTGCTGAACAGATAACTTTTAGCCTTGTCAAATTGAACGTTTTCGTGATTCTTCCATAAAATTTCGAAGGCGTTTTGAACGATATCGTGCGAATCGTCGTCGCTTCTTAGATTTTTCCGGATGAACCGATAGACACCATCAGCCCATAAATCCACTATCTGGTTATATTCTTTTGGTGTCATCCGACAATATGGCGTTTGAAGTGCGGGAAAGGTTACAGGTACTACAAATATTTTATTTCCTCCCGCAAATATCGCTAAAAGCAGGAGTTAGCGCATTGATATCCACCTTTTAGCTTGTGGAAATCCATATCCTTCATCAGAAATTGAAGAATTATTATCACAAAATATTCATTTCTACAGTAGATTTACACAAACTAAAGAGCAATGAGTATTCTTTTTCCGACCGATTTCAGTGATGAATCAGCAAAATCCTTTGAATTTGCGCTGAATATTGCAAAAAAACTGAACATTTCCATAACCCTGATACATGTTTACCCCTTACCTATGACCTTTCCGAGTATGGATGAGGGTAGATTTAATGATATGTCGGAAAATATGATGCAGATAACCGAAACTGCCATGGAAGAGCGACTAAAACTCTTTAAAGACACACTTCGCGACAAATACAGCAACAATTATCCGGAAATGATCTCAGTTTCCGGTATGTTGAAAATGGGTTTTGTGGGTGAGGAAGTTGCGCGTGCAGCGAAGGAAGTTAATGCTGCTTTTGTTGTTCTTTGTGTTAAAAGTGCTAAAAAAGTGAAACGATTTCTTGGAGGGAACGACGTTGCCTCCATCATTAGAAAATGCGATCAACCCATAATTACGGTGCCGGAGAATTATGAGATCAATACGATCACGAATTTCGCATATGCTACGGATCTCACTTTTAATGACAATAGTATAATTAGCCGAATAATAGAACTAGCCTCCAATTTTGAGAATTCACATATTAAATGTTTCCACGTTCATGATAGCAACCTCGATGTTGAAAATGCTATCATCGACGATTTTATTCAGCAATACAAAACGGAAGCAAACAGGCGACTTATCAGCTTCGAACTGATTGATAACATAAACATTATTGATGGTATCGACTACTTCATCCAAAGTCGCGACATTGATCTTCTTGTAGTTTTAAAACAAAAAAAATACTGGTTAGAGGTTTTCGAAAGCAGTATGACGAAGAAACTGGTGTTTCATGAAAATGTTCCGATGTTGATTTATCATGAATGAGTTCTGAGTTCGGGGTTCTGAGTTCTGGGTTCTGAGTTCGGGGTTCTGAGTTCGGGGTTCGGGGTTCTGGGTTCGGGGTTCTGAGTTCTGGGTTCTGGGTTCTGAGTTCTGGGTTCTGAGTTAATACGCCTATAAGCATTCAGATAAGTCAAGAGTCATTTGTCAGGAGTGAAAATAATTGGCTTTCAAGGATCAAACTCACCACTCACCACTCACCATTTACTATTCACTCCAGGCTTATTCGGAGCTAAATCTTTCAATGCTTGACCCATTGTCAATTATCAATTGTCAATTTCCTTATCCACAATCTCTCTCTTTGAAATCTAATTTTTAATTTTTAGCTTTCTAAACATTTATTAACCAAAAAAACCACTATTATGAACTCAAGAACAATTTTAGCAGCCTTAGTTGGCGCTGTAGTTAGTTTTTTAATGGGATTCCTGCTTTACGGCCTCCTGCTTATGGACTATTTTGAAAGTAATGTTCAAACCTATGAGGGGTTGATGAAACCTGAAGAAGATGCGATGATTGGATATGTTGTGAGTAGTATTTTACAGGGTATATTGATGTGTTATATACTCAATTCCGCCGGAGTCAGGTCATTGGGGAAAGGCGCAATTATGGGCGCGATTGTAGTTTTATTAATTGGCGCCTGGACGAGCACATGGTATTTAACAGGTATGAATTGGTATACCTCGTATTCAGTTTTTATAGTTGATATTTTAGCAAGCGGTGTTATGGGACTTGTTATAGGAGGAGCAGTTGGTTGGATGTTGGGAAGAGGTAATAAAACTGCTGCCTAATCCTTAGTATAAAAATTTATATGTGGCTTCATTTCTTAATTGGAATGAAGCCACATTTTTTCCAATTAATTTATCGTATTTTTTTTTTAAAAATTGAACAATAAAAAAATAATTCAAATTACTCCGGCTTTGAGTCTTTTACTCATTGTAATTATTATTTTCACTCAATGCAAAAAGGATGATCATTCACCAGAATATTCCTTTGATACAAATATTGGATTTAGTATAGAAGTATATAATTTTGAAAAAAGCAGGTATATACAGGTTTTCCAAACTGATAATATAAATAAATTTAAAGAGCCAATGGGATATTTTCCCGATTACGATTTAATTATTGATTGTAATCAAGTAGACTCCTTCCATATACAATTAATATTACAAAAAAAGAATTCAATTGATGTAGACACCTTTCATTTAAGTGCGCAGGAAAAAATTATTGAGCTTTATCGAAATAAAATATAACAATTTATCTTAATCCGTCTCGATGTAATTCCACGAGATCTATTATTATTTAGCATCATACATTACCCTCCCTCCCACAACAGTTTGCAACACCTTCACATTCCACAATTCATTTTCAGGAATGGTCATAATATCCTTTTCGAGAACAGTATAATCGGCATATTTTCCGGGTTCCAGGCTTCCCTTTTCATCTTCTTCGAAAGCGCTATAGGCAGCCCAGATGGTCATGCCCTTTAATGCTTCCTGACGGGTTAAAGCATTTTCTTTTTGAAATCCTTTTTCTGGAAAATTCTTTTGGTCTTTTCGGGAAACTGCAGCATAAAATCCAAAAAGCGGATTAATTCCTTCCACCGGAAAATCGGAACCATTTACTATAAATCCGTTTTGTTTTAACAGGTCTTTATATGCATAAGCCGATTTAATTCTTTCGGCACCTAACCTTTCATCTGCCCAATACATATCACTTGTGCAATGAGTGGGTTGCACTGATGGAATTATAGAATATTTACCGAATTTATTGATATCATTTTTATTCACGACCTGACAATGTTCAATTCTCCATCGCAGGTCATTTTTACCCTGCAAAATGGCACCATAAATATTCAACATATTTCTATTTGCCGAATCGCCGATCGCATGGGTGCACATTTGAAATCCCATATCATATATTTTTTGTGCTTCCTTTAATAATGAATCGTATGGAAAATATAATATACCTGTATTACCTGCATCATCAGAATACGGTTTTAATAGGGATGCACCTCTGCTTCCAAGTGCACCATCAGCATAATATTTAAATGATTGCACGCGCAAATGATGTGTAAAAATTCCACCATTCTCTCTAAAATAATTATAATTTTTTTCCCCGGCATTTACCATTACATACATTCGCATCTCCAATTTTTTCGCTTCGTCGAGGGCTTTTATGTTTTGAATTTCCCATACATCCAAACCAGCATCCTGCACAGAAGTTAATCCCACTTCAAAACAATCTTCCTGTGCGGTTAATAATGCATTTTGCAAAAATGTTTTAGATTTAGTCGGCATTTTTTTATTTACAAGCTCCATTGCATTATCCAATAAAATACCTGTGCATTTACCATTTTTTAATTCAACTACTCCGCCCTCTATAACAGTTTTTTCATTAATACCTGTCACCTCCATTGCCTTAGTATTTACAAGTGCAGCATGCCCATCCACACGAATTAAATAAACAGGTTTGTCGGGAAATATCTGATCCAATGCGGTTTTATCCGGGAATTCTTTTATCTCCCAATCATTTTGATCCCAACCTCTGCCAATTATCCAACCGCCGGTTTTGGAGGCATTGTGTAATTTAATTCTTTCGGTTACTTCCAAAAATGATGTTGTATTTGTAAGATCGGTATATGATTTTTGGATACCATAATTTAAAAAGTGACAATGCGGATCTATAAAACCGGGATAAATTATTTTGCCCTCCATATCATCCACCGTAAGCGACCAATAATTTGCCATTATTGAATCGTTTGAACCAACTGCCATAATGCGACCATCAAAAATAGCCATAGCTTCTGCAACAGAGAAAGCAGAATCCACAGTATATATTTTTGCATTTATTACAATGCGGTCGGCCTGAATTTGATCCGGTTTGGAAAATGAAAATAGCGCAAGTAAAAAATAGATCATAAAACAATTCTTTGAATAGTTTCCTTCATTGTATACGCATTATCTACAATTTCAAGGTACTTTTCCGCTACAGCGTGCACATCATAAAGTTGTTTATTTTTATTGAGATCTACAAATTTTTCTCTTCGGGAAAAAACTCCGGGGTCAATATTTCTGATCTGTTCCTGCATGGCAGTATCCATAACACCCGGTGCAACGGAGAAAAATTTAATATTATTTAATATGAGTTCCTGTTCTTTTGCAACACAGAGTGTAAGCATTTCAAGCGCCGATTTACTGGCACAATAAATTCCCCAACCATCATAAGGTGTTGTAGCAGCACCGGAAGAAACGTTAATAACTACTTTTTTACATTCCCAACCCGAATATTCCGCAATAAATTTTCCCATTAAAATATGCGGAGAGATACAATTCAGATTATAGGTTTCAATAATAGTTTCATCATCCACATTTCCAACAAATCCGATCTTGCCTAAGGAACCTGCATTATTAATTAAAACTACCTGATCATTTTTATTAAAGGGTTCAAATTTAAATTTTTTAGTTTGCTCCAGATCCGAAAGATCAATAATATGATGCACATAATTAGGATGAGAAATTGTTTGATGTCTTGATAATCCAAACACTTTTGTATTACCACGCATTAGCACTGCCTGTGCAATTGCATTTCCTAATCCTGAGCCTGTTCCTGTGATATACCAATATTGCATAGTTCTGAGTTCTGAGTTCCGGGTTCTGAGTTCTGAGTTCTGAGTTTTGAGTTAGCAAAAGTTTACAAGGTTAGCAGGGTTTTCAGGGTTACGATATCCAATTAATGCCTGCCCGGCCACTGACGGGTTCTTTATTCCTTGTCCAAATAGCGCAAGCGTTACGCTTGTGCAATGTTCCTTGAAGCGTCCGCTTCCCCACCCAATGCTTTTTGCAATAACAAATGATCCACAATCACCAACGCCGCCATTGCCTCCACAATCGGCACTGCCCTTGGCAATACACAAGGGTCATGTCGCCCCTTCCCTTCCACTACAATTTTATCCCCATTATTATTTACACTTTCCTGCGGACGTAAAATTGTGGCCACAGGTTTAAATGCCACATTAAAATAAATATCCATCCCATTGCTTATTCCACCCTGAATACCGCCCGAATTATTTGTTTTGGTAATGATCTTTTTATTATCAGCATCGTAATCAAAAATATCATTATGTTCCGATCCTTTCATTTTTGTTCCTGAAAATCCGGAACCATATTCAAATCCTTTAACAGCATTAATACTCAACATCGCTTTTCCCAATGTTGCATGTAATTTATCAAATACAGGGTCACCAATTCCCGAAGGACAATTTTTTATAACACAACAAATTGTTCCACCTATTGTATCACCTTGTTTTTTTATTTCCGCAATAAAATCTATCATTTGTTGTGCGATGTTTTCATCGGGACAACGAATAATATTATCCTCTGTTTTTGAAAGATCCAATTCAGTATAATGTTTGTTCAGTTTAATTTCTCCCACCGAATTTACATAAGCCTGAACAGTGATATTATTTTTTATTAAAATTTGTTTCGCGATGCTACCTGCAATAACACGGGCGGCTGTTTCTCTGGCACTGCTTCTTCCTCCACCCCGGTGATCGCGAAAACCGTATTTTTCATCATAAGTAAAATCGGCATGACTAGGTCGATAATTATCTACCAAATGCGAATAATCTTTAGATTTTTGATCCTCATTGCGAATTATTATCCCAATTGGAGTTCCTGTTGTAATTCCATCATAAACACCGCTTAAAATTTCAAATTCGTCACCCTCTTGCCTTTGAGTTGTAATTTTCGACTGTCCCGGTTTGCGTCGTGCCATTTCATTTTGCATGAATGGAATATCAAGTTTTAATCCCGGGGGACAACCATCAATAACAACGCCAAGTGCCACACCATGCGATTCACCGAAGGTGGTGATGCGAAATAAATTACCAAAACTATTCCCCGCCATAAGTGCGAAAATAATGAGAATCTGTTGCATTTTAGGTTTAGCGGGATTTCATGCATATTTGCAGGCGAACGTATGGCTTCCACTCTGATTCAAAATATCAAAACTCTCTGGCAAACTGATAACGGGACAAGAAAACTTGTTTCGGGAAAGGATATGTCCGAAATACCCCATATAAACAATGCCTGGTTATTAATGGAAAATGATAAAATTACAGGATTCGGGGAGATGAACAATGCACCTCAAAATGCAAATACAATATTCGACGCAACAGATAAAATGGTATTACCTGCTTTTTGCGATAGCCATACTCATTTGGTTTTTGCCGCAAATCGCGAGGATGAATTTGCCATGCGCATTCAGGGAAAATCTTATGAAGAAATTGCAGCTGCCGGTGGAGGCATTTTAAACTCCGTTAAAAAATTAATGTTAATGGAGGAATCGGAATTATTCGACAAAGCCTGGGTGCGACTGGAAGAATTAAAACAGCTCGGAACCGGAGCAATTGAAATTAAAAGCGGATATGGACTTACTTTAGAAGCAGAACTTAAAATGCTTCGTGTAATTAGAACACTAAGGGAAAAAAGTAAAGTATTGATCAGATCAACCTTTCTCGGTGCACATGCAATTCCTGCCGAATATAAAAATGATCGCAGTGGTTATATCAAATTAATTATTGAAGAGATGTTGCCAAAAATCGCAGGTGAAGGTCTCGCCGATTATTGTGATGTATTTTGTGAAAAGGGATATTTTACAAATGAGGAAACGGATGAAATTTTACAGGCTGCTTCCAAATATAATTTAAAAGGGAAGATCCATGTAAATCAATTTACCAATAGCGGAGGAATAGATATTGCGATAAAAAACAATGCGCTTAGTGTTGATCATTTAGAATATTTAAATGAAACCGAGATAGACGCCTTAAAAAACAGCAAAACCTTACCTGTTGCTCTGCCGGGGTGTTCCTTTTTTATCAATATTCCGTATACACCGGGGCGACAAATAATTGACGCGGGATTACCCTTGATATTGGCAAGTGATTTTAATCCTGGCACTGCACCATCCGGAAATATGGCCTTTGTAATTGCCCTTGCCTGCACCCAAATGAAACTAACTCCCGAAGAAGCAATTAATGCTGCAACTATAAATGGCGCCGCTGCAATGGAACTCGAAAATGAAGTGGGAACAATTGCAGTTGGCAAAAAAGCAAATCTAATCCTCACAAAAAAAATAAATTCGCTTGCGGAGATACCGTATAGTTTTGCGAGTAATTTAATTGAGAAGGTAATTATTTAATTTAGACAATTCTCGAAAAATTAGGATTCCGAAAATTTGTTATTCCGGCACTTTATACTTTGCCGATTTTACAATTTTATAGTATGGAATTAATACAATTAATACATAGAATCCCAATGATGGAATGTTATGCCTAACAAAAAACTTAACTTCCTCCTTCAACCTAAAATAGAAAATATTGCTGAATGAAAGATCAATATCTAAAATATAGGAGTAATATATTTCGAATAAAAACTTTGAACAAATGATCATGACTAATATTGATATCCAAATATTTTTTCTAATTTGTTTTATCCAAAAAATTTGAGGAAGTAGAATTGAGGTAATTGAAAATATTATATGAATTATCCTTAACCATTCATAATCAGGATCAATTTTAAATTCTGGTTCCTCACCAACATCCCCAAAACTATAATAACTAAAATCAGGCAACCAAAAAAACATCGCTAATGCTGCAATCGCAGTCCAGACATTTATTATTTGCAAAATTAATGACCGGTCTAATCCTTTAAATAAAGATTTACTCAAATGAAAAAAAAGGACGAATGCGAGTGCGAAAGGATAAAAATCAAGAATAACTCCAACAATCCAGTAACTAATACTTCCAATCATTATCAAACTTTAATAATACGAATGCTTTCGAAAAGTAAATAGTATTAAATTTTATCCCGCAATATAAAACTATTTAATCAATTTGGTAAATTTACATTCATGAAAAATTATATACTCCTCCTTTTATCCCTGATAACAATTAATAATTTACATGCTTCTGAAGGTGGTGGCGACGCTCCCATTGCAAATTATAGTTATTATATTGAGTATGTGGGCTTTGGATCGGAAGTATATTATTTAAATGAGAGTATTGATGGTGTAACCTATTTCTGGGATTTTGGTGATGGAGGCACTTCCACTGATTTAAATCCCGTACACGCTTATCCTGAACCCGGAATTTTTATCGTGTGTTTAACTTCCACGAATGATTTTGGTTCGGATACGTATTGTGATACTTTAAATACTTATTATCCTCCCTCTGCTGATTATTCATTTACCGGCGACCCAACAGTAATTTTTACCGATATGACAACAAATTTTCCTTCCACATGGGATTGGTTTTTTGGTGACGGCGAAATGTCGGCTCTGCAAAATCCGGAACATACCTATTTGGCAAATGGAGATTACACTGCCTGTTTATCGGCAGGCAATCCGGGTGGGACAAGTTATGTTTGTAAAACAGTAACGATCAGCAGTTATGCAACAACGGAAGCAGCATTTAGTTATACAGGCGATCCCATGGTTGCATTTACCGACCTATCAACCCTTGATCCCTTTGCCTGGGAATGGGAATTTGGTGACGGCTCGACTTCTACAGTGCAAAATCCTTTTCATACTTACATTGACGAAGGCACATTTACAGTTTGTCTTACTGCAACAAATGCAGGAGGGTCAAATACTTATTGTCAAGATATACTTATAGAAGAGGCTATTGCAGTACCCAATGCAGAATTTTCTTATTTAATTATCGATCTCGGAATTGCATTAGTAGATGAATCAACCAACGATCCCTTTGCATGGGATTGGGATTTTGGTGATGGAAATACATCCACCGAACAAAACCCAACACATGTATACACTGAAGAAGGTAATTATGATATTTGTCTCATTGCTACTAATGCCGGAGGATACGACGTAGTTTGCAAAACTGTATTTCTTGAAACCGGAATAAATGATCCTGCAATTCAAAATTGTTTAATTTATCCAAACCCTTCCTCAGAATCAATTACCATCCAACTGCAAAACCAAATCTCCAATGGTGAATTAATTGTTTATGATATAACCGGAAAAATTGTATCCAAAATATTAATTCAAGGTTCAGATAAAATATTTTTATCGATAAAAGATTTAAAACAAGAGAATTATTCATTAATAATTAAAGAGCAAAATATTGTAGTTGGAAAAGGAAATTTTGTTCGAATAACGAAATAATTATTAATATGTTAATTTATTAGTTTGGTAATTTGGTAATTATTCGAAGCCCAGATGTTAATTGGTACATTTCTTCACCCTTCCTCAGACCTCACAGGTTAAAAAAAACCTGGTAGGTCGAGGCTTACCATTTGTTAATTTGATAGTCGGGTAATTTAGTAATTGATCGAAGCCCGGCTGTTTATTGGTATATCAAGACCGCAGGTCCGAATTGGTACATCTAGACCGCAGGTCCGAATTGGTACATCTAGACCGCAGGTCCAAATTGTTACATCAAGACCGCAGGTCCGGCTGTTAATTGGTACATTTTCTTCTCCCTTCCTCAGACCTCACAGGTTAAAAAAAACCTGGTAGGTCGAGGCATTATCAGTACATCGAGACCTCAGGTCCGGCTGTTAATTGGTACATTTTCTTCTCCCTTCCTCAGACCTACCAGGTTAAAAAAACCTGGTAGGTCGAGGCATTATCCGTACATCAAGACCGAAGGTCGGCTGTTAATCGGTACATTGGTACATTTGGACCGCAGGTCCGGCTGTTAATTGGTACATTTCTTCACCCTTCCTCAGACCTCACAGGTTAAAAAAAACCTGGTAGGTCGAGGCATTATCCGTACATCAAGACCGAAGGTCGGCTGTTAATCGGTACATTGGTACATTTGGACCGCAGGTTCGGCTGTTAATTGGTACATTCATTTTTCTCGTTTTTGAAACTTAATTTTGCGCCAACTCATTAATAATCAAAAGAAATTATGAAAGAAGTATATATCGTTGCCGTTGCCCGCACACCTATCGGGAGTTTTGGGGGAGGATTAGCGTCGTTAACCGCACCACAACTAGGTGCTCATGTTATTAAGGCTGCTGTTGAACGTTCAGGAATACAATTCTCAGATGTTCAGGAAGTGTATATGGGAAATGTGCTTTCCGCTAATATCGGACAGGCTCCTGTAACACAAGCTATGTTGGCGGCAGGTATTCCGGATTCCACTCCATCCACAACTATTAATAAAGTTTGTGCTTCGGGAATGAAAGCAATAATGCTTGGTGCTCAATCAATTATGCTCGGAACCAACGATATTGTGGTAGCAGGAGGAATGGAAAGTATGAGTAATGTTCCCTATTATCTCGCAAGTGAGCGTTGGGGAGCTAAAATGGGAAATAAGGAAGTTACTGACGGAGTTATTAAAGATGGCCTGTGGGATCCTTATGGCAACAAACACATGGGAAGCTGCGGGGAGACCTGTGCAAGAGAATATAAATTTTCGAGAGAAGATCAGGATAATTATGCAATAGAAAGTTATCGCAGAGCAGCGGAAGCATGGAAAGATGGACATTTCGCTAACGAAGTGGTTCCGGTTGTTATTCCTCAGAAAAAGGGTGAACCTATAATTATTCGTGAAGATGAAGATTATACCAAGGTGAAAATGGATCGTATTCCAACCCTATCTCCGGCCTTCGAAAAAGAAGGAACCATAACGGCTGCAAATGCAAGTAATATCAACGATGGCGCAGCTGCAGTAGTTTTAATGAGCAAAGAAAGAGTAGAGGCCATGGGAATAAAACCCTTGGCTAAAATTATCGGTTTTGCCGATGCACAACAAGCTCCGGAATGGTTTACTACAACGCCAGCCAAGGCAATGCCTAAAGCAATTAAAAATGCAGGTCTGGAGATAAGTGATATCGATTATTTTGAAATAAATGAAGCATTTGCCGTGGTCGCTCTTGCAAACATGAAAGACCTCGGAATTCGCCACGACAGAACTAATATTTATGGTGGTGGCGTATCTATCGGACACCCAGTTGGAAGTTCTGGTGCGAGAATTACGATTACTTTATTGAGTGCACTTCAAAATAACAACGCGAAATATGGTTGCGCAGGAATTTGTAATGGTGGTGGGGGTGCGAGTGCGATTGTGATTGAAAGGATGTGATGAGTTCTGAGTTCTGAGTTCTGAGTTTTGAGTTTTGAGTTCTGAGTTCTGAGTTCTGAGTTCTGAGTTCTGAGTTCTGAGTTCTGAGTTCTGAGTTCTGAGTTCTGAGTTCTGAGTTCTGAGTTCTGAGTTCTGAGTTCTGAGTTCTGAGTTCTGAGTTCTGAGTTCTGAGTTCTGAGTTCTGAGTTCTGAGTTCTGAGTTTTAATTTCTTCGAAATTAAAAAATTCCACAGTTTGTTTTCCCGTGTCCCGATACCCGATACATGATACAGCGTTTCGCTCCCGTGTCCTAAATCGATTAATTATCAAGAATATTCACATCTTTCCACACAATAAATCTAACCCAAATATCATTTATATGGTTGAGTTTTGCATTTCATAGTGTTTGTTGGAATGTAATTCCTACCTGTCAGCCAAAAATAGTTAATGAGAAAAATCATTTTTGCCATTTTAGTTTTTTCTGCATCTGTTGCTAATGCTCAGAAAAGTTCGGAGATCACTCCCGAGAATTTTTTAAAACTGCAGCAATATGAGGATACCTTACAGTTTTTGGGCGATTCTGCAGTTCAAAGTAAGAATTGGGAAATAAGAGAAGTTGCTTGTATTCAATTTTTGAAAAGATTGGTACAAGCCCTTAAAATTGAAAATTCATACCTCTACCCTTTCGATTCCCTTAAAACAATTTCCATCGTCAAACCTGAAGATGATAATTTTCGCATTATTACCTGGCAATTAACCATGAAAGACCAGTCGTACAGGTATTATGGCACAATTCAGATGAACAATACCACATTAAAAATGACGCCTTTGATCGACATGAGTTTATTTATCGGAAACGAACAGGATACGGTTCTCTCTGCAAATAGCTGGTATGGATGTATCTATTTTAATATCGTAAAACAGCGTTATAAAAAACAGGATTATTATTTATTATTTGGATGGGATGGAAATGATAAATGGAGTAATAAAAAAATTGTTGATGTGCTCACTTTTGATCAATTTGGCTCACCAATGTTTGGATCTCCGATGTTTTTATTGAAAGATAATCCTCAACCAAAAACAAGAATTGTTGTGGAATATAAAGAGGACGCATCACCGAATGTAAATTATGACGACAAACTTGAAATGATAGTAATAAGTTACCTCCGACCTGAAAACCCCTTGTCGGAAGGCATATATTTCACTTATATCCCCGACGGAACCTATGTCGGTTTTTACTTCAAAAAAGGCATGTGGCACTTCAAAGAAAAAATATTTGATCAAACCTTAGATGCACCACCTGATAATACTCCGAAACGGGAAGGGGTGGATCCGAATATTTATCAAAGGTAGTGAAGATTCGAAGAGAGAAGATTCGAAGATTCGAAGGGGAAGGTTTTAAGGAGGAAAAAAGGAAGGAAAGTGTTTAAGGTTAAAAAAAGGGGCTTCCGATTTTGATGGAAAATTAATCTCCGATCCATTATCGCCAAATCAAAGCAGAATTCAATAGTCAGGAATCAATAGGTAGAAATAGTATATTCGGCTTGGTTGGATCAAACTCACTACTCCCCACTCACCACTCACCTATTGTCAGGAGTCAAGAGTCATTAGGAAGAAATAATATTTTCGGCTTTGGAGGATCTAACTCACCACTCCCTACTCACCACTCACCCATTGTCAGGAGTCAAGAGTCATTAGTCAAGAGTCATTAGCCAAGAGTCATTAGGAAGAAATAAAATTTTCGGCTTTGGAGGATCAAACTCACCACTCCCTACTCACCACTCACCCATTGTCATTGCCTGACTCTCCTCCCAAACCTACCCCCGAATTCGACTCAGTAGAATAGAAGTAGCAACAGCGGCATTTAACGATTCGGCTTTGCCATAGGCGGGGATGGAGATGCTGGTTGTGCAGTGTTTTAAGACCTCAGGGCGAATTCCGTGCGATTCGCTGCCAATTATTAGAATTCCTGTTTTTTCAAAGTTTACGTTAAAAATGTTTTCTCCGTTTAGGGTGGCTGCGTATTTGTTTTTGGTAGATTGTTGAAGAAATTCCCCAATATTCTCGTAAAATACCTGCACTCTGAACAACGAACCCATGGTTGCATGAATTACTTTTGGGTTATATAACTCCACACAATCTTCACTGCAAACTATAGTATGCACTCCAAACCAGTCGGCCGACCTGATTATTGTACCCAAATTTCCGGGGTCGTGAATGCCGTCCAAAACGAGGATCCAATCTCCATTTTTTATACTTTTTTTTATATCTTGTTTTGGAATTTCAATCAATGCTATTACCGCTTGTGGCGTTTTAAAGGAGGATATCTTTTCCATTTCTTTTTCACTGATTTCCTCCGGTATTAAATGCATAGGAATTAAATGCCCATGCTCCTGTATCCATGCTTTAGTTGCTGCTATAAGTCGAATATTTGCATTCTCCACGAATGCCTCGGTGATTAATTTATCTCCTTCTATAACAAATTCGGTATAATTTTGCCGATACTTTTTAAGTTTTAAGTTTTGTAAATGTTTAATTCGGGCTTTCGTCAACATAGAAGATCATTTTACCAGTTAGTAGCGGTTTTTATATGCGCCATTCCTATTATTACAGGATGCAATGCTACTAAATATCTCAAAACTAATGAATATCTCTACGACAAAACCACCGTAACTTATACCGATTCTATTATTGGTGATATTGACCCCGATAAACTTGCGGATGCTCTTGTTGACCTCAGCAAACTGGAAAAAAATGATGAATTGTTTAATATAATTCCACTTAAAACCTCACTTTATATGCTTGGGGATACAGGGATTGACCATTATATTAAATTTCAGGAAACACACGATACTAAATTCTTTTTCCTTTTTGACTACGATAAATTATTAAAAAAAATAAAGCCACTCGCTGTGGATACAAGCAGATTCAGAGTTTGGCTCACAACAAAGGCCGGCAAAAAACCTCAGCTTGTAGATTCTGTACTTATTGCAGAAACTGAGTTACGTATCAATAATTATTTATACAATCGCGGCTTTTTTTATGGTATTTCAACATCTTCGGTAACCTACGATCAAAAGAAACGAACTGGTAGTGTAAATTATGAGGTTACCTTAAATACACTCTATAAAATGCGCAATATCTATTATGAAATAAATGATGTTGGATTAGCATATCGAATCACCAGAATAGAGGAGAAAAGCAAACTTGCGCCGGGCAAACCATTTGATGTTGATCTTTTAAAAGCGGAACGATCACGATTAAGTGATAACCTTCGCAATGTAGGATATTATAGATTCCAAAAAGACTACGTGTATTTTGAAGTGGACAGCACCTCCGGAAACGACTCATTGGATGTTTTTGTTAAAATAAGCAATCCAATAAACGATACTGTTCATCACCCTTTCAGGATAAAAAATATTTATGTTTACCCGAATTCTGAAACTGATTTTGTAGAAGGAACTATCCCTGATTACGCAATTCATTTTTCTGATAGCGCCAATGTAAATAAGGTAAGCCAACAAAAAATATTGGAGCGTTATATTAAAACCGCTTATGACACCGCTGCAATGATAATGGTGAAAAAACGAGAGCTTAAAGAGATCAATGACGATCAATTATTGCGATACTTTTTAGAACACGATAATTCTTCCGAGAAACAATTTGAAGTGACCAAAAATGGTAAAATAAAAAGAGTTGATCAAAAAAAATTGCGCACAGATTATTATCTCATCAATTCAAAAAATAACTACGAACCAAAATCCATTGCTAACAGTATTTTCATAAATCCGGAAAATAATTATTCCGACTCCTTGATACAGCGAACTGTTGCATCTTTTAGTACTTTAGGCATGTATAAATATGTAACAGTAGAAGTATTGGAAAACTGGGATTCCACTTCTTATTTACAATATATAGATCTGCTTATCAAACTTGACCCTCTGCCGGCTAAAGGTGTTTCCTATGAACTAAATGCAAGCACAACAGCCGATTATCTATTGGGAAATTCATTAAATCTCAGTTACACCCACAAAAATCTTTTTCATAACCTCGATCAATTTAAAATAAATTTAAAAGGGGGTATCGAAACACAATTGGGGGGTGAAGAGGCATTTATAAATACCTCAGAATTAAACGCAGGTTTAGGTTTGCGGATACCGACCTTTATGTGGCCATCACCCTTTAAGGTCCCTAAAAAATATTATCCGAAAACAGATCTCAATCTGAATTTTAACTACATTAAACAGGTAAATGATTTCACTTTATTTAACACTTCATTTGAATATTCATTTTCTGTTTTTGAAAGTTCGAAAAAAGACCGCGCCTTTAAACAACATATAGTAAAATTTCCAATTCCAACCATAAATATTGTTAGAGTACCTGAAATTTCAGATGAATTTAAGACAGAATTAGATTTAAATCCATTATTAAAACAAAGTTTTGAAGAGGTAGTTATTGTTGGTTATGGATATACTTTAATTTTAAATACCCAAACACCTACCTTTCATCGTTGGGATCAATACCTAAGAGCATCCGGTGAAATAAATACCCCTTTTTCCGACTTCATCAGAATTGATGGAGATTATCGTGCCTATTTAAATCTGAACACAAAAAATAATATTGTTGGCCGGGCTAACGCAGGTATCGCAATACCCTTTAAAACCGCCGATTCTTCCTTTATAAATACCGATGTAATTCCCTATGTAAAACAATTTTTTACCGGAGGTGCATACAGTATCAGAGCATTTAGCGTGCGCAAACTTGGTCCCGGTGCCTATGTAGCCTACGACACTTCCGATTTCTCCCGTATCGATCAGGTAGCGGATATCAAGATCGAATTTAACCTGGAATACCGTTTCGATATAATCAAAATTCTGGAAGGCGCTGTATTTTGTGATGTTGGAAATACATTTACTCTAAAAAAGGATCCTTTCAGACCACATGCAGAGATCAAACAGCCCAATTTGTTTAAACTTATGGCTGTTGGACCGGGTGTAGGTTTACGTCTCGATCTGCTCTCACTTTTTGTAATAAGACTCGATGCTGCCTATCCGCTTTATGATCCCGCTTTGGATGGGCCTTTTAAGCAAGAATACAAAACATATTATGATGCACTGGATTTTGAAATTCCTGCAAAAAAAGTTGCCCTCAATATCGCTATTGGATATCCTTTCTAAAAATATTTATTGCGTGATAAGAACCGCCGGCGATGGTTTTTGAATAATAATAATTTCACGTTGCCTGCCCTGTTCACCAGGTTCAGGATTAGAAGTTACGCGTCCGGGCCCAAAAGTTCGCGAGCCCTCTGCGCATACGATTTGTTGCACATTTTTCGCTTTCATAGCTCGCTTTTTTAATAGTTTTAAATAATAGATGTTGCATTAACTGGTATTGCATAAATACAATTTCGTGCCAATTTCACAAACACCTTATCATATTTACGTAATTTTAATAAATGAGGGTTTTAAAATGTTATTTCATTTGTATCTTTATGAATATTCTTTTTATGGTAATAAAGGACAGGATTATACTACTTTTTCTAATTTTCGTACTGCTCCAAAACATGCAGGCACAAACTTATATTTTCGATTATAATATTAAGGTTAACCAATTTGGAAATACATTAAAATTCCCTTTTGCCGGAGGATTAAATAATCCGCAGTTTTCTGCAATTGATATCAATCATGATGAATTAAAAGATATTTTTATTTTTGATCGCACTGGAAATAAATCCCTTGTTTTAATAAATGAAGGATCTTTTGGAGAGACCAATTATTTTTATTGGCAACAATATCAACAGAGCTTTCCATTACTTTCTGATTGGGCAATTTTAGTGGACTATAATTGTGATGGCATTGAAGATATAATTTCAGGTTATGATGGTGGTGTTAAAACATATTTAGCATCATACGACGGATTTACCATTACGTTTGCAGAGGACATACCAAAATTACAATTTACGGAAGCCGGTTTCTCCTTTGACATGGTAGTTGGTTACATTGATATACCCGGCTTTGCAGATGTTGATTTTGATGGTGACATTGATGTACTGACCTTTAATCCGGTTGGTGGTATTGTAGATCATTATATCAATAATCAAATTGAAGATGGACTTCCCTGTGGAACACTTGCACTGGAACATATTAATTCTTGTTGGGGAGATTTTTATGAAAGCGGATTAACAAAAGAAGTAGAGTTGGATTACGACTGCAAAGGTGTTTCTAAAACAACCGATGGCGTGCATGCAGGTTCCACTTTTATGATATTTGATGAGGATGCCGATAATGACATGGATGTTGTTTTGGGTGATCTTGCATTCGGCAATTTAAATAAACTGGTAAATGGCGGTGACAAAGATCTTGCACATATTACCGATCAGGATACTACATTTCCTGCGTATGACCTTCCTTATGAGGTTCCGATATTTCCAGCTCCTTTTTTAATTGATGTCAACAATGATAACAAAAAGGATATGTTGGTATCTCCAAATAATATCAACCTGGCAGAAAATTTAATTAATGTGGCCTTTTACGAAAATGTTTCAAATGATGAAACCTATGAATTCGATTTCCAAACGGATTCTTTATTTGTGAGCGATATGGTTGACCTCGGTGAAGGAGCATATCCTGTATTTTTTGATTTTAATTACGATGGATTGGATGATATCATTATTGGAAATTACGGTTATTTTGAAGCAGGTGACAATGTGGGCAAACTTGCGCTCTATGAAAATACCGGCACTGTTACAGATCCGGAATTCACATTAATAACACGCGACCTTGCAGGAATTTCAGCATTTAATTTCACTTCGCTAGTGCCAACATTCGGCGACCTCGACAATGATGGAGATAAAGATATGTTGCTTGGAGAAAGTGATGGGTTTGTTCACTTCTTTAAAAATATTGGTCCACCCGATGGACCAGCCCAATTTATTTTATTTGCTGCCAATTATCAGGGTATCGATCCCGGAGCAAATGCTGCACCTCAATTAATAGACATAACAGGAGATGAACTTCCTGACCTTATTATTGGTGAAAAAAATGGCAACCTCAATTATTACGAAAATACCGGCACAGCCGCCGCTCCTATATTTACATTACAAAGTGAATTCTGGGGAAATGTGGATGTGCGCACAATTGGAGTATTAACCGGACATGCAACTCCCTTCCTTCTTAAAATAAATACTGATACTTATAAATTATATGTGGGTTGTGAATCAGGAACAATTTATTTATATGATCCAACGCCGGATTTTACCGGTGCATTTACTAAAATCACCTCTACATTCAATAATTTGGATGAAGGTGCATTCAGCAGTATTCAATTAAAAGATCTAAATAACGATGGACTTCTGGAATTAATAACAGGAAATCAGCGAGGAGGCATAAGTATGTATCGCGATGAAAATTCTGTTGCGGTATCAGAGAATGGCATTTCAAATTCCTCCTTTTTAATTTATCCAAATCCAACAGAAAATATTATAACATTTGAAGGTGTGGTTACTGAGAATTTAACTGTTTCTATTTATACTGTGGATGGACGAATGGTGAAAAAAGAACAATTTACTTTAGGAACAAATAAATTATCTTGTGATGTAATTAATCTGAATCCGGGAATTTATTTTGTGGCATTTACGAATGCAGAAAGCAGGCAAATTTTTACCGGTAAATTTATTAAATATTAAAAAAATGAAACTCTCTTTCCTCCCTCTTTTTTTAATTTTATTTACCGCAAAGATTTTTGCTCAATATATTCCAGTAAATAATATACCTTTTACACAGTGGGGTGTTAGTATTGGAGCACCATTAACAGGCGGATTATCAGCAGCACAGTTTTCAGAAATAGATCTTAATAACGACGGCAAGCAGGATCTTTTTATTTACGACCGGGGAGGATGGAATTATTTCTGTATGATAAACAATGGAGCCGGTAGTTTTACTTATGCTCCGGAATACAATACCCTATTTCCACATATGGAAGATTGGGTTTTACTCAGAGATTATAATTGCGATGATATTCCCGACATATTTACCTATTTTATAGGTTCAACAAAAGTGTATACCGGTGTAATGACAGCCGGAGTTTTATCATTCGAACTCGCAAAAGAAACATTGGAATACAACTCAGATGGTGGTGGAAAAATTGCACTATATACCAGCAGAACTGATATACCTTCCATTGATGATATTGATAATGATGGAGATATGGATGTATTGTCATTCTCCGTTTCAAACACAACTATTCGTTTTTATAAAAACATTTCCGTTGAATCAGGGTACGGATGCGATAGTTTAATTTATGAAGTGGATGAATTTTGTTGGGGAGAAATGTATGAGGGATTTTCCTGTTACGGTGGAACATTACATATAAGTTGTAAAGGGGCATTGGAGGATGCCAGTGCAATGCGAGGCCATATTGGTTCCACCATTGTCACTTTCGATAAAAACGGTGATGGCGATGCTGACGCAGTTCTTGGTGATAATTCTTGTAATAATCTGGTCTATTACAGGAACGGCGGCAATTCCGATTATGCAGAAATGGATGATAAAGATTCAACTTTCCCAAAAAATACGGTCCAATTCGACATGTCCACATTTCCTGCAGCATTTTTAATTGATGCAGATAATGATGGTGATGAGGATCTGCTTGCAACAACAAATGATGATCTGCTTGGATTAAATACACAACATGTATGGTTATACGAAAATTTAAATACGAACGATACCTTCGATTTTGTTTTTAATACGGATACTTTTCTTATTAATCAGATGGTGGATGCCGGTGGATATTCTAAACCTGTATTTTTTGATTATAATAACGACAATTTATTAGACATTGTATTAGGGGTAGGAAATACTTATGGAAATGATTATATATTTTTCCGCGGTGTTTGGTTATATAAAAACATAGGAACCGCAACTGCCCCTGCTTACGAATTAATTACCAGAGATTTCGGTTCTTTGGCGCAATATAATTTTAATCATCTTGCTCCTGCATTTGCAGATATTGATAATGACGGAGATGAGGATATGATATGCGGCATAAGTGATGGAATGTTTCTTTATCTCGAAAATCTTTCCGGGCCAACCGGTGAGGCTACTTTTGCCACAATTGTTTATCCATACCAGGCACTGGATGTGGGAGCCTTTTCCTCTCCATTCTTAATTGATATTGACGGTGATGAAATTATAGATCTGATCAGCGGTGAACAAAATGGCAACCTGAATTATTATCGCAACACCGGAACTTCAACTGATCCTGTTTTTACTTTGGAAAATGATATTTGGGGAGGAGTTGATGTACGTAAATCAGGTTTTATTACAGGATATAGTATGCCATTTTTATATCGCAACCAAAATGATTCACTTTATTTATTGGTAGGATCTCAAAGTGGATTTGTATTTGAATTTAATGAACTTGAAATTGCACCTGAAGGAGAATTTTATCTTGCAGATACCGCATATCTTCCAAATAATTCAGGATTTTATTCTACTATTCAAGGTGCGGATATTAATAGCGATGGTAATATGGATTTTGTTTGTGGAAATGTGAGAGGGGGATTAATGATATTTGAAAAAGATCTCGGTACCGCAATATCAGATCAAAATGAGAATAATTTGTTGTTTTTATTTCCAAATCCGGCAACCGAACTTTTGCATATCCAAACCACTGAAAATTTTATAGGTGCTGAATTAAAAATATATTCCTCCACTGGCTCTTTGGTGTTTGTTCAGAAAATATATTCTGAAAATGAAACAATTTCTCTTCAAAATATTAAAACCTCAGGCGTTTACCTGGTAACTTTAACAGGAATAAGGTCGTTTGCCTCAACAAGCTTTATCCTGCAAAAATAATATTTACATCCTCCCATGATTTAATACGCATTTACCCTTTTTTCACTTTAGAATCAACTGATCGTGAACTGTTACAAATCCCTTAAAATCACAAATTTGACTCCGCTAGCCTAAAATACACCATTTGCTGTGAATTTTTATTTTAATAGTTCAAAAATACACTTATCTTTAAACCAACAAAACGTAAAAAAAATGAAAAAAGTAATTACTTCTGTACTCCTCATCACTGTTGGGATATTTTCTGTAAAAGCTGCCACACCCGCTGCTGACCCTACAAAAGCTACTATTAACGACCAATTGGTTATAACTCTGCCGGTTGACCTTCCATTGGCAGAATGGTATGTATTAGATGCTACATCTATGAATTTCATCAGCCAGGAGGTAATGAATCAATTCTGCACAAATTTCAGTGATAACAACATTACAATGACTGGCAATTTTGCTGAAAAGAAGATCAGCATGCAGGTTCTGCCTTTAAGAGATAGTGCAGGAAATATGTGGGATGCTGCAAGATGGAACGACTATTTTACAAAACGTGCTCCCAAAATGGTTATGTATATGGAGACAATGAACAAATAGTTTCACCTTATTATTTCGCACACATTTGAAAAAAGTCAGCTGGTTATTATTGCTATTTGCATTAACAACAGGAATTTCGCGCGCCCAATATTGCATACCTGACTATACCGCAGGGACCACAGACAACGACTTTATCGACGGTTTTGAATTAAATACTATCGGAAATCTCGGTTCAGGCGGCGGGGATGGAAGCGGTTATTCTGATTTTACAGCCCTTACAACTACTCTTATTGTAGGGAATACTTATGATTTACATATTATTAATACTCCTGATTTTGGTGAGTCATACCGCGCCTGGGTCGACTATGATCATGACCTTGTGTTTGCTTCTGATGAGGAGTTATTTATCGGTTTTAATTTGCCTGCAGGAGAAGAAATTTTTGTTCCATTCACAGTGCCCCTTTCCGCAATGCCCGGATCAACACAACTGAGGATCAGATGTGTTTATGGGGGACTTGATTTTGATGCATGTGGAACTGAAACTTATGGAGAAGCCGAAGATTACACAGTCAATATTCTTGGATTGGATAATGACCTCTCTATTCTATCTGTAACCGACATTCCCGACGCATGCGATCTAAGCGATTCGGAACCAATTTCTGTAACTATAAAGAACTTTGGAACTGAAAACGCAAGCGGTTTTTCTGTTAGTTTTTCCATTGATGGCGGAACTCCTGTCACTGAGCCGGTTGCAGGAACTTTACCTGCCGGAAATACCTACATCTATAATTTCGATGCACCCGGAGATCTATCATCGGAAGGACCACACGATATTGTAAGTTGGGTAAACTATGATGCGGATGAACTCGCAATAAATGATACAAATAACACAATTGTAATTAACACCTCTACTTATATTACAACAGGATTTCCTGAAAATATTTGTTATGGTGGCGGCACTGTTTTTCCGAGCCCTATTGCCGGTGGCGGAACATGGAGCGGAGATGGAATAGTAAATCCCTTAACCGGTGAATTAGATCCCTCTATTGTGGGTGGTGTTGGTAGTAGTACTGATATCACATATACCTTTATAACTGAAGGGGAATATACAGTGACTGAAATCCCTTTTGCTCCTTATTTTTTAGCCTCTCCTGATGATTTAGATCTAGGTGATGATGCCTATATTGACAATATTGATATAGGATTTAATTTTACTTTTTTTGGAAATGAATATGACCATCTTTTTGTATCCTCCAACGGACTAATAGGTTTCAGCGCCGGATCAAACTCTTATAATAATCAACATTTCCCCGATCCGGTTAATCCTAATAACATTATTGCACTATGCTGGACAGATCTTAATCCGGATGCCGGTGGTGATATCAAATATGAAATTCAGGGAACAATTCCCTTTCGCCGATTCATAGTAGAATATGATGAAGTTACTCATTACGGCGGAGCGGGAACTATTACAGGACAGATAGTTCTCTATGAAACTTCCAATGCAATAGATTTTCATATTACTGAAATTGAGGATGATGGTGGAGACATTACTCAAGGGATTGAAAATATCGATGGCACGATCGCATATGTTACGGATGAATTATACAATCAAAATCCATTTTCTATGGTGGAAAAAGGATGGCGATTTGCAGTT
Source organism: Bacteroidota bacterium (assembly GCA_016706865.1). Lineage (NCBI taxonomy): Bacteria > Pseudomonadati > Bacteroidota > Bacteroidota bacterium. The sequence continues at coordinate 404,352 of JADJIS010000003.1, read as the reverse complement.
ACTCCATGTGATGCAATTGTAACCGAAACTATAAATTTTGTTACACCACCGGTTGTTGAACTCGATGATGAAGCTGTTTGTACAGGAACTACCGTAACCCTTGATGCAGGGCCCGGAGCAGAAAATTATATTTGGAGCACAGGTGAAAGTACCCAAACTATTAATGTTGCTGAATCCGGAAATTATTGGGTCATTTATTATTCTAATATTGCATGTTATACCACCGATACTTCAGAAATTATTGTTAATCCACTACCGATAATTGATTTGGGAGATAATGGTGTTGTTTGTGAAGGCACCATGCTGGATGCGGAAAATATTGGAGCGGAATATTTATGGAATACCGGAGCAATTTCACAAACATTATTTGTTACCGAAAGTGGTACTTATTATGTTGATGTAATAAATCCATTAACCGGTTGTGCAAACAGTGATACAATAACTCTGACTATTACACCTTTACCAGTTGCAGCATTTACCTCTGAACCGCTTGGTCCACTAACACTTGGATTTACCAATACTTCCACGGATGTTTTAACTACATATTGGGATTTTGGTGATGGAGCAGTTTCTTATGAATTAAATCCCTGGCATGAATATCCTTTTGCGAATACATGGGATGTAACGCTGGTAGTAACGAACGATTGCGGTGCGGATATTGAAGCAGGCTCCTTCCAGGTTACAACTGCACTTAATGAATTAAAGAATGAGAACACGGTTTTATTATTCCCAAACCCCACTTCCGAATTTTTAAATATTGAATTAAAAAATAGAGAGAAATCTGTTGCAGTTTATATTTATACCTTACAGGGACAGTTATTATTCCAACAAAATATTAACCATCAAACAAATTTGATAACACTGGATATTGAACATTTAGCAGTTGGAAATTACATGGTAGTTCTTCAACAGGAACATAATACTACCAGTTTGCCATTGATTAAAATAAAATGATATAATTATCTGACTGAGTTTAGTTTATAATTATTTCGAAACTATTAAGGAATAATTCCCGATTTTTGAACAAATGAAATATTTTATAATGAAAAGAGGATGTTGTGTATTGTTGTTTATTTGTATTTCCTGTTCAATAATCTGGGCACAGGACACCTGCACTTTTATGTCGTATAATGTATTGAATTTCGACAATACCGGAAATAATAAAGAAAATTTTTTGGTGACTGTTATCGAAAGTGTACATCCCGATATTCTGGTAGTTCAGGAATTGATCGAATTATCCGGTGCCAACCGATTATTTGATAGCGTAATTTCCAAAATAGATACCAATTACGCCATGGGAACTTTTATTAATAGTTATGATACGGATAATGGCATTTTTTATAGGAAGGATAAATTTGATTTTATTTCCAATACTCCCGTAAAAACAGCTTTGCGGGATATCAATCAATTTAAATTGATACACAAATCGTCAGATGAAATATTTTATATTTATTCGCTGCATTTAAAAGCAAGCTCCGGGGGTGAAAATGAAGTTTTGAGAGCCGGGGAAGTGGACAGTTTGCGTAAATCAACAGCACTTTTACCCGACAGTGCAAATTTTATTATTTGTGGTGATTTTAATATTTATGGAGAAAATGAGGCGGCCTATATCGCATTATTGGACAGTTCTTCCAATGGGTTTGTAATTGATAATTTAGAAGATGTTCTAACCTCCACCTGGAATAATAGTATAAATGCTCCCTATCACACACAAAGCCCGAGGGTAAGGTCGTTTGGAGGAGGTGCCACGGGCGGTATGGACGATAGGTTTGATATGATGTTGTATTCTAAAGCAATTAATGCTTCCGGAGGTATGGAATGTTTTGTGGGCAGTTTAAAAGCAATTGGAAACGACGGAAATCATTTTAATGATTCAATTAATAGTTTACCTAATACATCAGTTACTGTGGATGTGGCAAATGCTTTACATTATGCTTCAGATCATATTCCTATTTCACAAATTTTTATTTTTCCGGAGGGAGAAAAGGATACTACTGTTATTGCTATATCAAATACCATTGCTGATGAATTTAATGTTTATCCTAATCCGGTAAATACATTTTTAACCATAAGAGGAATAACATCTCCTACTCTATTTTATATTACTGATATTCAGGGAAAATTGGTAAGATCGATAGATATTCCTATAATAAATTCTACAACAATCGATCTTTCAGATCTGCAAAACGGAATGTATTTTTTAACCGGTAAATCCTACAATGGTATTAGTGTTAAAAAAGTGATCAAGGAAGGGAATTAGTTCGATGTATCAATCAACACGCCAAATAGTGATGGCATTTTATCTCAACGAAAAACTTTGTGTTATGGGTTATAATGCCACCCCTACCGGGGGTACATTCCTGCATACATGGGTGTTTTTTCTATAATAATGCCACCCCTACCGGGGTTAAATCTGCCTACATAAACATTTTTCTTATTAAAAACATATCTAAGAATCAATTTTATTAAAATCTAAATGCAAAAGAATATTATTAACCGAAATATAATAAAGGTGACCGTGATCAAAAGAATTAAAGGGAAATACTAAATTTGGAACATTTATTGTTTGCCACTTTTCTTCTTTGGTTTTCTTATAATTTACAGCATAAGAAGGAAAGAAATCTTTTGACTGTTCTATTATTAAAATCAAATTATCCTTAAGAAAACAATTCCGAGGTGACATACCTTCTCTTATTCGGTATCTAAAATATGGTGTGTCATCCATTGTAGAATTATTTATTTTGTTGCATGATAACCATGAACCCTCTTTAACTATAACATAAAATTGATTATAATCGCTACAAAACGAAAAAAAAGTGCTGTTTTTCAAGGTAGCAACTTCATTTATTTTTTTAGTATCAAAGTTTAAGCTTGCAATAAACAATGAGTCTGGGAACTTAGTGCCAACTCCCCATAACAAATTGTTGAATTGTGCTTTATCTTGAAACAAGTCATATTTGATATTCTCGATAAAATGTAGTTCATTCCATGAATTACCAAAATCTTTTGATATTATATAGCTTGAGCCAAATTGATTATGTGTAATATTAAAAATAATAGTACTATCATTAACAAGATAAGCGGAGGATATGTGTTTTTCTTTAAGTGGTTGAATTGAAGAAATTTTGTTAGTCCTAATATTAAGATAATAGAATACAGTTTCACTTCGTGAAGGATTATTAGTATCAGCAATATATTTAAGACATCTAATTACAAGAAATCCATTAATAATTTCCAATTCTTCAACACTATTGCATTCAACATTCACAGCATTCTGCCATGTAATCCCTTTATTCAAACTATAAATTAAAAATGGTTCGCATTTTTCAAGATCTTTCCTTCCACCATTTATCACATACCCACCAATATATATTAATGAATCTTTTAAATTTGTAATACATTGAATCTTATAGTCCTCTGAGATCTGAATTTTAGTTTCACCCCAATTAGTTTTATTTTGTGCATCACATGAATTTAAAGAAATAAATATAAATGCAGCTAATAAAATTGAGTGTAAAATTGATTTCATCAACTAATTTTTTGATGCTTTATTGCCATGACCCAAATTTAGAAATTTCGAATCCAAAATAAACCCAATTGTTTATAAAAATGTTTTATTATTTACACCTTAGATTAATGCCCCTTTTTGTTAGAATTTTTCACGACGCCGTACCCAATTCTTTCAAACGCTGCACATGCGATGCTAATGCGCTCAATAAGGTAGGCTTCAAATTATAAGGCAAACCGAACTCCTTTGCAGTTTTCTCCACGATCGGAGATATTTTTTTGTAGTGTATATGACAAATATTCGGGAATAAATGATGTTCGATCTGAAAATTTAATCCCCCTACATACCAATTTAAAAAATGACTGTTTCTCGCAAAGTCGGCAGTGGTTTTTAGTTGATGCACGGCCCAGTCATTTTCAATGGTGCCTTCGCTAGTTGGAATAGGCTGATGTGCACCTTCCACAATATGAGCCAATTGAAATATGATACTCAGAATTAAACCTGCGGTCCAATGCATAATTACAAATCCGAGTAATACTTGCCACCATAAAAAATCGGTCAACAATAATGGCAATCCGATAATTACAATTAAATAGGCAATTTTCCGGATAGCCATTTTAATATACTCGGCTTTGGGGTTTGCATTTTGTGCATGCGTTAAACCAACTTCATTATATTTTTTTAATTGCACAAAATCCAATATCAATTTTGTGATTGTTAATAGACCATAAAAGAAAAATGCGTGAATATATTGGTACTTATGTATTTTTTTAAGGGGTTGCTGTTCCGATAAACGCAATGGTCCGGGTGCGTCAATATCTTCATCAAGTCCTTCAATATTGGTGTAGGTATGATGAAGAATATTATGTTGAACTTTCCAGTTGAGCACATTGGCTCCCAGTAAATAAAGTGTTCCGCCAAATAATTTATTTACCCAGAGTTTTTTCGAATAGGAATGGTGAACCGCATCATGCATTACCCCCATACCCACTCCTGCAACTCCAAATCCCATAACAATGGTGAGAATGAGTGCAACCCAAACAGGCATTGCGACAGTCAAGATCAATACAAAAGGCACAAGATAAATGGCCAACATTCCAATGGTTTTCATGAACATGAAGCCATTGGCTTGCTTGGAGATGCCTTTTTCCTGAAAGTATTGATTTACATTTTTCCTTACGGTAGCAAAAAATTCGTGTTGTTTTTTATCGGTAGAAACGTATTTTATCGAATGCATTAATATACTTCTTTTGTGCAAAGATACGACGGGATTGGTTGGAAAGAGGTGACTTTTGTGTGGATTAGTCTCAAAGCTTTGCAGGAGTAGAGTCGAAGGTCATTTCAAGAGAGGCCTTTTAGGCTCGAAAAGTTGAAATTTTGGTATGAGCGTCAATTTTAACATCTTGAAACCATATCAATGTATCAGATCTTCCTTCAGGAATATATTTTGTAAATCTTGCTGGTGAAAGTCAAATGTTAAGCACTAAATTTATCGTGCAGAAATAAACTTCTCGCGGTGAAGCACAATCCACATCTTTGCGCCTTTACGGCTTTGCGTGAAAAAAATATAAATTTTAGGCAAAGCCGCAAAGTTTTTATTTCGGGGATTAAATAATTATAGCAAATAAGCATCCTACTACTCCCCCGCCAATTACACCTATTAATAAATAAAATAAAGCCTGGCGGGTATATTTTTTAATCATTTTATTAATAGCACTCTGAAGTAACATGGACATCTCTGAACTCTTATCGGTAAAATTTAATTTCTCTTCCAACAATTTCGGTAAACTTTCCTCCATTTCCGCATGAAATATTACACGAATTTCACTGATGAGTTGTTCGTCGATGAACATACTTAATACGGGCATTTTTTGGGTGAGTTTATTTGCCATAAAATCATCAAACAGCTTGATGATGTTTTCCTGTATCTTATCCAACTTTCCTAAACCGGGTTGTTGCAACGCCGGATCAAAACTTTCTTTTAACACTTCAGAAAATCCTTGCTGTAATTTAATTCCAAATATTTTTTTGTTGCGAAGAGTTTGTCGCCACAAGAACATATTAATAATTCCCCCGACAAAACCAGCCACTGCTCCTAAAACAATAAAATTCATTATTGTTGTTTCCATGCAGAGGGATTTTTTCTCCATTCATTTAACTGAGATTCTGTTTCTATTGCAATGATATTATTTTGAATAGCATATTTTATAAGTGAAGGATAATCGCCGATAGTGTATAAATTACACTTTGCCTCTGCAAATGCAATATCTGCAACATCAAATGCATAGGTAAATAATGCACACATCCCTTCCACCTGTGCTCCTGCGTTTCGCAAAGAGTTTACTGCGGTTAAACTGCTTCCGCCGGTGGAAACGAGATCTTCTATCACCACAACTTTATTTCCCTCCGCCAATTTTCCTTCAATTTGATTAGACAGCCCGTGTTTTTTGGCTTCACTGCGCACATAAATAAAGGGCAATCCGAGTTCTTCCGCAATTAATGCACCGTGCGGAATGCCTGCTGTGGCAACTCCGGCTATGATCTCCACATCAGGAAATTTTTGTCGAATCCCGTCGGCTAGCGTAACTTTGAGCCACGAACGAATTTCGGGAAAAGATAAGGTTAAGCGGTTGTCGCAGTAAATTGGCGACTTCCAGCCACTTGCCCAGGTGAAGGGTTCCTCAGGACGGAGTTTGATGGCTCCTATGGATAAAAGTTTTTCAGCGAATAAAATTGCGTCGTCAGAATTAAAAAGCATGGTTCAAAGCTATAAAATTTTCATCAACGAAGTGCCGGTAAATATTATGTCGGGACCACTTCCGCTTGGTAATACTACTACAGATGACAAAAATCCGGTGTATTCTTTTGCTCAAAAAAAAGAAATTGACAAGGCATTTAATATTATTGAGAACAGTTCTGTTTTAAAAAGTCTTACCATTTATGGTGACGATGCCAAAGAAATTCGCGATTCCTTATTTATTGGATATAAAAAAATTAAAGCTGCAGGAGGATTGGTTTTCAATAATAAAGATGAAATTCTCATGATCTTCCGCAGAAATATGTGGGATCTTCCGAAAGGGAAATTAGATGTTGGTGAAAGAAAAAAAGTTGCTGCCTTGCGAGAGGTTAGGGAAGAAACCGGACTTCAAAAATTATCCATCGTTAAAAAATTAATGAAGACCTATCACACGTATTTATTGGAAAATAAAACAAAGGTGTTAAAAGTTACACATTGGTACCTTATGATGTGCAACGATACCACAACCCCTGTGCCGCAAGCGGAGGAGGATATTGAAATTGCAAAATGGATAGATTCCAATAATGTGAAAGATAAACTGGATAAAGCTTACGCGAATATTCGTTTAGTGGTGGATACCGGAATTTCCACTATGCACCACGGTTAACTACCATTGGTACTAATTTACTGATATCTCCTTTATGACGCAGCACTTCTCTGACTATTGTTGAGCTGATATGTGAGAATTCGGGAGCACTCAAAATAAATACAGTTTCAACTTCCGGATACATGGTTTTATTGGTCTGTGCAATTACCCTTTCGTATTCATAGTCCGACACCCCTCTCAAACCGCGCAGGATGTATTTTGATTCCTGTCTTTTACAAAAATCAACCGTTAATCCCTCATAACTTTCAATAACTACATTCCCTGTCGAGCCATAAATTTCCTGCAGCCAATTCATCCGCTGCTCCAAGGTAAAATACCCTGATTTCTGCGAATTAACCCCTATTGCAATTATGATCTTATCAAACAATGGCATGGCACGTTCAATAATATTCACATGACCCAAGGTTATCGGATCAAATGACCCCGGAAAGACAGCTATTTTGGACATGGGGTAAAGGTAATGAAAAAGGAAAAAGGAGAAAGGAGAAAGGAGTAGTCCTCCTTCGCTAAAGCTACGGAGGACAAGGAGTTTAAATTTCTAGCGAAATTTTTGTGTTGTGATTGTTTTCAGGTGGCCCATTTCATGTAGATTTTGCCCCGCCAGAGTCTACACAGAAAATAAATCATTTGATGTTACAGTATTTTTCATGTGGGACTCTGGCGGAATTGGATTATCCTCCGAATCCACAAAGTCCCTCACGGGTATAATTGATTTTTTATAGGTGTGAGTAGACTATGTGGGGGCGTCTTGGATGTAATTATATACGACTGCCCCGCCAAAGTCTACACAGAAATTAAATCATTTAATGTTACAGTATTTTTCATGTGGGACTCTGGCGGAATTGGATTATCCTCCGAATCCACAAAGTCCCTCACGGGTATAATTGATTTTTTATAGGTGTGAGTAGACTATGTGGGGGCGTCTTGGATGTAATTTTATACGACTGGCCCGCCAGAGTCTACACAGTAAATAAATCATTTAATGTTATGTTATTTTTAATGTGGGACTCTGGCGGAATTGGGACATAAATCTCCGAACTCACAGAGTCCCTCACGGGTATAATTGATTTTTTATTTGTGTGAGTTGACACTGTGGGGACACTTTTAGGCGTAAATTTTACTAAATCCCACCGTTTGTTTTCTCGTGTCCCGTATCCCGATTCCAGTGTCCTCTATTTTTACCTTTTTAAATTCGCCAAATCAGCGTCATCCGCGCCTGTCCGGCCACTGGCGGATTCCCTTTTTTGTATTTCGCACGGACTAAAGTCCGTTGTTACAAAATGGGTCGTCCTTTCAGGACTGTACTTTTCGTAAATTGCAAACTCCCCATGTTAATCAAAACTTATCCTTATTTATTATAGAATTTTTATACTTTTTAATCCGCCAAATCAGCGTCATCCGCGTTCCCCTTTTCTTCCACCGTTCCGATGTCTCCTGTGTCCCGTGTCCCCATTTCAAAAATGTGAAAAAACGTCGTCCCATAATTCCGCTTCCGCAAAAAATTCGGATGGTCATCAAAGGTGTATTTTTGATTTGTTTCGAGAATGAACCAGCCGCCGGGATTTAATAATTGCATTTCAAAAACTTCTTCAGGTAATGCGGGAATGTTTTCCAATGGATAGGGCGGACCAGCAAATATGATATCGAATTTCTTTTTAGTGGAGCGTATATATTCAAAAACATCCATGCGCAGAATATTAATGTTCATCTCCAGATCATCCGACATCTTTTTTATGAAATCGATGCTGCGTTTATCTAATTCTACGCTAACTATATCTTCACATCCACGCGATGCCATTTCGAAACTAATACTTCCGGTGCCAGAAAAAAGATCGAGAAAACTTACTTCATCCAAAGCAAAATTATTGGTAAGGATGTTAAATAATCCTTCCTTTGCAAAATCAGTGGTTGGTCTTGCAGGTAAATTGTTGGGCGGATTAAAGCGGCGACCTTTAAATTTTCCGGTGTTTATTCGCATAGGTCGAGGCTCATCAGACTGTTGTAGTAATAAAAAGGTTTTTCCTGTAATTCCTTCGGCAAAACTATATTTTCGTTTAAAGGAACAAAGGAGATCGTTTTGAAAAATTTCCACAACTCACCAAATAAAAGAGAATCAGGCATAATTTCACCCGATAATTTCAGATCACAATTTTCGCGGTCGATATTATATTGATCAGAAACCAATAATACATAATATAAAAAATCTTCCTTGTTCACAAACCGAAACTGATTCATGAATTTGAATTCCTTTTTTTCGAAATATAAAATATGAATAACGCCGGGTTTAATATCCAGTATCAATTGTTGATCATAAAAATCCTCCTTGTTGCGAACGGCATTTTCTAAAATAGATGTGCCTATATGCATTATTTTAGGCGTTGGAAAAACTTCGTCTATATAATTTAATTCTTCCGAGGAAATGGAAAAAACATTTTTAATAAATAACTTATTGATATTATTCACCAAAACAACATCTTCATTTGCAAGCGTTGCAGTGAGTTCCAGATAATTGCGTTTTTTATCCTCCTCAAAAATTACACGAGGTATTAATGTAAAGGGCGTACAGCAAATTCCAACCTTCACTTCGTGAAAGGGCACCTGTAAAACATCCTCACTGGTGACAGAAATTTTCAGTTTATTGAGCATTTCCAATGGAGAAGCTGCGTTCAATTGCACTGTTTTCAGCACCTGCAACTGTCCGCTGCGCTTTTCATAAATGGCAAAAGAATATTGTTGTTCCTCCAACTGAAACAACAGCGAACAATGTTTAGTAAAATCCTTATTGAAATCTTTGTCTATGTAATTATACATATGGGGCGTAAAAATAGCTGTTTTTTTCAAGTGACCTCTAAATCAGTCATGTAGTAGTAACTTTGCAGCCTAAAATACCTTGTTTTATGTTTATTCGTCCGAGAAGATTGCGCAAAACTGAAATTTTACGCGAAATGGTGGCTGAGACCCAACTTAACAAAAATATGTTCATTTACCCTCTTTTTGTGATGAAAGGAAAGAACATAAAACACGAAATTGGCGCCATGCCGGGTGTTTATCACTTTTCAACGGATACTCTAAGCAAAGAAATTGAATCATGTCTGAAAGTTGGTATCAATAAATTTCTGCTTTTTGGAGTTGGGGAAGATAAGGATCCTGAAGGCTCATCTTCCTTCGATTTTACGAACGCCGTGGCAAATGCCGTACGCACAATGCGTGCCGATTTTGGCAACGATGTAATGATCACCACCGATGTGTGCATGTGTGCATACACCGATCACGGGCATTGCGGCATCATTCACGGTCACGAAATTGCCAATGACGAAAGTGTGGATATACTGGCTAAAATGGCTCTCATGCACGCCGAAGCCGGCGCTGATATTGTGGCCCCGAGCGATATGATGGACGGTCGTGTTGGTGCCATCCGCCAAAAACTCGATGAAGGCGGCTTTTCCAATACCGCGATCATGAGTTATTCTGTAAAATATGCTTCCGGTTACTACGGCCCTTTCCGTGAAGCTGCTGATTCCGCCCCATCTTTTGGCGATAGAAAAACTTATCAGATGGATTTCAGAAATACACGTGAATCGCTAAAAGAAGCCTTAATGGATGCTGATGAAGGTGCTGATATCTTAATGGTAAAACCCGCTCTGGCTTATTTGGATGTTATTAAAATGGTAAAAGAAAATACCCTCCTTCCACTTGCATGTTACAATGTTTCCGGCGAATATTCGATGGTAAAAGCTGCGGCTTTAAAAGGTTGGATAGACGAACAGCGGATCGTAATGGAAAATATGCACGCATTTTCAAGAGCCGGGGCTGATATTATTATTACGTATCATGCGAAGGATATTTTGGAGAAGAAATGGGTGTGAGTTCTGGGTTCTGGGTTCTGAGTTCTGAGTTCTGAGTTCTGGGTTCTGAGTTCTGGGTTCTGAGTTCTGAGTTCTGGGTTGGGCTCACTCACTATAGACTACTCAACTGTTCACATAAAAGGTTTTCAGGGTTAGGAGGAGTTGAAGGGGTTGAAGGGCTGAAAACGTTTAATTCGTAGGAACAATCTCCCGGTTTACTAACTGCCAACTGCTACTGCGACTGCGACTCTTAGTGTGGAATAAAATATTCGTATGTGAAACAAAATGACTTATATTAATCTTCCTTAATATTTAACTATTGTTAAAATTGACGAAAGTCACCTTTTTGTGAAGTGCTTAAATTTTGGTTATTTGTTTCCAGATAGGTTGATAATACATTGATTATCACTTGAATACTTCTTAACTACTTCATATTTTACCTGAATTTATATTCATTTTTCCTCTTTTTCCATCGGAAAGGCACATTTAATGTCATTGTTTAGGGGCGATCCACAACCCTACTTTTGTATCATAAAAAAAAATAAACTATGACAAGATCATTAAGTACTCTCCTCATCAGCATCTTTTTAACCTCAGCATTATTTGCCGATGAATCCATTGATTGGATACGCGACGGAACCGGAACAGGAGCAACATCAACCATAGATAAAAACGACAATGTTTTTGTTGCAAGTTGGGATGGCTCCATTTACGCTAGAAAATTTGACAAATTCGGAAATTTACAATGGGAGAACCATTATACAACTCCCATTATATTCAATTATGTATACCCTACGCAGGTACATGCGGATAGTCTGGGTAATGTTACTTTAGTTGGTTACCGTTACACCTCTCCAACAGAAGGAAGAGCTGCAAATGCATTATTGGCAATTAAATATGACGCTTCAGGAACTATGTTGTGGGAAAATATTATCGAAGGTGATTTCAGTCCGTGGAATAACAGTTTGTTTCGCACAAATGTAAGTTCAGTAGCAGATCCTGCAGATAATGTTTTTATTGCGAGTGCGGGAAATGTGTCGGGATATCCTACAACTGGTTTCAATGTAATTAAAGTGAACCCGGAAGGAGTAATTGAATGGGTAAGCACAAAAAATATTTCAGGGTTTCCTTATCATTTTGTTTCCAGAATTCGCCTAAATGGCAGCAGACTGGCAGTAGCCGGACATACCAATTATTGGTTGGCGAATGCGGTTATCTGGGTATTGGATGTGAACGGAAACAGTAAATGGACCAAAACAGAAGCAGGCATTGGGGGCACTGATGCAATGATAGATAATACCGGAAAAGTTTATTTACTTACGTCGAGCACGCCGGGTTATGCATCTGATCTTTCTATCTTTAAATACAAATCGAACGGTACATTTATGTGGCATCAACTTTTCGATTTTGGAGGAGCGGAAATTCCTTCCAGAATGGAACTTGCACCCGATAATAAAATGGTAGTCCTCGCTTACGGAACGCAAACCGGAATTAGCGGATATGTGGATTGGCTTACACTGAAAGTAACTTTGAACGGCGTTTTATCCTGGTCGAAAAGATATGATGAACATACAGGTAATGATGAAATTCCCGGACATATGGCAATTGATACCGATGGGGACATTTTTGTAACCGGAATTGGTGGACCTTTTCCGGGAGGATTTAATCTCGGAGCAAGACAATTTGTTACCGTTAAATACAAATCCAACGGAACCCTTGTCTGGACATATGCGCAAGATACCATCAATGAATATCAAAGTGGAAGACGCATAAACATCGACAGCAGAGGTAATCCATTTGTTCTTGTGGATATCAACTCGCTTACCTATCATTTTCTTGATAATACCGGCGCTGATCCTTGCTCGGTTCCAACGGGAATAACTGTTTCGGGAATCACTGAAACTGAAAGCATAATAAGCTGGTTACCAGTAACAAACGCATACTTATATCATGTACAATATAAGACTACAACTTCACCAATCTGGAGCAGTCTTACTACCGACCAGACCAATATTTCACTCAGTGGTTTGATATCAGGAACTACGTATGAATATCATGTGGAGGCAGTTTGCAATAGTGGTCCAACAGGTTATTCTACAACTTCTACCTTTACTACTTTAGGCACAACCTATTGCACTTCTGCAGGTGTAAATGCCACAGGAGATTGGATAGATCTTGTTTATGTATCTGACCTGTTAAACAGCACCATTGAAAGTACGGGAGGGTATTCTGATTTTACCTATTTGTCGGTTTCCATGGTTCAGGGTACTACTTATTCTTTTACTTTGAGCGCTGCAATGACAGGTCTGCCACATTTCGAATACTGGAATGTTTGGATCGATTTTAACGGAGATGCTGATTTTACGGATGCCGGTGAAAATATCGTTTCTTATAATTCTGATCAGATTGGTTGGGAGTCGCACTCCTTCACCGTTCCAATAAGCGCTGTTATAGGAAACACCATGATGCGTGTATCCATGAAACGCGGCGGTTATGCAAGCTCTTGCGAAACATTTGCAAAGGGCGAAGTGGAAGATTACACAGTTACCATATTACCCGGTAAACAGTCGCAGTTAAATAACTCAACCACCTCAAAAATAGAGGTTTATCCAAACCCGGCTAAGGATCTAATTAACGTGAACCTTACCGAATTTGAAGGTGTTAATACATTAACATGTTATGACATAAACGGCCAGTTAATGAAAAACATGATCGTTAGCAGTGAGGTGATTCAGTTGAACATAAGTGAATTCCCTTCCGGCATTTATTATATGATCTCCACAAACGAAAAAGGAGAGACCAAAAACGCAAAATTCATTAAACAGTAATATCGATCAGCCAGTATGAACAGAAAACCCTTCCGGAAACGGAGGGTTTTTTTGTTCGGGGTTCTGGGTTCTGGGTTCTGAGTTCGGGGTTCTGAGTTCTGAGTTCGGGATTCTGAGTTCTGAGTTCAGGGTTTTGAGTTCGGACTTCATTCCTTCATTCTTTCATTCTTTCATTCTTTCATTCTTTCTTTCCTTCATTCCTTCATTTTTTTTATACCATCTTTACAGTTGAATTATTTTAACATATTTAGATTTACAGCCATTGCAAATAAACCTGTCATATAAACAAATCATCATGTTGAGCTTGCCGCTTATGATAAGCAGTTTGTTCAATAATCTGATCAGTTTGATCGGCGTTGCGTTTATGGGAAGGGTGGGTGAAACGGAGCTTGCGGCAGCAGGTGTTGCTGCCTTGATCTATATCACCTTAACAATGATTCCATACGGCTTATCCGTTGGTTTTCAGATCATTATAGCGCGAAGGGCAGGTGAAAATAATCCGGAATCCATTGGGAGAATATTCAATAATAACCTCATATTTTTAATGGGTGTCGCGATACTGCTTTATCTGTTCTTAGAATTTTTGGTTCCTATAATTCTTAAACCGATGTTCAGTTCTCAGGCAGTTTATGAGGCGGGGATGACCTATCTTCATTACAGGAACTTTGAGATCTTTTTTGCAGTATTCGCCTTTACTATTTTGGGATTTTATACCAGCATCGGCAATAATCAGATAATTACCTACAGTGCAATTCTAATGTTAGTGGTGAATGTGTTCTTTAATTATAACCTTGTTTTTGGCAAAATGGGATTTCCGGAAATGGGAATAGCGGGTGCAGGTTTGGCATCATTAATATCATCCACTGCTGCTTGCGGATTGAATTTTTTCTACCTGATATTTTCCAAATTCAGAAAACAATTCGGGTTGTTCAAGTTCTCACGATTTGACTGGCCATTGGTTAAAGCGGGACTTAATTTATCCGGGCCTGTTGTTTTACAACATATACTCTCCACCGGAACCTGGGTTATCTTTTTTCTTATGATAGAAAAAATGGGACCTGCTTCACTTGCTGCTTCCAATGTTGCTAAGGAAGTATATATGGTTTTGGGAATTACTACCTGGGGAATTGCAAATGCCACCAATAGTCTGATAAGTAATCTTATTGGTCAGGGGCGTCAGGATGAAATATTTGTTTTGTTGAGGAAAGTAATAATAGTTGCTCTCGGATTCTCCGTGCTCTTCTTCTTATTTATTATGATCTATCCTCAGGGGTTCATTCAGATATTTACGAATGACGATACTATTATCCAACTCGCAACCAACCCTGTTAGAATTGTTGGAGTTTGTTTGATAATAATGGCGGTTTCGAGCATACTTTTCAGGGCGGTTACAGGCACAGGAGCTACAAGATATTCTTTATTACTCGTTTTTATTACTCTCATCGTGTATATGGTTTATGTGGTGATATTGATAAAAGTACTTAATGTAAATCTTACCGTGGCATGGACAAGTGAAATAGTTTATTGGCTTGTTTTGGCCTGGTTGTGCTGGAAATATTTGAAGAGTGGGCGCTGGAAAGAATACAAAGTTTGATCGCTGATTTTAATGGATTACACGGATTTCGCGGATTTTATTTTTTTTCTTTGAAAAAAAATTTGGTAGGGTTTTTAGGATTTGAGGAGGTATTTAAAATTTTTTTTTGATTTCATAGTATTAACTTGGCTTTAAATAATATAGAATGAAAAAAATATTTTTTTTGTTACTAATAATTGGTCAGAAGGTAGTTTATGGACAAACGGAAATGGAGATGCCTACTGCTGTTCCGATTACCTACCTGGGTGTATCTAAAAAAATGACCGATATACAACATCCGGGAAATAATGAAAAGGATGCCTTTGTTAAGATAAAACAACATGAAGATGAGGAGCGGAATATGGAAAATATTTCTGCAAATAAAAACATGAAACTTATTGACGATGCATTACAAACAACTTTCTTTAAAACAGAAGTAACCGGATTAACTATTTTAGATAATTATGAAGGATTAAAATCTAATTACCTTCGGTCAGATAATAATATTGCAGTTGGTCCTGATCATGTTGTGCAAATTATTAATACCAATTATTTATTCTCTTATTTACGTGTTTGGAATAAAAGCGGGGATATTTTAATTGATAAAATTTCCTTTTTAGAGTTATCCGGATTTTTCGATTATGGTGACCCGAATATTATTTATGATGAACAAGCTGACCGGTGGGTAATATCTTTTCTTTTTTCGGGAACAGATAATAAATTGCGTATAGCTGCATCGCAAACCTCCGACCCAACAGGTGCATGGTTTATGTATGTTTTTGATACTCCGGCAGGATTCCCTGATTACGAAAAATTAGCGGTGTGGGGAGATTCGTATATAATTACCATTGCAGCTAATAAACCTGCTAAACCGGCAGTATATGTTTTAAACAGAGCAGAAATTTTATCGGGAACACTCTCCTCTCCTGTTTTAATGTTTCAACCACAAAGAGTGATACATTGGAAATGGCAAGGCCTTGCACCGATAAATGTTATTGGTAGTGCCGGAGTTCCTGAAGATGAACCTGCAATAATTGCGCGTGTAGTTGATGATGCATGGTTCGGTGCGATTCCCGAAACCGATCAAATGGAATTATTTGAATTAAATATTAATTGGGATGCTCCGTTAACGTCTACCATGTCGGGACCGTTAGATCTGCCAATCGATAATTACAACAGCGACCTCTGTGGATTTGAAGCACTTTCCTGTTTGCCACAACAAGGTTCTGAAACTAAATTATGGCCACTCAGCAATTTTATTACGGATAAATCGAAATATATGAATTTCGGAACTCATCAATCCATTGTCGCAACACATATTTGTAATGCGGATGGTGAAGGAACAGCCGGAATAAGATGGTATGAATTACGAAAATATCCCGCCGGTGAATGGTTCGTATATCAACAAGGCACTTATGCTCCTGACGATGATCACCGGTTTATTTCCAGTATTTCAATTAATGCAGAAGGTAGTATCGCTTTGGGATATAATATAACAGGTGAAACATTATATCCCGGAATGCGTGTGGTTGGTCGCGCAGCTTGTGATCCTTTAAATCTGATGACAACATCAGAAGCAATTTTTAAAGAAGGAACTTCACCCAATCAAAAATTGGATTATGGCGATTACAATGGTATAGTAACAGATCCGGTTGATGGTTCATTTTGGTTCACCGCTCAGTATAATAAATCACCAAAATGGTCAACCAATATGGTACATTTTACAATCGACGGATGTACGGAAGAATTTATTGAAAAGGAGAAACCGGAGCTAGAAAGCGTTAGATCGATAACAAATATTCAATTATCACCAAATCCTGCCGTTGAACAAATATTATTATCCTTTGTTTCCAATAATAAGGATCTTACCAACATCGAAATATTTAATATGAATGGTGAATTAATGTTCACACAAAATTTCAAAGCTGAAAAAGGATTTAATTCTCTTAACATTGAGATAAAACAATTTCCTGTTGCTAATTATCTTTTAAGTATACGATGCAATATAGAAAAGAATGTAAAATCCTTTTCCATTTCACGATAATAGAATTTTGTCCCACGCCTGGTAAATGCAAACTCTGTATATACATACCTTATTTTCCATTTCCTTGCCATATATTTGGGAATTCACTAAAATTTATTAATTTGGTGTAGAATTCAGGCACATTTTGGTCTCCGGTAAAACACGACAACCATGGATATAAAACATCAATTTGAGGGAGAATTTATTGAAGAAAATGAAGGTATTTGGGTAATAACTCTTGAAAAGCCCTTATCTATTACACTTTCTGTCGCTCAACAAATAACCATGTTTTACGAAAATGGAGTATTAACAGGTTGCAACCAGACCATGTGCGAGATGTATGGGTTTGCGGAACCCGAACAATTAATTGGCGCCCGACTTGAGGATCTGTTGCCCGCAACACAATCAAATCTCGAATTTTTGGAAGCCTTTATAAAAAGTAATTACGACATTAAGGACGCCGAATCAAAAGAAACCGATAAAGATGGAAAATCAGTTTATTTTCTCAATTCCATGAAAGGAATCATAGAAAATGGAATTTTAGTAGCGGCGAAAGGAAGACAAAAATTGTTGAAAAAATAAATTTCTACCGTTAAACAAAATTTACTTTTTTAAGTCAAACAAACATGAGGTATCTGTTACTTGTTTTTTTTCTTTCAGGATTTATCTTCACTTCCCTTTTTTCTCAATCAACAAATATATCGGAGGGCAATATTTTCGATGGCGAACCTTATATGCTTGTTAATCCGCAAAACCAGCAACATATTATTATTGTCTGGATGGGATTTGATGGATTTGAACTCGTCAAAATAAAAGAACGTGTGAGTTTTAACGGAGGAAACAGCTGGAGTGATATTATTGAAATACCGCATACCACATCCGGCTTTACATCAGCTGACCCATCTATGGATTTTGACAGTGATGGTAATGTTTTTTTATCTTTTATCGATTACAATCCCGCGGGAACAGCAGGTGCGGTATTAGTTTATAAATCAACGGATGGCGGCTTAACCTGGGAAGAACCAACAGAAGTAATTGATGCTTTTGCCGACGGAATGGAATTACCGATAGACCGCCCGTGGATGGTGATTGATAAATCGGGAGGAGTTACTGATGGCAATATTTATATTACCACAAAACCTGCACCCTGGATTCCATTTCCCAATAGAAATTATTTTATTTCCTCCACAAATAATGGAATGAGTTTTAATGATTGGCGAAATATTGATACCATGGGTTGGCGAATAGGCAATTTTATTCAGGCTCCGATGGCAACACCAGCAGTATCGTTGAACGGAACTTTTCATACCATTTATCCGGCATGGGAATTTACAGAAAACATTTTACCGCGATTTATTTTAGCATCCAGTTCAAATGCCGGTGGAACATTTAATTATCATGAGGTTATTGAATCAGCAGGTGATGAATTAATTACGGATACAAGCGCCAAGGTCGGATATTTATTAAAGTGCGATCCAATAAATGCAGATCATCTTGCATTCTTTACCATTTTACAAACAGAGGGTGATGCAGATATTTACTTATTGGAAACATTTAATGCAGGAAATACATGGAATGATCAAATTCGCATAAATGATGACCCAATTAATTCCGGAAAAATGCAGGATCTCGTTTGGGCAAATTTTGATCTGGATGGAGATCTTTTAGTGAGTTGGCGCGATAGAAGAAGTGCTACTGATACCGGTTTTAGTGTTTCCTCCGAAATTTATGGTGCCATTCGCTGGAAAGACTCACTGGAATTTTCCAATAATTTTAAAATATCAAATACCCTTGTTGAATTTGATGATGTATTACTAGGAAATGGCAATGATTTTATGTGTAATGCCATGATCAATGATACTATATATGCTGCATGGGGTGATACACGCGATGGAAATTTAAACATTTGGTTTAATAAAATATCTGCCCTTACTTTAGCTGGCACAGGCATTCAAAATATTGCAAGCGAATCCAAAGAGCTGATTACTATTTATCCAAATCCATCGTCAGATTTAATTAGTATTGAATATAAAACAATTGACAACATATTAATTTATGATATTTTGGGAAGTTGTGTATTCCAACTTAATGATGTAAATCGCAATCTGGTTAATATTGATATCACCCATCTTCAGAGCGGAAATTACACCGTTAAAATAGTGGGGAACAATAATAAAGAGATCAGCAGACAAATTACCAAAAATTAAGCAGGTAGGTTAATTATGTAAAGTATGATATTTTTATTTAACCGCTAATTCTTTAACAATATTAGTGTTTTCAGAACTTATAAAAACGAAATAAATTCCTGAATGCAGATTCGTTATATCTATCGTTTGATGATCATTTATATTAATTTTTGAGAATACCTCTTTTCCTTCCACATCGAAAATTGTTACATTATAATTTCCGCCCATACCATCAATATTAAAAAATTGAGAGCAAGGGTTGGGCGAAATTAAAGGGGATATATCAGAATAATTTACCAAAACAATTTCTGAAAAATTTTCTAATTCATTTATATCCACTGCAATCAACCTATAAAAATTATATCCGGACACTGGCTTTTCATCGGAAAATAAATAAGATAGCAAATTATTGCTGGTTCCTGCACATTTTACGGTTCCGATATCTGTAAAATTATTCCCGTCAATTGATTTTTGAATTCTGAAGTTATCGCAATTCAATTCGCTTTCTGTTTTCCATGTCAGGTCAATTTTATCTCCATTTAATTCTGCTCCGAATTGCGTTAAAGATACAGGTAAAGGCACTGCGGGTGTTACAACCACCTCATCAATAAAATAATAGGCTCCTGTAGAAATTCCTGCCACCTGAATAGTATGAGTTGTTGAAGCGTCATTATAAAAATTACCAATTGTAATATAATTATAATTTTGATCAGGGATATAATTGAATGACACATATTGCCAGGTAGGACTCCAAATTTCTCCCGGATATTCTAATTGCGGAATTCCACCTATGGGTTCGTGATCCACCTGTGATAATGGTGCAACAGATAACCTGATACCAAAATGATTTGCCGAGGAATTACAATAGTATCCCGCTGTTCCGTTTGTTACCCAAAAGGAAACTGTATAAGGGGTTCCGGCAATCATTGGAGTGGTAAATTGTATGGAAATATATTCTCTGAATTCAGGTGCAGGTAAATAATATGTTACAAATCCCATAACTGCATTCCCAGACTGTGGATTTACGGTGGCAAAAGTTGATACTGGCAGATCTACACCTCCACTACCAGTATTATGCAAATAATCGGCACTTGCATAAGGCCAGATAAATAGGGCAACACCGTTTAAATTTAGCCAACCGGTTGCTTTATACCATTGTCCATATCCTGTTGGCAGACTAGTATACGTTTCAAAACCATTATTTGGCACTATATTTTGAGCGTAAACAAAGTTTAGTTTTATTGTTAACAACATTAAAATAAAAAATGAATTCAGCTTAATCATATTGTCCAATCTTACACCAAAAATAAACTCGACTTATATCGTAAAAAAGGACAATTATCACCCCTTTCCGCCATTATATCGCAATATCCAATACATTTTGAAATATGTGCTGAGATTGTGCATATTTCAATTATGATCACCTATAGTTTTCATCAAGTAAATAATTTCAAATAGATTGAGTCTTTTTAGGGTGCTAAAATTTCAATAGATTAAAATAGTCAAGAGAATAATTTATACGCTTAAACCCTCACTAATTTCCATAAAAAAAGGGAGATAGTTCACATCTCCCTTCCTGATAAATAAAATGACCGGTTACAGTTTCAAATCATCATCTATATGTGTGTTATCATGATGACCGTGGTGTTGATCATTTTTAATTTCATTATCTAATTTAAGATCTTCTTCATTAATAATATCATGGTTATCCATGCTATGATTTTCTTCCATATTATCCATAGAAGAATCGCGGTGATTTTCAGAATGATTTTCAGAAAACGCCATATGGTTATTTTCTCTGTCCATATCAGAACCTGATTGTTCATCATATTTATGCGCAAAGGCATCAAAATCAAAATCAGGCATTAAACCTTTAATATGATCAACAACCAGAGTCATTTCCTCAAGAAATTTGTTGAAATCTTCTTTATAGATGAAAAGTTTATGTCGCTCATACCCATTTCCATCAAAACGCTTCTTGCTTTCGGTAATGGTAAGGTAATAATCATTCGCTTTTGTTGTTCTAACATCAAAAAAATACGTTCTGCGTCTTCCTGCACGTATTTTTCTTGAAAATACGCTGTCGTTTCGCTGGCTGTTTTCGTTCTCCACTGTGGTCGTTTTTTGTTTTTTTAGTGTTGGGTGACTTCAAATTTTCCGAAATATATAAAGATTTTGAAAATTCAAGTGTAAAAATCAAACTTTTTATTTTATAAATTGTTTTCTTCGCGCCGCTGAGATTCGTAAATCCCATAATAAATGCCCTTTCTTTCCAAAAGCGACTCATGAGTTCCGCGTTCAGAAATAGTTTGTTTATCCAGCACTAAAATCTGGTCAAATTCAAGCAGGGAGAAGATCCTGTGCGTTATTATAATTGCAGTTTTTTCCTCCAGATATGTTCTCATATTGCCTAGAATTGTCTTTTCGGTGTTGCTGTCAACCGCACTTAAACTATCATCCATCAAAATAACCGGTGCATTCTTCAAAAACGCCCTTGCAATGGAGACACGCTGCTTTTGACCTCCACTGAGTGTTACCCCTCTCTCCCCCACCATCGTATTAAAACCATCCTTAAAAAGTTCAATTTCATCCTTGATCGAGGCAAAGGCAGCATAACGTTTTACCTCTTCCTCAGTTGCTTTTCGGTTTGAAAAGGAAATATTATTCTTAATTGTATCTGAAAATAGGAAAACATCCTGAGGCACAACACTCATTCCCTTTCTAAGATCCTCCAGATTATACTCCTTGATCGGAATATCATCTATATAAATATTTCCCGAATCAGGATCATAAAGCCGGAAAAGTAATTCGCCAATGGTGCTTTTTCCTGCGCCTGTCCTGCCAACTATCGCAACTTTTTCACCGGGTTCTATAGTGAATGAAATATTTTTTAAAGCGGTAACACCTGTATCCGGATAGGTGAATGTAACATCCTCAAACCTTATTTTCCCTTTGATATTGCGTTTTAATTTATTTGCAGATACAATATCCGGCTCGATCAATAAAAATTCATTTATGCGTTTTTGTGATGCTGCGGCTCTTTGAACGATAGAAACTACCCACCCCAAAGAGGTAACCGGCCAGGTCAACATATTTATATAAAAAAGGAACTCAGCAAGATCACCGGGACTTATCTTGTCGTTCATTACCTGCATTCCACCCGCAAAAATGGTGATGAGCACGCTCATTCCAATAAGAAATACCATCAGCGGTTGAAAAAGTGCATCCACTCTCGACAAACTCAGCGAAAGGTTTTTATACTTTTCACAGTTCTCTTCAAAATAGATCCCTTCCTTTTCCTCCTGTGCATAGGCTTGTATCACCCTGATCCCTGAAAATGATTCCTGCGCAATACTGGTGAGATTTGATAATTGAGCCTGAATTAATTCACTTTTTTTGTTGATGATACTATTCACAAAATAAATGGAAACGGAAAGTATAGGCAATGGGATCAATACATATAGAGCCAGGGAAGGACTAATGTGCACCATCATCCAGATAGCAAGCACGGAGTTAAATACGAGGTTGATGAAATACATTACTGCCGGACCAACATATTGTCTTACGCGCCCAACGTCCTCTGCTACCCTGCTCATAAGATCACCGGTATTGTTTCTTTTAAAAAATGCCGGGGTTAAAGTTTCATACTTGGCGAACAAGGCATTTTTTTGGTCAAATTCTATATGCCGGCTCATGATAATGATGGTTTGCCGCATAAAAAACATACAAATACCACGCAATAAGGTGAATCCAACAAATAATCCTGCAAAAAGCAATAAAGTATTTAAAACAGTGGATGGAATTCCAGTCCCATTTTTTAACACATCCATATTTTTTTCCACCAGGTCGATCATATCACCGATATAATGCGGAGCAAAAACCTGAAAAACATTCGAAAGTGCTACAAACAGGGTCCCTGTGAGGAACAGCCATTTATATTTTAAAAAATAAAAGTTGAGCGATTTCAGATGTTGCATGCAAGTGCAAAGCTATAAAACCATTCAAAAGTTTCTTCTCTGTTTAACTTCTTCTATCTTTGTGCCTCCAAAAATAAATGTTCATTTATGTCTAATACTTCTCTGCAGCTGGCCAATGGTGAAATTTTTTCAACAATGTTGGAAATGGAACATGAACAAATGGTTTTCTGCACCGACAAAAAAAGTGGTTTAAAAGCCATCATTGCAGTACATAATACCACTCTCGGTCCCGCACTTGGCGGTACCCGCTTCTGGAATTATACCAATGAAAATGAAGCCATCATTGATGTTTTGCGTTTATCGCGGGGCATGACCTATAAAGCAGCTATCAGCGGTTTGAATCTTGGTGGAGGAAAGGCTGTTATAATCGGAGATTCTAAAACCACCTTCAACCGCGAACCTCTTTTTCGCCGTTATGGACGTTTTGTGGAATCGTTGAATGGAAAATATATTACTGCCGAAGATGTTGGAACTTCTACGGGCGATATGGAATTTATTGCCATGGAAACGAATCACGTTGCCGGAAAACCCGAAGAAATGGGTGGAGGTGGCGATCCCTCACCTGTTACTGCTTACGGTGTTTTTTTAGGATTGAAAGCTGCTGTTAAATTTTCAACAGGCAGTGATAACCTTAAAGGCAAAAAAGTGTTGGTACAGGGTGTCGGAAATGTTGGATATCATTTAGTGGAGAGATTATTGAAGGAAGAAGCAGTTGTAATGATCTCTGACATTAGTGAGGACAGAATAAACAAGATCACTTCAAAACACAATGTGGAAGTAATTGGTAAAGATGCCATTTATGACACTGCAATGGATATTTATGCTCCATGTGCCTTAGGTGCAACTATTAATGATGAAACTATTCAGAAATTAAAATGTAGTGTTATTGCCGGCGCTGCAAATAATCAGTTAAAGGATGAAAAAAAACATGGCCGCGAATTAATTGATCGCGGAATTTTATATGCACCTGATTATTTAATTAATGCCGGTGGTTTGATCAATTGTTATTCTGAGTTGGAAGGTTATAACAGAGAACGAGCATTACAAAAAACAGAGATCATTTATACACGTGCTTTGGAAATATTTGATATTGCGAGAAAAGAAAATATTACAACGCAAGCTGCAGCAAACAGAATTGCAGAAGAAAGAGTAGCGGCTATTGCACATATGAATTCAAGATTATAATAGAAAATGAGCGATTACAGGATAATTATTTTGTCATAATCCTGTTATCAATTATTTTATAAAAAAATATTTAATATTTACTAACTTTCGTTACTTGAAATGCTGAGCAGAAGAGGATTAAGAATTAAGGCAATGCAAACATTGTATATTGTTTCGAGTACCGACAATATGGATGTGAGATCAGCACTAAAACAGTTAAATTATAGCATCAACAATTCGCATTTAGCGTATTTGTATGGTTTGCATTTTATTACTGAAATGGCGCACCAGGTTGAACTGGAAGCACATATTAAAAAAAATAAATATTTACCTACAGAACAGGATCTCAATTTTCCTGTTAAATTTTTCAGAAATCATTTAATAAACACGCTTTGGGAAAATCAATATTTTCAAAGCAAACTCAAAAAGGAAAAATTACTTGATTGGGTTGATGAAGAGATCGTGAAAATGATCTACAATCAAATGAAGGAATTTAAACCTTATGAAAAATATGCTGCAGAAGTAAGTGATGAAACAGGAGATAAAAAGATAGTGCAGGAAATTTTCGATAATTTTTTATTGAAAAATGAATATTTTGATGAGCACATGGAAAATGTGGTGGGAACCTGGGCTGATGATGAATTTATTGTGAAAGGTTTGATGGAGGAATTTTTTAGAGCTAAATCCATTTCATCACAAAATGAAAAAGCACTTTTCGATTTTCATATCAGCGAAGAGGAACAGCGATTTGCCGATACTTTAGTCGGAAAAACCATGGAGGAAGATGCTCACTTTGACGAGCTGATAAAATCAAAACTGCAGAATTGGGAACTTGACCGTGTATCGCTGATAGACCGAATTCTAATGAAAATGGCCATCACTGAATTTTTATTTATTCCTACCATTCCAATTAAAGTTACCATAAACGAATATCTCGACATTTCTAAATTATACAGCACACCCAAAAGCAGAGAATTCATAAACGGTATACTTGACAAACTTATGAATGAAATGAAATCAAACGGCCAGATTATAAAAACAGGCCGTGGTTTAATCGAATAACCCTTAAATTTGTACTATGAGATCAAAACTAAATTCCATCGTTCTTATCCTCGCTTTTTTTGCAGCAGGAACCTTGATTTCCTGTAAAGACAAACCTGCAACTGTAAATACTACTGCTGAATCCGGTGAGGAGAAAAAACTTTCCACTGATGTAGTGGAAAATTTAACCACCATCACCTTTGAACGCGACCTAAATGATTTTGGGGAGATGATACAAAACGAAGTTGTACACACAGAATTTAAATTCACCAATACCGGAAAATATGATCTTATAATTTCCAGTGCCAGAGGTACTTGTGGATGTACAAAACCGGAATGGCCAACTGAACCTATTGCACCCGGTGAATCGGGCGTAATTAAAGTGGGTTTCGACAGTAAAAATAAAAGTGGTCCTTTTAATAAAACCGTAACAGTAACTGCAAATACAAACCCTGCTGAAAGCAGAATTATAATTAAGGGTGTTGTAATTGTTCCAAAAGATAAATAAACCAAAATAACCAAAAACTAACAAACATGATCAATAATTTAGTATTTCTAATGGCACCAAGCGGTGGCGAATCTTCAGGATCTTCCAGTTTTATGAGCATTGCATTTTTTGTATTGTTTTTTCTGATCCTTTATTTTTTTATGATACGTCCGCAATCTAAAAAAGCAAAAGAACAAAAATCATTTTTAAATGAAATTAAGGTTGGCGACAAGATTGTTACCATAGGCGGAGTGCACGGTAAGATCTTAAAAGTTGATGAAGATACTTATCTTATCGAAGTAGATACCAATACCAAAGTGCGTATCGAAAAATCAGTAATATCTTTAGATTTTACAAAAGCTGTTGCCGCGCGTAAACAACAATCTTAATCAATTCAATTTATTTAATTGACATTTACTGATTCTTATTCTCGTTCAGTAAAACCAAAACCGGGCAGAAATATAATTCGTATTATATTTTGCCTGGTTCTTGCTATAATGTTATGGCTGCTCAATGTTTTATCTGAACCACAGGAAGATATAATTGCAGTGGAATTAAACTACAAACTTGCAGATAACAAAGTAAATACCATTAAACTCCCTGATGAAGCAAGTATACTTGTGAGAACAAGTGGATGGAACCTATTAAAAGAATATTTTTTTAATCGTTCCTTATCGCTGGATCTTATTAATTATACAGACAAGGAGCTCTTGCTTACAAATAATAATATTTCAATTTTCAGTCAGGAATTACCCGCAGTTTATCAGATATTACATATTTCGCCGGATACATTAAATATGCAATTTGATGAACTAATATCAAAAAGTATACCTGTTTTTATTACTACATCTGCTACAAATAAAAACGCCTTTGGAATTGATTCCATTTTTATTGAACCCGATTCTATTACTATTTCCGGAGCTGAATCCCTGATTGGAGAAACGGAATTCTGGCCAACAGAACCCATCGAAATTTCACCTGTCGATACTTTATACAAAGGTTCTGTTGCATTGGAATATCCCGATCAGAATAATATTCAGATGTCGGCTATTGTTGTATCATATAAAATTATGATATCGCCATATACCATACATTCCTTTACTACGCTTATTCCTATTCCGGGTACGAAAGATCTTAAAACGGTTGTTGTAAATTATACCACTGAAAATAAAAATATAACAACAACCAATGGTGAAGGTTTCCAGTTTATTACAAGATACGATTCCGTTAACCATAGATTTAACATTATTAACGTGAAATATCCGGAAGGTGCACAAAATATAAATACCATTCCGGCGTTCCTATATACTACTAAACCAAAATGATAAAAGCAGGAATTACAGGTGGGATCGGAAGTGGCAAAACCACTGTCTGCAAAATATTTGAAGTATTGGGAGTTCCTGTTTATTATGCTGATGATCGGGCAAAAGAATTAATTACTACAGATACGACACTCATCAAAAAAATTAAAAAATTGTTGGGAGATGATGCCTACGATGCACAAAATAATATAAATAAAAAAAGAATAGCAGCTGTTGTATTTAATTTTCCGGAAGTATTGGAAAAATATAATGCCATAGTTCACCCTGCAGTTTATGATGACGTGGAAAAATGGATGCGTCGCCATCAACAATTTGACTACATATTAGAAGAGGCTGCATTATTATTTGAAACAGGCAGTTACAAAAAATTAGATACCATAATTTGTGTTACTGCTCCGCTCGAAGTTCGTATTGATCGCATTAAAAAAAGAGATGGACTATCAGAAGAGGAAATTTTAGCCCGCATTAATAATCAAATGCCTGAAGAGGAAAAAATTACCCTCAGCAATTATGTTATTTACAACGATGGAGCAACACCATTAATAAGGCAGGTTTTAAGAATTCACGAAAAACTTACGGAAAAAGCGAATAAATAATGTACGGCTGAAGCTATAAAAATATGAACTTTTAAAACTTCGGTGTAATTATTGTATTTTTTTCATCAGGATTTTTAATAATTACTCCTTTATACTCTAACCCAATAGTAATAATTCCTTCGGCAGGTAAATTAGAAGCAGAAAAAGCACCGTTATAACCAAAATTAAGTCCCCAATCCTTATAAATAAATCCTGCTTTTAATGCATAGGCAAAATAATCCTGATCATTTAAATAAAGTGAAGTATATGTATTTGTACAATCACAATCTCCACCAGCTTGTAACGATCGTTTTACAAATAGATCTCCGGCCGCATACAAGTAGGGAACAGGTTTATAACCCACTTCTAAATTAGATAAAATTGCGCTGCTGTAATTATTTGTTCTCAGATCGCCACCTAAATAATAACTGAACCATGTTTTATTAAAACCCCATCCAACACCTGCACCGGGTTTAAATCCGAAACTATTGAATCCTGATTGTAATCCTGTAAAATAATTATAATCCATGGTATTTGCTTCAACAAAAAATGAAATGGAAACCATAGGTTTATCATCTATAAATTTATATAATCCCCCCACTTCAATATTTCCAAAATAATTTAGTGTTCCGGTTTCCAAATAGTTTCCTTCTATGGCATTAAATTCTGTAAGATCAGCTTCGGTAGATAAAATTTTAAAGGGAACGGCAACCTGCAGTGTCAATTTATCAGAAATTCCATATTGAGCAAATAATTGGATCGTTCTATCATTAACATTCACAGGTAGTGTTTTAATCTCTCCCGTGCTATCATATGCCATATCATAAGCGGAATTACTGAAGGAAAGATTGACATACAATTCATTTTTATCGAGAGTCCACACCTGACCATAAGATACTGAGATCAATAAAATCATGATAAATAGTGTGGATATAGGTCTTATTCGCATACTTTTGTAGTTGGATATTCAAAAATACATATTTCATCTACAAATAAAAATTTATGACCGCCGCAACCTTTGATCTTATCAAGGATATATTTTTTCTCCTGTTCTTTATTGTCGGCACTTTGTGGATGTGGGGTAAACTAAAATTTGCACCTGCCACTCAAAATAAAATGGAACATATATTTTCGCGGAGCAGAAACCGCTTCAAATGGATGTTTCTTATCGGACTACTCCTTTTATCCGGTTTATTTTTCTGGCAATACGTTTTAGGTAATTAATTTACGGGAAGTTCGAAAAGAAGATCAATTGGTTTCAGATCAACCATATGACATTTTTCACAAAACTGGGGTGTTTTATTTTCATACCATAATTGGCGGAACTGACGATAACCGGGAGAGTTAAGACATTTTAATAACCCATCTTCAAAAACATGCCCGAAGTTCAGCTCTTTGGGAAAAGGTTTGGCACAACATGGTGTTGCATATCCATCCCAACTGATATAAAAATGTCCCCAGGGGAGATGACATTTTTTGAATTCATTTTTTGATTTTACATCCCAAAGGGTGAGCACAACATTTTTAAGTTCGTCTGCTTTATCCTTTGCTCTTTTTAATTCATTTTTAAATGCATCGCTGTGAAAGAAATCGTAATAACTGATATCATGCGCAGTAACCGCTGCAACATTAAATGGTGTGATATTAATATAATCAACACCTAATTCGCTTGCAGCTTCCACAACTTCAGCCATGTTGAAATAATTTTCTTTTATTGCAACAAAATTGAACATCACATCTGCTCTTTTATCTTTACAATATTCTACTATCGCCTTAACATTATCATAAAACAATTTAAACTCTCCTCGCAGACGTACATTTTCATAGGTCTCTCCTACTCCATCCATTGATATTTGCAAAGTATCAAGATCATCTGCAATGGACTTTACAATTTCAATGCTATTTGGCAGATGTGCATTTATGGAAATTGTTGTAATGATCCCTTTATTTTTTGAACGTATATATTTAAGTGCTTCAGGAAGTTGTTTATACATAAGCGTTTCACCTAAACCTGTTAATCCGATGGAATCAACATAAGGATACACTTCATCAACAACCTTTTTTAATTGTTTAATATCCATAAATCCCTTATCCATATCTTCACCATATTGGTATTCGCGTGGACAAGTGATGCATTTTAAATTACAGTGATTGGTAACCTCCAACATTATGGAGGAGGGATGGGCAACTTTGGTACTTTTAATTCTTTTAAGATACCAGCCATACATTTTATTGGAGGTATATCGAAAAAAGTTGATCCCTCCGGGTAAACTTTTTAATCGCCGGATCGCTTTTTTAATTCTTCTGCTGTTTATACCAAATGCCATGAGCCTGCAAAATTACGAAGAGTAGCGCTATTTTTACTCTGAAAATGCAACTGTAAATACTACATAAAGGTTTGATATACGGAAAAGATAATTTTCTAACTAAAGACTATTTCTAAAAATAGCATTCTAAATAATGTTACTTTCGAAGGCTTCACGCTAAATTCTTACCTTTGACGAGAAATCAAAAACTATGAAACAGGTAATTTCCGCTTTAATATTCTTCATTTGCACTCCATTATTTGCGCAACATACATTTTCTATATGTGCAGTTGACCCTGTTACCGGTGAGGTTGGCAGTGCAGGTGCGTCTTGTATAGAAAATTCACATATTATCAGTGATGTTCATCCGGGAGTGGGAGTTATTCATACTCAGGCTTATTATGTTCCGGGTAATCAAAATTATGCTGAACACCTTATGGACTCAGGAGTTGCACCTTTGGCAATTATTGATTCCTTAGTATTAAACGATTTTTTTAACAATTCTACAATACGTCAATATGGCGTGGTTGATCTTGGGGATGGAGGCAGAAGTGCTGCTTTTACAGGCGAAAGTTGCAGCGAATGGAAAGGACATCTTACGGGAACTACCTACGCAATTCAGGGAAATATTTTATTGGGACCTGAAATTTTGGATGGCATGGAAACAAATTTCATCAATACCGATGGAAATTTAGCTTGTAAATTAATGGCTGCTCTTCAGGGAGCAAAAGTTCCTGGTGCTGATACACGTTGTTTGGATGCCGGAATTTCTGCTTTATCTTCCTTTATTCGTGTGGCTAAACCAACTGATGCTGCAAATAGTCTCTGGCTCGATCTTAAAGTTACAGATGTGGAAGGCGATAGTGTTGATCCGATAGATTCTTTACAAACAATATTTGATGCATTGGGTGGCTGTGATTTTACTGGTTTGCACGACATCAGAAATAATGATGCGGCACCGGTAATTTATCCGCAACCTTCCATGGATGTTATCATTTTTAGTTTGAATGATAAATTTGATGATATAGAAATTTATGACCTCAATGGAAGATTATTATTCACCGAAAATATCAACGGAAAAAATTCCATAACAATAAATAGCGCTGATTGGGGAAGAGGAATATATTTATATATACTCACAAAGGATGACCGTGTTACCTCCGGAAAAATAATTGTGGAATAAATTTAAAAGGTTATTCTGTTTCTTGTAATCCGCAGATCAATTCAGCTATACTCAACAGCGATTTTTGCGGAGGTGTGATTACATTCGCGAATCCGCGTTCCAATAGATACTTCTTTGTATTGGAACCAATTGCAATAACGGTGTGATTTGAATTGATGAAATTTTGCATCAAATAACCCTCCACATTTAAACTGCTGGTAAATACTAAAATATCCGCTTCAATTTTTTGGGTGGAGAAAGCATTATTATTATATACAGATAACGCAGTAGTTCTGCAATATTTTGAAATTATTTCCTGAATATCGGGCTGACGATTTTGAGCTCCCGGAAATAAAATTTTTTCTCCTTCGGCCAAAGCAATAAATGCATCTGATATTATTGCATTTTCACCTTCGCCAATAAAATCAACCTTGTAACCATATCTCTGAACCATTTTTGCAGTTTCGGCACCAATTGCAGCTATTTTTATTTTTTCGGGGAGAGAATTTATTTGCTCAAAAAAATGAATAACTCCATTCTTGCTGGAAAAAAACATCCAATCAAATGCATCCAATGTAAGATCATTGTTTATTTCAATTCTGTTTATATCGACAAACGACACTGATTCAACTAAAAATCCTGCATTATTTAATATCTGTAAATGATTTTCGAAACCCAAAGATGGTGAAGAAATAAACACCTTTTTATTTTGTGTTTGTGTTAGTATTTGAAATATTCGTTGCGCTAATTTATCTGTGGAATTTGATTTTAAGTACAATCTTTTTAAACCCGTTCCTTTATCATCAGCTTGTGCTACCCAAACATGATATTCCATATTTTTTTCCTCACAATACACTCCTAAAGGCATATGGCAACCACCTTGAAATAAATTCATGACCTTGCGTTCCACTTTAATAGTTTCCGCAACATCAACATCATTTATTTTTTGTAAAATATTTATAATAAGATCATCCTTGTCCCTGCATTGAAAGGCCAGCACCCCTTGCGCGGGAGCGGGTACTACTTTTTGTGGTTTCACCTTCACCACATGCAGATCATCAAGATTCAATCGCAGGCGATGAACACCGGCAAACGCGAGTACAATGGCATCAAAATCACCCTTACGCAATTTTTCAATTCTTGTCGGAACATTACCACGTATATCTTCACAATTAAGATCAGGACGAAAAAATTTTAACTGCACATTTCTGCGGGAAGAAGAAGTTCCAATTACAGCATTTTCTTTTACCTGAAAAATTTTTAATGGATCAACACAATCCTTCCTTATCAAAATTAATTCAGATGGATCTTCACGGTGCGATACTGCAGCTATAGTTAATCCCGGTGTAAAATCTGTAGGAAGATCTTTATGTGAATGTACGGCAACGTCAATAGAATTATTTAAGAGCGCATCTTCAATTTCTTTTGTGAAAAATCCTTTTCCTTCGAGTTTTTCCAGACTCAAATGTTGAATTTTATCACCTTGGGTCTTAATTATTTGAATTTCAGAAACAAAACCAAGTTCTTTTAATTCCTCTTGCAAAAAATTTGCCTGCCATAGAGCAAGATCACTACCCCGTGAACCAATAATGATAGTTTTTTCCATAAATCTCAGTGTTTATGGTGTCTTGCCTCTTTTGAAGATGCCATGGTGAGTGCAAGATATTTTTTTTCCATATAATCTAGTAACTTATCAATAACTTCTTTTGAATTATTGTCTAATGCAGCAATTTCTTTTACGTAAACTTCTTCCACTGCTTTTTTTCTGATCTCATTTAATTTTAATGGAATAATGCTATGCGCCTTCTCCACCATCCTATCAACATAGGCAGTCTGAAAATCCTTTACAAACTGATGCACAAGATGTTTTGCTTTTATCACCTCTGCTTTTCTTGACGCGAGATTTTTTTGAGCGATGGAACGCAGATCATCAATTTGAATATATTCAACAGGAAAATTGGAAATTACACTTTCCTCCGTATCCAGTGGAATGGCGAGATCAATTATTATTTTTTTCGTAGTATCATCCCCAATAAGTGCCTTATAAATATTTTCCGATATTTCTTTCTTGTGGGAGGATGTTGAGGTAATTATAACATCAAATCCCTCGTTATAATTAATTAATTCGGATAAAGGAAAAGCTCTTCCATGAATTGAAGATGCAAGTTTTTCTGCATTAATTAATGTGCGATTAAAAACAGTAAAATTTTTAAATCCTAAATCCAGGAGATAATCACACATATGCGATATAGTTTCTCCTGCACCGATTAGTAAAAACCGCGTGTTAACTGGTAACTTAAATTGTCGCAATTTTAAGGCTGCCAGCGAAACAATAGAAACAGGTTTTTCTGCAATTTTGGTCTCGGAATATATTTTTTTTGCAGCCGGGATCAAAAATTTCATTGCAAGTCGGATATCATCTCCGGTTAATTGCATATCCTTCGAATCCTCATAAGCAACCCTCAACTGGCGAATGATCTCACGTTCACCTACAACCATCGAATCGAGCGAAGCACTTACCTCGCACAAATGTTCTAAAGCCTGCGAACCTTCATAGAACGAAGAATGCATAGCATTACAAGCTTCAAACTGAGGATTTACTGACCTAAAAAAATTTGTGGTGAAATTTCCGGTTATCGGAGCAGTAGTAGTAAAAAAGTAGGTAACCCTGTTACAGGTATTCAAATACATGAGTTCATCCAAACCCATCTCCTTTTTGATAAAATGGAGTTTTTCGGCAAGATCCTTACTTTCTTTATCCGAATTGATCACATAATGCCTCAATTGTTCAACCGGAACTTGTTTATGGGTAACTGTTAATACTTTGTATTGATTCACCGTCGCTTAAAATATATATACTACTTACGTAAAAAGGCGCTGCAAAATTCCTTACAGACGGTCATGGAATTGTCATGAATTTGTCATAAGCCTATGACAATTCTCCAAAAAGGGAATTAAGTTATGCACCTCGGTATTGTATAAATTGGAATTAATAAATGATTATCATTACAATAGGGAGTATCACATACTAAAATGTCGATCAAATTATTATTGTCGCCCAATACTTTAACTGATGAATCATTCGATATGATTTATGGGGACGAGGTTAAACGTTTATCAGCCGTGCATTGGACGCCGGTATCAGTTGCATCAAAAGCAGCCGCGTGGCTTGTATATAAGGAAGGTGATAAAATATTGGACATTGGCTCCGGAGCAGGCAAATTTTGTTTTGTTGGAGCCATAACTACAAAAGGACACTTTACAGGGGTGGAAAAAATAAAAAAACTGTGTGATATCAGTAAAAAGATTCAAAAAAAGGAAAACGTACCAAACATCACGTTTTTGCACGATGATATAAAAAATATCTCCTTAAAAGGATATTCCGGTATCTATTTTTATAATGCCTTTCACGAACTGATTTTAGAAAATGATACGATTGAAAACCCAGCTTTGATCGCGGAACAAATGTATTACGACTACTCCAATTATTTGTATGAGCAGTTGGAAAATTTACCGGTTAATACAAGATTGGTAACTTATTATGGGCATATTAATCAGGTACCGAATAACTATAGATTAGTGGATTCTGATTTTGAGAATGAATTAAAATTTTGGGTAAAGGAAAATTAATCACAAGCATGGGTATTTTCGGAAAAGTAAAAAAAGGAACACAATTTTACAGTATTGTATATTTGAAATGCCCTAAGTGCCAGGAGGGTAATTTATTTACGCATAAAAATCCCTATAATTTTAAATACACTTTAAGTATGCCCGATAAATGTACCAACTGTGGCATTAGTTATAAGTTTGAACCCGGATTTTATTCTGCAGCTCTTTGGACGAGTTATCCAATTGTAATCATAATAACTGGATTTTTATGTGTTTTGTTTATGGTGTGGTTAGCAATATCCATCAATATTTCATTGGTTTTAATAGGAATTATTTTATTGGTTTTACAACCACTTATTATGAGGTGGGGAAGAGCAATTTTAGTTAATAATTTTATTGGGTATGATGCAGCATACAAAATGAAAAAGAAATTGTAAATATTTAAATTTTTAACCTTAGAAAAAGTGCTCATCTGATTTTACTGATGCAAAACAGTAATATTCTGTGATACAACCACATTACTCAAATTCCCACTCCTGTCTTTCAATTGTATTTCAAAATTTACATTTTCAGAAGCAGCATCCGGATCAACAAGAATGGTATTATTCATAACCACCTTTAATTCCCCCTGAATAGCAATATCGGCACCTTCAGGAGCAAGCAGCGGCACAAAAAACGATTCCGTTAAAGGAATTCTGGTGTCAGTTACAAATAAGGAAAGTGAATCGGGTGAATTATATCCGAGATCGCCATTTCCATCTTCATAATAAATAATAAAAACAATACTGTCTTCAAAGGCCGTAACAGTACCCGGTGAAGTTGATCGAATTTCAATATAGGGTTCATCCGGCATAGGTGGATTTATTATCGGCTCTTCCTTTTTGCAACCTGCAAATAGCATCACAATCACCACAATTAAATTGAAAGGTTTTCTTATCATTCTATTACAAAAGAAAAATAGGTCATAATATAAAATTGTGAATCATCAGGAATTTCGGTGATATAATCATGCGAATTATCCTGAACATTTATGCGCAAAAAATATAATTTACCGGATTCAAAATCGGAGGTATTAATTGTAAAATGATGCCAATAAGGAAGTATATACAGTGGATCATAATAGGACGGACCATAATATGGAAAAAAGTTTGGTTCCACTTCAAAATCTATTTCTGTTACACCTGTATTAAATAATCCATCCTGAGATATTTTAATGGAGCTCGATACATAACTTGAAGGATTTTGGAAAACAAGATTTTCATCGGTATCATAAATTCCAACCCAAAATTCCACATTGGAAGATGCCGGTAATTGAACAGGTGATACAAAATCGGCGCGAATAGTATCCAGGCGAATACCATCTGTATCATTTTGATATGCTATAAATCCATAAGTTGTCGGTTGAAAATCGGCAAGCGTTGGCGACTGTCCGAAAACATCTTTTGCGCCATCTAAAATCCAATCAATAATTATTTGTCTTTCATTTGGATACAAGGTATCGTATAATGGCATTCGACCCAAAATTTCATCTTCCGTGGTAATGCGTTCATATAACCAGGAAAAGGCAGTATCACCCGGAACAACTCTCCAACTAAAGGTTCCATCTGCGTCATTTTTTATTACGGGAGCATAAACGAGTGTATTATAGGCACTTTGCACCGTTCTGAAATCAGGTTCAAATGAACCGTCATGACAACCCGGCACAGCACAGGTTTGACTGAATATATATTTATGTAATCCCAAAAAACTATTTGAGTCGATAGGAATATCATCCAACACTCCATCAGAATAATTGATGGTATCAAAAGGATTAAATGGAGGATCGGGTTCTATTCTTATAATTTCTTTTTTACAACTGTTTATAAAAACAACAATTGCTAAAAAAAATAAAAATATTTTAATGGTGTTTTTCATTTTATACAAATGCTTGCTCTAAAACGGAACCCGATAAATATCCACCGGGAATATTATCCTTAAATCCTAAAATATGTGCGATCGTCGGAACAATATCAATCGTTTCTCCAATGGGATCTTCTGCATCACCAACTTCCAGACCTTGATTTACAACGGAAGGCGGACCAACAATTAAACTAAATATATCTCGTGAATTTTCATCACCAGTATGATCATAAGCAAATAATCCGTTGGCATCTGCAATAACATTGGGTGTCATATTTCTACCATGTTCAGGTATACAGATCATAATTGTATCATTCGCCATTTCAGGATCGCTTTGAATTTTCTCCCATAACCAACCAACACCATAATCTGCTCTGTGTAAGTAAGAAATATAATCGCTGAAATTGGTGTGACAGATGTCGAGATTTGTAGTATTTATCACCATTAATTCAGGATGAAATTGTTGAAGAACTTTCCAGGAAATTGCAATATTAGAAAGGTCACCTGTAATTTGATCATAAGGAGTACCAACAGGAATAGGCCATTCAATTGGAATTTCTCCTTTAATTAATTTCAAAATAAAATCCTGAATTGCTTCTCTGTCTTCGGCAATATTGGAGATGCCCGGAATATCTGTAACCGATCTATCAAAATTACTATCAAGAAACGAACGAATTGTTGCAAGTCGGCTCAACTCATCGGGATGCATGGCATTTAAGGTAGAAAAATAATCGAAACCAATATTTCCGAAAGTAGTTAAAGGGCTGATATGATTTGCACCATATAAAGATCCATAATTGGGAGAATTGCTATAATTTAAATTTACATATGGACCAAGATCGAGCGACATCCACCAGGCATTTAATGCACTTTTCACAGGATCGTTATGTTTGCGATAATATTCAAAAATGGTTGGCATTTCCGGATTTACATATAAATTTAAACTCTCCGGCGTATAATTTCCGGTGATGATTGCAGTATGTCCGTTAAAATGTCCCGTTGGACCACTGGCATATCGCATGTGTTTGAATAAAGTTCCTTTAGTAGCTAAGGGAGCAGGTGAAACCGTATCCCATATATTATATACAAGGTTAGACGCAGGAGACGCACCTGACAACATATTGCGCATAATATTTCCAGAAGGACCTGCAGCCTGATTTATTAAATATTGTTGCTCTACGGTTTCCTGGTTTCGAATTCCTCCGCCGAATATTACTAATACAACATGATTAGCCAATCGCACTCCTGAACTCCTCGAAAAAGTACCTGCAGGAAGAATATATGGCGAAGCGATCAACCCCGCTGCTGCCATTGCCGAATTTCGAATAAATTTTCTTCTGTTCATCTTTTTAATTGACAATTGATAATTGATAATTGACAATGTGATCACATTTTAATTTAGATCTTAGGTTAAGTATTTTTTGTCTGATCATATTTATTGTGATTATATGTCGAATATGAATACATTTATTTTTTCATGCTTTCATTCATTCATTCTTTCATTTTATTTTCTCCCTTCCCTCAGACCTACCAGGTTAAAAAAAACCTTGTAGGTCGAGGGCATTATCGGGTTTAATTATCAATTGTCAATTATCAATTGTCAATTAATAGAACATATATTCGTTACTCAATAAAAACGCCCTGAACACATCTGTTACAGTTATATCCTCATCATTTTCAATTATGTTGTGTAAACTATATTTTTCATAGGCTGTAGGATTGCGCAAATAAAAACGCAAATACGATTCATTTATAAAGGCATCAATATCATCGCGCATTTCTGCATTTGTTGGGAACATTGCGGTAACTGCGGGATCTTCGAGCATGGCATTTAAGATCAATTCATTTACCAGGGTTTTGTCGCCAATAGATAATCTATAAATTACAAGGTTATCTAATATTGTGGTAGGAATACTCGAAAAGGCTAGGTTGCTATAAAGGCTCGAAATATATTGAATGGGTGTTTTTAAACGATCTTTTTCGGTGTTGGATTGATAAACTGGAACAGTATCGATCTGATAAATAATATTATCATAGATCACCTCTTCCACAATTTCTTTTTTACAGGAGGAAATAAAAAATATAATTCCTAATATAGAAAAAATAAAATATTTAACGGTTTGTGTATTCTTAAAATCCTGCATATTCCTCAGAAATTAAAAGTTTAATTTTTACACTGTTAAAGTGGTTTACATCCATCATTTCTTGTCCATACATATCCATTTCCTCACTATTTGGCGCTCTTGCCAATAAGGAATTAAAAACATCAATGGTTTGTCCCTGGTAAAATTCCGGAGAATGAATTATGATATCAATAAAATCAGATTTCGAGCTCCCGTCCTGTAAAAAGATCTGACTGGATGCACCATCCACCATTGACACAGCATCCAATAATTCATCGTCGGTAGGATATCGGTGAAATAAATTCTGAAAACAGGAGATCACGAAATTTTCGCTTCCCATATTTACCATGTCGTAAAAATAATTATTAATAAAACGCTTAAAATATTCGTCAATAAAAATGGAGCCTTCATATAACTCCACATGTGCAGTTGACAACAATATTAGTTTTTCATTTTCGATGGTATAATAAAGCGCCTCCACATCCAAACCCGTATCATAATATATATCAATAATATAAACCCAATAATCAATTTGCGATTTTAAAGAAAAACTATCCAAAGAAACCAGATACTTTTGGGTGGTAAGTACGTTTATATTTTTATAATACTCCCAGCTCGTCATCAAATTTTCAACAATATCTTCACGGGCATCTACGGAGTAATCAAATTCAATTAAATAATCGGATTGTTCCAATAGTTCCGATTCTGTAGCTGCCCTCCCATAAAGGTCGATATATAAGTTATTGATATAACTGTTTAAAGTGATCTGCGAGACACCGTCAATTGGAGGAGCTACGTTCCCATCGATGATCAGATCTTCATGAATTATACTATCTTTTGCACAGGAGGCAAAAAACAGGGCAAGAATTGAAATAATAGTAAGCGCTTGTCGCATTCCGAACCAAATTCAATCTAAAAATAAGAAATTTATTTAATTGTGTGTATGCGCCAGCCCCTCAATAATTGTAAAACGCAAGAAGCCTGTAGTTTATTATTTGACAATTGAGAAACCATCCTAAACTAAAAAACGGCTCACCCGGAGCCGTTCTCTTTTCATACTTGTGCTGTTTCTTGAACGAAACACAGCAAAAGCATATTTTTATATTTTTACAGAGATAATTATTTAATTACTTCTGCTTAACGATTTCTTCTTTTTGATTATTATGATTATACAAAATTATGTCCGTTCTTCACCTTGTACAATAGTGGTAATTAACATAGTTGTACACCTTGTACAGAAATGTACTCAGTGTTTGAATGAACAATGAGTAATGAGTAATGAGTTTGATCCGAGTGAGCTTGATGATTTTACTCTTAATTAATAATTCCAGTGAGTTTAGAGTCATCCGGACTCACGATTGACGATTCACGATTCACGAAATGAGTGATGAGTAATGAGTAATGAGTTTGATCCGAGTGAGCTTGATGATTTTACTCTTAATTAATAATTCTGCTAAGCGAAAGTGGTGAGTAGGGAGTAGTGAGTATGATTCTAGTGAGCCTGATGACTTTACTATTAATTAATAATTCTAGTGAACAGGAAGCAATCCGGACTCACGATTCACATTCACGAAAGCTTTCGATTTTCAATAAAAAAGGGCGACAAAAAAATTGTCGCCCTTGGAAAATTTAATTAAATAA
Source organism: Bacteroidota bacterium (assembly GCA_016706865.1). Taxonomy (NCBI): domain Bacteria; kingdom Pseudomonadati; phylum Bacteroidota; species Bacteroidota bacterium. The sequence goes on along the minus strand of JADJIS010000003.1, from coordinate 363,679 downwards.
TCTCAGAAATTAAATAAGATTCCAAAATTAAAAGTACCTGCCCAATCAAGACCGAATCCACTGGATTTATATTCTTCGGTGTATGGATCATCATTAAAGTCTTTAAGATCAGCTTTTTCGGTATAGGATGAAAACCCTAAAAATCCGTAAGAGAAATCAAGACCGCATCTGTCGGTTAAATTAATTGTAGCACCCGGACTAATTCCAACTCCAAAGGAGGAAACCTTTGTTTCGGTGGTTGTGGTTGTATTTCCATCGTTGTATTCGTCGGTCATGGAACCAAAACCAATTGGAACACCCAATTGTGCATAAAGATGAACCATATCACCATGAACATAGTAATAACGTACACCCGGTGCGATAGTGAACATGCTGTTAGTAGATGTGCTCTCATCGCCTGTAGTGATAACATCTTTAGCTACAGATTTAGATTGTGAATAGTTGATTCCTATTCCGGCAGCAAGATCTTCAGTGATCATATATCCGATCCAGGGACCAAGGTTGAAGGAACTGTATTTAGGAAGATCAGTTGTTACGCTGGTTCCACCGGCTGTAGAAGTAAAGGTTGCAGATGATGAACTAAACCCCAGCATTCCTCCAACTAATATAGTTCCCTGTTCAATTTGTGCATTTACCTGACCTAATGCGAACAGGCAAATTGATAAAATGACAATGTTTTTTTTCATAATAGTTATATTTTGGGTTTAAAATTAAACCCAATACACTTTGGCAAGTATGACATATATCAACCATTTAAAAATTCAGTGCATTATAAATACTACATGAAACCTTATTCAGGCATATATAAAGTATCATAACTTACACCATAACCACACCATATACCAAGTCCACCGGTAATATTTGTTTGCACTATAGTAGCAGAGGAAAATGGTCCATCAGTTCCACTGTCAAATTCCAAAGTCCTCCAAAAATTATAAGTAGGATAATCAATGGTGCACCACTTTAAAATTACAGTATCACCTCTTAAAAAATATCCATAAGGCAGTTCTTCAAACTCTTCGGTTGGATTAAATCCTCGATCAAGAGTAAAATCAAAAGTTTGCCCGTTAATTAAATTATCATCAAATACACTCGAATATCCCGAATAAAATGCTTCGCTGTTTCTCTTGGTAAAATATCGATAAAAATCGCCGGGTTCTACAGGATCTGTTAGTGTAAGGTACAATCTGAATAAAGAATCGTTTTCCGGATCATCGTGCTCGCGGTAATAAACTGAATCGGGAGGAACGGGAGGAAATATGGTTGTAGAGGAAGTTATGGTTTTACCATTAAACTGAATATTCAGGTCGTAAGTTTTACCGGCTTCACCAGTGAAAGCAGGGAATCCGGTAAAAATATCAGGTACGGTATATAAACAAATATTTATTGGTATCGTTCCTGCAGTATCCAGATCAACTCCTAAAAAAGCAGCTACCAAAGGAATTATTTCATCGGGAAGATCTGCAAGACAAAATTCCGTTAATTCAACCGTATTAATCCCATCGCTTACCGTTACAATTGCACCGTGAACGTAATAATTATCCAACTCATTAAAATTTACTTCACCATAAAAAGGAACAGTAGATGTTAATGAAATTATAGGAGGTAAACCTTGTTCAATACTACCTTCCACAACTATTTTAGATTCAGGATCAGGAATATCTATTGTGATGTCTTGTGTACACGAATTAAATAAAAATAATCCTGACATCAATACAGGTATTACTTTTATTAATTCAATTATTTTATTAAGTTTCATTGTCTATTTTAATTCTTTTGTTTTGAAAATTTAAAATTCCAGGTAATACTAGGAATGATAGGAAAAATGGAAACTTGTTTTGCCTGCACATCCACAGACCCATAAGCAAAATCTCCTTCCCACGTAGTATAAATAAAATATGGATTTTTTCTGGAGTATACATTGTATATTGAAAAATTCCAGCTTGATTCATATTTTTTTTCGGGTTTGTTGTGCAAGGTTGCAGAAAGATCCAAACGGTGATAAGCCGGTAATCTATAACCATTTCGCGGACCATAATCTGTTTGCAACTGCCCTCCTATAACATAAAAACTTTCAACAATGGTAGTTGCCTGACCTGTTGCATATACAAAGGTGGAAGCAAAATCCCACCTGTCATTTAATTTATAAATTGCTACGATCTCCAGGTCGTGAATACGATCATATTTTGTGGGGAACCAACTTGCACCGGTTTGCAGATCGTCGAATTGACGCTCCGTTTTCGACAAAGTATAACCTATCCATCCATTAAATTGTCCTTTGGCTTTTTTTATAAAAAATTCAGCTCCATAACTTCTTCCTCTTCCAAAAACAAAATTTTCTTCAATATCAATTCCCAACTCCGGAACATATCCATCTGCAAATTCAATCTGATTTTTCAGATCTTTATAATACACTTCCACGCTGGTTTCATATTTATTACTATAAAAATTTCGGAAATACCCGAGCGAATATTGTATTCCGATCTGCGGTTTTACTTTTTTTGAACTTGGTATCCATAGGTCAGTTGGCAGAGTACTTGTAGAGCTACTTACAAGATGAATATATTGATTGTTAAATGTTACACCTGCTTTAATGGAGGAATTATTATCTACAATTATACGTGCATTTAATCGAGGTTCCAGTCCAAAATAATCTGCAATTGATTTTCCCTTGCTATAATAAACTGTATCAATTATTTGCTGATTACTTTCATCATAAACAATATCATTATAAGGACCTATTTGTTGGAAATAACTTCCTCTCAAACCAATATTTATTTTTATAAGATCGGTAATATCAAATTCATCCTGTACATAAACTCCGGCTTCGTGCGCGTATTTGCGACTTAAAGTATCTGTGGAAAAATCAACATCATCAAAATTTCCGGAGGCAGAATAAGGAATAAAGGTGTGATAAATATAATTTCCTCCAAATTTTATATTGTGATTAGAACCGGGATAATAATCGAGATCAATTTTGCCATTCCAATCCTGTATTCCCGAATATAAATTAAAATTAAAATCCTGAAATGCACTTTCAACCGAGAAATCAAAACTGTTATAAATTGCACTCATATTCATAAATAGTTTATCGTTGAATAAATGATTCCAGCGAAGGGTTCCGGTGGCATTGCCCCAGGGTACTGTTACATTTAAAGTGTTATCAGGTGCCTTATAATTAAATACATCCTGTCCGAAATAACCACTTGCAAATAATCTGTTATTATCATCAAATTTGTAATTCACTTTTGTATTGAGATCGTAGAAATAATATCCGTTTCCTTCAAATTCTCCTCCCTTTAAAAAAGGTGCAAGTAAGGCATCAATATAAGTTCGTCTTCCGGAAACAATAAAAGAAGATTTATCCTTTACAATTGGCCCTTGCACTGTTAAACGCGATGCTATTAATCCTATTCCTCCTTCCGCCTGATATTCCTGATTATTACCTTCCTTCATTTGCACATCAACAACTGAACTCAATCTACCTCCATATTGAGCAGGCATACCACCTTTTATTAATGTTACATTTTTAATTGCATCTGAATTAAAAACGCTAAAAAATCCGAATAAATGACCAGTGTTATACACTACAGCTTCATCCAATAAAATTAAATTCTGGTCAGGACCACCACCTCTCACATAAAAACCGGTATTTCCTTCCCCTGCCCCACCAACACCGGGCAATAATTGTATCGCTTTTAAAATATCAACTTCACCAAATAATACCGGAATTGTTTTTATCTGTTCAATATTTAATTCTACCCTTCCCATATCGGTGCTTTGCACATTCGCATCTTCTCTTTCACCTTTTATTACAACTTCCTCCAATTCTTTACCAAGAGTCAGGTTAATATTGAGTCGGACATCGGTATTTAATAAGATCGTCTTATTTTGGGTTTCATATCCAATATAAGAGGTTACTATGTCATAACTACCCTCCGGCAAGGTCAATGAAAAAAAACCATAGATATTTGTAACAGTCCCTGTTGCCACATCATTTTTGAGATAAACATAAGCTCCTATAAGGTCTTCACCCGTTTCGGAATCCTTAACATAACCGCTTAGGGTATATTTGTTCTGGGAGAATAAGGGGATGGAAAAGATCAACATCCAAACAATTACAAAGTACTTTTTCATCTATACACTGAATAACGTTGCAAAGTAAAGATGTGTTTAACCAAGAAAGAAATATTTTCGATGAACGTAGGGTAAATAGGCATGAAAAGCCTTTTAAAGATTCGAAGGGAGAAGATTTGAAGATTCGAAGGGAGAAGATTCGAAGAGTCGAAGGTGAAGGATCTAAGGAGGAAAAAAGGAAGGAAGGGTTGGTTAAGATTAAAAAAGGGGGGATTTATTTGGGATCTAAAATTTTTCATCTAGCCAAAACTTTTATTTGGAATAAAATTTCCAATTAAAATCAGACTAAGTCCCGATACCTGATACGTTTTAGTTGTGTCCAATTAGTAATGTGGAACGGTCCATTGAGTATTAAGATTCAATTTAAACTCTGTAAAAACATCCTTTTAAATCCGCCCGATCTGTGTCATCCGCGTTCCTCTTTTTTAACTCACCATTCGATTTGCCAGAAGAATGAGGTTCTTTGAGCAATCAGAATGTAAAAAACCATTAATTTAGCACAAACTTCAATTCATTCTAGTATGATATTTGAATCATATGAGAACATAAATATAATTACATGAAAAAATTAGTTCCATCGTTGCTCCTTATTACCTTTTTTGTTTCTTGTTCGAAGGTGCCGATCACGGGTAGAAATCAATTGCATTTATTGCCTGAAAGTCAGATGATAGCTATGAGTCTTACTGCTTATAGCGATTTTTTGAAAACGAGTGATGTGGTAGAAAAGGGCAATGATTATTCTTCGGTAAATCGGGTGAGCGATAAGCTGATACCCGCTGTGGAAGCCGTTTTGAAGCAGGAAGGTTATGCTGATCTTATCGAAGGTTATGTTTGGGAAGTTAATCTTGTGGAAAGCAAGGAAGCGAATGCCTGGTGTATGCCCGGTGGAAAAATTGTTGTTTATACCGGAATTTTGGATTTCACTAAAACTGATGCAGGTTTGGCAGTTGTGATGGGACATGAAATAGCTCATGCCGTAGCGCGACATGGCAATGAACGCATGAGTCAGGGATTGTTGGCAACTACAGGATATATGGCATTGGATATAGCTCTCGCGAACAAACCAGCTGAAACCAGAACATTATTATTAGGAGCAGTTGGTGTGGGAACAACCGTTGGAGTTTTACTTCCATTTTCGAGATTACAAGAATCGGAAGCCGATCGTTTGGGATTGATATTTATGGCTGCTTCAGGTTATGATCCACATACTGCAATAGACTTTTGGACAAGAATGTCGGCAAATGGTTCTTCTGTTCCTGAATTTTTAAGTACTCACCCTAGCGATGAAACAAGAATAAACAATATAAGGGATGAATATATGGTTGAGGCAATGAAATTCTATAAAACCAAATAATTTTGAGAATATTGTGGATACTCCCTCCAAAAAGCGTTCATTTAAGCAAATAATAAGTTTTGTAAAACAAATTCACATCGAGTCGCGCAAAGGGCAATTTGGTGATAACCTTGAGGTGTTGCTTTGGAATGGAAAGTACATGCTTAATTCTCCGAATGCAACCTATTCTTATGAAGATCGTTACACATCCTACCGCTCAGCACTTTACCTTATCAAACCTGAACTATTAAATGTAAGATCGGTTTTAGTATTGGGTTTAGGTTTAGGAAGTATTCCTCAAATGTTACAAAAAATTCATAAAATTGACTGCGATATTCATTGTGTTGAATATGATAAGACCATAATTGAACTCGCAGAAAAATATTATCCGGCAAGCTGCGATATTTCAAAAATAAAAATTCATCACAGCGATGCATTGGAATGGATGAAAAAAAATACAAATAAATTTGATTTGATAACAGTTGATCTTTTTATTGACAAACACGTTCCTGAAAAATTTTATTCGGAAGATTTTATGATATCACTTAAAAATGCTTTGTCAAAACAAGGAGTATTATTATTCAGTCGATTAAAAGAAAATTATAAATCAGAAAGATCATTGCATCAAAATTTACAAAAAGTTTTTGTGGGAGGAAAGGATATTGATACCGGAGGAAATTTAATTTACTGTTTTAAAACTACAGCATCTTGAAAGCGGGTAGTGATATAAAACATGCAGCCACATTGCTCCGAAGCGGAAAAGTAGTTGCCATACCTACCGAAACTGTTTACGGTTTGGCAGCTAACGCATTTAATGCTGAAGCGGTGATCAATATTTTCGAAATTAAGAACAGACCAAAATTTAATCCTTTGATCGTTCACGTGCAATCTTGGGAAATGGTGGAAAAAATAACTACCACAATTGATCCCTTATTAAAAAAGATAGCCGAAAAATTCTGGCCTGGACCTTTAACAATTTTATTTCCGAAATCAGATCAAATTCATCCAATTATTACCGCGGGAAGTGCTTATGTTGCCGTGAGAATGCCCAATCATCCGCTCACGATTCAATTATTAACCGAGCTTGATTTCCCACTCGCCGCACCAAGTGCAAACTTATTTGGAAAAATAAGTCCTACCACTGCCGCTCATGTTTTGGAACAATTAGGCGATCAGATCGAATATGTGTTGGATGGTGGCGAATGCAGTGTAGGTGTTGAATCCACTATTATTAAAATGAATATGTACGAAAAGGTGGAGATATTGCGTCCAGGCGGAGTTTCAGCAGAGGAAATAGCAGAAATTACGGGTTATTTGCCAAAAACCATATCGGGCAGTGAAACACCTGAAGCACCCGGCATGTTAAATAGCCATTATGCTCCTAAAATGCCTTTGGTACTTGGAAATATTGAGGAATTGCTGAAGCGTTTTGCTGACAAGAAAATTGCTGTTTTATCCTATTACGCAAAATTCGAACACCCTGCCATAGTTAAAATTTATCAGCTTTCTCCTAAAAAAGAACTGCATGAGGCTGCACACAATCTCTTTTCGCTGATGCATGAAGCCGAAAATTCGGGAGCCGATCTCATTATTTCAGAATTACTACCGGATGAAGGAATTGGAAGAGCAATAAATGATAGATTAAAAAGAGCTTCTTTTTAGGCTCATAATACAAAAGGAAAGTATAACTTTGCAGCTATAGCTCATTATTAAAATAATGGCATGATTTTTACAAATATACTCATTACTAAAAAACAATAAAATGAAAAAAGCAAGTTTACTACTGGTTATGATCGCTACCCTACTGTTTAATAACAGTTATGCCCAGGTTACTACAAAAGGCGGTACTGAATCTAAAACTGAAAAGAAAGATGAGCCTAGATCAGGTGACAAATCTGATAAGAAAGAAAAAGTGCAATCTGAAATGTCAGGTGATGCAGCAGGAACTGCAAAAGATTGGACAACAAAAATGGATGAAATCTGCAACCTTGATGCAAGTCAGGAACAAAAAGTATTGGCTATCAATCTTCGTTATGCAAATAAATTAGAAGATCTGAAAACTAAATACAAAGGCATGGAAAATCCAAATGCTGATGCAGCTAAAGCGGAAAAAGATGAAATGACTAAACAACGTTTCAAAGAATATTCTCAGGTTCTTTCTAAAGATCAAATGCAGAAATTCAAAGATTACCGCAACGATAAAAAAGATGATGCTGATCAAGCTGGTAATAATTCCGATAAAAAAGACGATGTAAAAGAAAAGTATAAAAATGCTACTCCGGAAGAACAAGCAAAAATGAAAGAAGAACTGAAAGAGAAGAAAGAAAAGAAATCCGCTGAGTAAAAAAAAATAGATCAAAAAAAAATCCGCCTAAAGGCGGATTTTTTTTTGATCTATTTTTTTTGACATAGGACATAGGATAAAGGACATAGGACTGGAGATAGGACATTGGAAATTTGACATAGGAATGGACTTAGGACATTGGAAAGAGGACAGAGGAAAACAAAATTGTATCAGGTATCAAGTATCAGGAATCAAGAAAACAAATGGTGGAATAAATTAAAATTTCGCAAGAAATTTAAACTCCTTTCTCCTCTTTCCTTACTCCTTTTTAATATCAAGAATCAGGAAAACAAACGGTGGGATTTAGTAAATTTTTTTCAGATGATAGTGAGGCTCTCGCTCCCAGCGAGGGTCTCACTAAAGGCATATAACAAAAAATTTCGCAAGAAATTTAAACTCCTTTACAATGAGTATCATGTATCAAGTATCAGGAATCAGGAAAACAAACGGTGGGATTTGAAAAATGTCGTAGAAATTTAAACTCCTTTCTCCTCTCTCCTCTCTCCTCCCTCCTACTTATTCCTAGTCACCCACGCATCTTTAATGCCGGTATCGGTAATAAAAATTTCGCGAAAGCTGGATGGTGAAATATTATCGGGAATTGATATTGCAACTATTTGATATTTACCCCAGGGTTTATTGTATCCTGTGTAACCTTTGGATTGAATTTTATTGAGAATAATTTCTACCTGTGCTGCGGAATAATAAGATCCTGCAACTAAAATATATTTATTTTCATTGGTAACTACGGGAGTCAAATTGTTTTTTATAACCGGTTCATTTTTAACTTCTGTAATTGGCGCAATTGTCGGTCTGATCGTAAGAGTATCTGTTTTTCTGAAGTAAACAATACCGGGATTCACTTCAAATTTAACGGGTTCATATTTTTCGAGCAAATAAGTATTTTTTGCGAATACTTTTTTCATTCCGAATATCTCCGCATAATCAAAACCATTCATACTCGTTTGAATAAATATTTGCATGGTTAACATGGTAAGAAGTAGAACAGCCGCTATCGGTAAAAGAGAATCAGCAAAAGTTCTTTTTTTACGTGGTTTAGCAACCGTAATCGCTTTGAGCGGTTTTACCTCAAATGATTTTTGTTCGCGGGCAACCGGTTGAGCAGTGAACGAATATAGTCCGTAACTCTGCATCAAAAAGTTTTGTGAATTGTCCGGTAGAAATTGAATATTATTTTCTACATCAAGGGTTAATCGCCCAATTCCCGCCAGTTTTACCGGTTTATGTTCGTGCAGTGCCTCTCTGATCTTAACAACGAATTCGGTAATAAGATCCTCTGCCTGTTTTATGGGAACCTGGTCTTCTCTGGCGATGGTATTGATTAGTAATCCATCATTGGAGGTCAGATTTACATTAAAAGCAACCGATTTTGAAGGACTATTGAAGATAAATGAGGTAGGATGCACCTTTGCAGGCTGGTAATTGGTTACAAATCCACCAAAACCAGGCACTATCACATAATTGTGATCGTGTAACAGCTTTACAATATGTTGGGTGATCTTCTGCAACGAGCGTCTTTAAACGCAAATATCCGCCGCTATCACATCAAAAACTTCAGAAGAAATCCACCAAATGTTTAAAACGTAAATGATATCCCCGCCAATGCCTGTATGCCATACGACGGATAATTATAATATCGCTGGTATTTAAACGAGGCCATATTGTTCACATTCACGAAAATGTTAAAATATTTGGAATACATGTAATTTGCCCCAAGGTTAAAATCCACCACTCCATCAATCTGCTCCTCAACATCTCCCGGAAGTAAAGCAAATGTTTTTCCTAGTCCAAAAATGTCGACATTCATGTTCAGCTTTTTGTTAAAACGGTACATTCCGCTGAGTGTCCACTCCAGTGTAGGACGGTGGTAAGGATTGTCGAATTTTTTGATCTCGGAGAAAGTAAATGCATTAACTGAACCCGTGAAACGGAATTTGTCGATGTTAAAATAACTGAGTTCAATATTTCCACCCCAAATGGTTGCGTCGCTATATTCCACATTAAATCTTTTCATATCGGTACTGTCGTTGATATAAAAAGGAAGGTCTTTAGCCGATTTCTGATATCCTTTTACACTGAAAGAAAAATTTCCATTGGTGGATCCACGCAATCCCGCAAAAATTTCCTGAATGGGTGAATTAATATATTGAAGCGTATCATTCACGAAAGGATTTTCATCTACGATATTGGCAAAATTATTTTTTTGTAAATGTCCTTGCGCTCCTGCAATAAATACAAATTTATCTCCGATAAGATCATAGGAAAAAAGGATATCCGGTAAAAAATAAGCATTTTCATCTTTGTCCACTTTTATTCCTGTTCCAAAATTCAAACTCCATTCATCCTTGATCATTTTGTAATACGGTTTTAATCCCGCCAAAGAATTGGAGTTCTCCCCTGCACCTTCGTAAGAATAATATTCATAAGTTACTTCTGCTCCCAAAATACTTTTATTTTCTAATTTCTTTTCACCGTAAGCAGTTATAAACGGATTTATTTCTTTGTACTTATTAATATCGGTAATGCCTGTAAATCCGAATTTCATTCCGAAATCCATATTGAGCGGATTATCGCCAATATTGTGAAATCCAACATCAAATCCATATTTATTAAATACCTGTTTAATATCAGAACCTTTAATTGTGGTATCCTCATCATTATATCCATAATAAAATAACGAATTGCGGGAGTAATAAGCATTTATTGGCAATGCATACTTATCATCAAAATAAAATTTTGCATTCCCACCTAATCTTAGATCATTATAATTCTGATTTTCCAAACTACCATTGGAGGAAATATATTTTCCGTATAACCCATAGGTGTATTTTTTATTTCTATTTGAGTTGATATAAACTTCTGCCAAAGGTGTAAACTGTGTTCCAAAACCAGCTTTTACATAAATATTATCAAGTTCTTCTGCAGGTGCATCCGGCAATCGAATTGGTTTAACTTTAACTGGCTGATAAGGAATCTGATAAAAATCGATAGGAATATTATAATCCAATTTTTCGGGTTTCACATTATTAGCCGGAATTTGTGCATCGAAATTTTCTTTCACTGCATCTGCAAGTATCGGATTATATGCACTCACTACATCTACATCCTCATTACCTGTCACCTGCGACTGCACAGTTCCAATTGTTGCAAATACAAATGAAAATAAAAAGATATATTTTATATTTTTTGAAGGAAATACCATGGTTATTTTCATTTTTAATTGTTGTCAAAATTTATTTCAAGTTCCTCATTGGAATCATCCGGATTTGATTTTTTCTTGCCCGATTTTTCCATTTCCTCAATTTGTTCTAATTTTTGTTTTGCGAGTTCCACAAGATCAGGATCACCGGTGTAACTTTCAATTATACTGTTCAAAGTAGCTTTAGCCTGCGCAAAATCGCCTTTAGCAGCAGCTATATCTGCCATAAGAATATAACTTCTTACTATCCATTCTTCATAGGCAGGCATATCGTTAATGATCTGCTGACATTTTGCTTTTGATTCATCCAGTTTACCTTTTTGAAATAAAATATCCGCCATATGAAAACGAGATTCCACTCCAAATTCATTGGTAGTTAATGCAGCAGCCTTCGAAAATGCATCGTATGCTTTATCAATATTATTATTGGATAAATGTGCCTGTCCCGAAAAATAATGAGCCTCAATTTTTTCATCGTTGGAAACCAGATCACTTGCAAGTATCCTGTTCGCGTTCACTATTACTTCATCAAAATCGTTGAGGAAATATGCAGTACGCAATAAACCGACCATGGCTACAAATGTATTTTCTTTATAATCTGCAACATCATATAATTTATCGTAATAATCGTAAGCAGTTTTATAATCTTCATTTTGATAATACTCAATCCATCCCGCACGCAATAATGCAGACTCTAAAAATTTCGTGCGGTTATTTTTTATAATGGATTCGTAATCAGGTAATGCTTTTCCGTATTGTTCCACTTTAAAATAACTTTCTCCGCGATAAAATTCCGCCTCGGTTTTAAACTGGCCTTTGGGAAATTCTCTTAAATAATCAGAAAAAGCAATGGCAGCTCCAGCAAATTCGGAACCATCAAATTTATTTTTAGCGTAATCATATTTTTTCTGATCCACTTCAGATGTAGCCGCAACACCATCAACAGCACCTGTTTCACCTGTTATGGTCACAATATCCAATAAACCTTCTTTGGCTTCCTTACCTTCTGCCGAGTTCGGTGACATCTCATAAGCAAGTCGATAATATTTTTCGGAATTTTTGTAATCCTTTTCATTGTAATAGATCAATCCCAATTTAAGATATGCTTTAATTGCATAACTGCTATTTGGTTTTGAATTTATAAGATCTTTAAATGCAGCTATCGACTGACTGTTTTGTTTCAGGATAAAATGTGTATTTGCAATTTCGTACATAGCATCATCCACATAAAGAGAATTACTGTATTTGGAAGTGAGCTGTTGTAATGTTGATATTTTACCTGAACCATTATTTTGAAGTCCTAATAACATTCCTTTTTGAAATAATGCATAATCAACACCTTTATTATTATTGTCGATAATTTTTGTGTAATTAGTTTCTGCTTTTTTATAATCTTTTGTCATAAAATAACAATCGCCTAAACGCAAAACAGCATCGATATAAACATTATTCTGGATAAGATCAGTTTTACTTGTTTTGAGTGATGTAGTTACTTTCGAAAAGTAGTTTGCTGCATTACTAAACGATTTTTGTTTGAAATACCCATACCCTATAGTGTAATTGGAATAAGGCACCGTTGTTTCTGCCGGCAGATCTTTTGCAACCTTTGCAAGTTCCTGAAATTTAACGTGATTATTAATCGCCTGAGGATATTTTGATTCGTTAAATCGTATTTCTCCTATCCAGAAATAGGATGCAGCCTGAAGGTTTGCATCTATAGGATTTTCGAGCGACTGGTTAAACATTTTTTCCGCTTCAGTATAATTTTTCTGATCCAATAATTGTACGCCGCTGTAATAAGATACCTTTTGATACGCCTCTTTTAATTTAGGTGTTTTTTGTGGTATCTTTTCAATCACTTCCATCGCAGCAACATAATCGTTGGTACTTAATAAAGATGTTGCCAGTAATTCCTGCGCTTCCGATTTATTTTTACCTTTTGGATAAGTTTTTAAATAATCCTGAAAAGCTGATACAGCAGCTGTGTAATAAGCTGATTCATAAGAAAGTTTACCATAATTCAACAATGCATTTTCATGAATTTCCGTATCAATACCTATTCGTGATGCCTCCATAAAAGCATTGCGGGCTTCTTCCTTTTTGTTGAGATCGAGATAACAGTTACCATATAAAAATTGAATATGCTGATATAAAGTATCATTATCATCAGAAGTTTCCTTTAAGGTAGTGAGCGCAGAATTTACATCACCCGTTTTATAGTGCGTGTAGGCAAGTTGATAATAATCCTCTGAACGAATATTTTTTGCTTTTTCAATATAATAACTCAAATAAGGCAAAGCTTTTTTATAATTATTCTTATAGAAATAAGCCTGACCTAACAAACTGTTTATCTCCGCATAATAAACTAACTTAGTATCAGCCATCAATGGTTCTGCATAACTGATAACCTTATCGTATTTACCTTGCTGAAAATATATATTGGAAATATAATATGGAACAACCGACGAGTATGGTGTAACATCTTTTACTATCTCAAAACAACTCAAAGCGTTTTCATAATTACCTTCATCCTGCTGAATAAAACCATAATAATAATTGGAGGCAAAATAATAAGGGCTTTCCTGTTTATCTTTTAACTGTGCAAATAAAATTTTTGCTTCCGGAAATTTTTTCTTGTTGAATAAACTATAAGCATATTGGAATTTATATAGATCTCTCTCCTCCAGCGAAAGATCCTTAACATCTACCTTCTCAAACCAGGTTGTGGCATTGGTATATTCCTTTTTATTATAATATATTTTTCCAAGTTCATTATATGCTGATCCTATCAAAACGTTTCCCGGATTATTATATATAAATTCCAGCATTTGTTTTTCTGCATCGGGATTGCGAAGTTCTATTGCACAACGTGCAGAATAATATTTGCTGTTTGAAACATAATTAAATATTTCATCCTCGGTTCCTTCGGGAATTATCATTGCCACCTGATCGAATAACTCGCGCGCTGTGGAATACATCTTATTTTCATATAACTCAAAAGCTTTTTTATAATCGGCATAAACATCCGAATGAATGAGCGATTGTTGTGCATATGACCTTCCTCCTGCAAGTATAAATACAGATAAAATCAGGAGTCTAATTATTTTTAATTTCAGCATATAAAATTCAAGTAAGTAAAATATCGTACCAATAAATAAGTAATGTAAAAACGTGGCGAAAATTACGGTTATTAACGTGTAGTAAAGGTCAAATCATATTAAAATGAATAAACATGGCATTGTTGATAATGAACGCAAAAGCATAAAAAAATATTTTACTGCGCTAAAATCAATCGTATTTATATTTGATAAGGAACCTTTTTTAAGCCTTCCTTCATTGCGGAGAATCTCTTTTTAATCAGTTTTAACAACCCAGTTCAGATCTCCCATACAATACCATCGGTTGTTGAATTTAACGGAGGTGACCGTTACCTTGTAAGGACCGCCATCGCCATTAAATTTTATCGTAATCACTTCAGAGGGTAGATTGCCATATTTAGATGGTTCCACCGTATTATGCAGAAATTTACAAGTTTCCCACTTTCCAAACATGGATCTTGTATCGTTAAACCTGTTTTCGGCTGTTTGTAATGCTTCCTCATACACCTTATTCACATCTTCCATCTCCTGACCGTTATGCTCCTGAATTTTTCGGAACGTACCTTTGTCGGGAATAAGTATTACATATTTATCAAAATCATTATCCCGTAAAGTATCAAATAATTTACGGGACAGGGTATCATTTTCCGCTGCACCGCGTTCAACAGTATTGCACGCAGTACTAATGGAAATAAAACTCAGGATAAGGAATAATTGTTTCATTTTGTGTGGTGTTTCGTTTAACGAAAAGTGTGTGTCAAATTGAAATTTGCGATAAAGGTGTAAAATTTATGCATTTTTATAAGGTTAACAAATATTTTTTGAAAGATTACGTAAAAGGAATTTAAAACCCGGGACCACAATGGTAAAAATATATACAGATGGAGCATCAAGAGGAAATCCCGGGCCAGGCGGATTTGGAACCATCCTTAAATTCGGTAAACACGAAAAGGAATTGTCGGGAGGTTTCCGAAAAACCACCAACAACCGCATGGAACTTATGGCTGTAGTGGCGGGTTTGGAAGCCTTAACAAAGGATGGATTGGAAATTACTGTGTATTCCGATTCGAAATACGTGGTGGATGCCATTGAAAAAAAATGGATCTACGGCTGGATGAAAAAGGGATTTCAGGGCAAAAAAAATCAGGATCTGTGGATGCGTTTAATGCGGTCATACGCTAAACACAAGGTAAATTTTGTTTGGGTAAAAGGTCATGCGGGACACCTCGAAAATGAACGCTGCGACCAATTAGCCGTGGAAGCGGCAGAAGGAAGAAATCTGGAAATAGATCTTTTTTTTGAACAGGAGGAAAAGGGCAAACTTTTATGATCTCAGGCCCCAACTTCAATATGTCTTTCCAAAAATTCCTTTATTTTATCCACCATAGCCGAAGAACCAATATAAAGTGGAGTTTTTTGGTGTAATTCCTTCGGATCAATATCAAGAATTCGCCTTTTTCCATTAGAAGCAGATCCACCTGCCTGCTCTGCAATAAAAGCAAGGGGATTACATTCGTATAATAGTCGCAATTTACCCTTTGGCGATTTAGCAGTTTCAGGATAAAGATATACCCCACCTTTTAACATATTTCTATGAAAATCAGCCACTAAAGAACCAATGTAACGCGAAGTATAGGGACGATTTGTTTTATCATCCTCCTCCTGAGTATATTTTATATATCGTTTTACTCCTTCGGGAAAATGAACATAATTTCCTTCATTTATCGAATAGATAATGCCCTTATTCGGTATGGTAATATCGGGATGTGATAAACAAAATTCGCCAATGGATGGATCCAGGGTAAATCCGTTAACGCCATTTCCGGTTGTATAAACCATCATTGTGGAAGAACCGTAAATAATATATCCGGCTGCAACCTGTTCTGTTCCCTTTTGTAAAAAATCTTCCAAAGTAGCGCCACCACTGAGACTCAGGCGACGGAAAATTGAAAATATTGTTCCTATTGAGACATTCACATCTATATTTCCGGAGCCATCCAATGGATCAATTAGCACCACATATTTTCCTGAAGACGAAATTGCACCATCAAAACTGATAAAATTATCTTCTTCCTCACTTGCAAATCCACACACCTCTCCTCCCGCCATCAAGGCATTCATAAATTGTTTGTTGGCATACATGTCCAGCTTTTGCTGCGTTTCGCCACTCATATTCTCGCTGGTTTCCGCTCCCAAAATATCAACAAGTCCAGCTTTATTCACTTCTCTATTCACTATTTTACCCGCAATGCTCAGATCGGCAAGCAGTCTCGTGAGCTCTCCGGTAGCAAATGGAAAATCGCTTTGTCTCTCAATTATAAATTCGCCCAGGGTTTTTACCTTCATATACAGAATGGTTGTTAACGCAAAGGTAATGATAAAGCAGTGAAGTTCTGACATGTAGTAGATCTCCTTCGTCGATCACTACTTGTTTCAGTTCTGAGTTCGGGGTTCTGAGTTCTGAGTTCTGGGTTCGGGGTTCTGAGTTCTGGGTTCTGGGTTCAGGGTTACTTAAAGTTTCATGGTTTGACATAGTTTCAGGGTTGAGACCCGTTTAATGCCTGCCCGGCCACTGACGGGTTCTTTATTCTTTGTTCTTTATTCGATATTGCAGTTTCAATACGAAGGATAATCTCCCGGGATGTCAATCCGATTGAAGTTTTATATTTTTTGATTGTTATTGGATATTTAATTGGCTGCCGGGAGACTGCGTGACTGCGACTGTGACTGATTCTGGTTCTACGTTCCCGGTTGAAAATTGCATTATTGTAGCGTCGCAAAATTTTGCGACGCTACAAAAATGCAATTTTCAACAACCGTGACCCCGATTTTCAGTTTATTGCACATTTTCAATTATCAATTCTCTATTCCCCCTATCTTTATACAATGAATATCCAACTTCGCAAAGCAACCATCTCCGATATGAAAGCAGTGTATGAACTTGTTAAACAGCTTGCTGAATTTGAAAAATTACCTGCCGAAGTAAAAACTACTGCTGAAACTTATGAAAAAGATCTTGCAGCAAATTATTTCGAGGCAATAGTTGCAGAAGACCTGGATCTGAATGAAAATAAGATCATTGGTATGGCATTGTATTATTATGCATATTCCTCGTGGAAAGGAAGATACCTGTGGCTCGAAGATTTTGTTGTTACAGAAAATTACAGAGGAAAAGGAATTGGCATATTGCTGTTTGATGAAATGATAAATATTACAAAAGAAAATAAAACCATTCTTAAATGGCAGGTGCTCGACTGGAACGAACCTGCAATTAATTTTTATAAAAAATATAATGCGGAGTTTATGGATGGGTGGGTTACTTGTAAATTGACAATTGACAATTAAACAGCCAAAAATGAATGGAGAATGGAGAGTTGAGAATGGAGAATTAAACAGCCGGGTTTCTATTTCAAATTGATAGTGATCACTTGTCTATTGAAAAAAAAGAGAAAGGTGAAAGCCGCCTTCGCTAAAACCACGGTGTCTAAAAGGAGTTTAAATTTCTTGCGATATTTTTGATCTGTACCGTTAGTGAGACCCTCGCTGGGAGCGAGAGCCTCACTATCATCTGAAATTTTTGCAAAACTATCAATTGTCTGCATTTTGTTTTCTTAGATCTACTACCTTCTTCCTATGTCAATGTTTTCCTATTTCCTATTTCCTACTTCCTATTTCCAATGTCCTTTGTCGAGTTCTATATCCTATGTCCTATGTCATATGTCCTTTGTCATATGTCATATGTCCTATGTCATATGTCCTATGTCATATGTCCTATGTCATATGTCCTACGTCCTTTCCTTATCTTTGCGCAAATGAAGATCTTCAAATTTGGCGGTGCATCAGTTAAAGATGCCGAATCGGTGAGAAATGTAGCCTCTATTATACGGCGCTTTCCGGAAGAAAATATTGTGATCATTGTTTCGGCAATGGGCAAAATGACAAATGCCTTGGAGGTTATAACTCAAAAATGTTTTGATGGGGAAGATATTTCCAAAGAAATAGAATCGTTGCGCGATTACCATCAAACTATTATTAACGATCTTAATATTCGGGTGAAACTGGAATATTTTATCGACCTCATCATTCAAAATTCAGAGGCAAATAAACATTTAAGTTTTCCTCTTTATTACGATCAGATAGTGAGTATTGGTGAACTCATCTCCTCCTCTATTTTAAGTACCTATTTAAATTCAGTTTCTCTGATAAATGAATGGGTGGATGTTCGTGATCTGATTAAAACGGATGATAGCTGGAGAGCTGCGTCTGTCGACTGGGAAATAACTTCTGCACAGATAATTAATTCCATTCCGGAAAAATTAATAGATTCGCATATTGTAACACAAGGTTTTTTGGGCCGATCTAATTTTGATTTTACCACTACTTTAGGAAGAGAAGGTTCAGATTATACAGGTGCAATTTTCGCACATATTTTAGATGCTGAAGGTTTATGGATATGGAAGGATGTTCCCGGTGTATTAAATGCCGATCCGAAATTATTTCCCGATGCAATTAAAGTTCCGGAACTCACTTATTATGAGGCGATAGAAATGACCTATTACGGAGCATCAGTAATACATCCGAAAACAATTCAGCCTTTACAGCAGAAATTAATTCCGCTTTACGTAAAATCATTTCTCGATCCCGATTTACAGGGAACTGTTATTCAAACAAATGATAAATATATTGATTATCCCCCTGTTGTAATGTATAAAAAAAATCAGACTCTGATTTCCATTGTTCCATCACTTACCTCGTTTGTTGGTGAAATGCAAATGGCAAATATTTATTCCATTTTCATGAAACACAAATTGAAGATAAATGTTATACAGATCGCAGCACAATCGGTGTCCATAGTTGTTGATCATAATAAATATATTATTGAACCGGTAATTAATGAATTAAAAGAATTTTACAGCGATGTTGCATTAAAGGAAAATGACGATCTTGAATTACTCACCGTTCGGCATTACAATGCGCATATCTTGTTAAAACTTACAGAAAATAAAAAGGTAGTACTCGAACAACAAACCAGAAGCACAGTGCAGTTCCTTTATGAATAAGGACGCTCCAGTATCATAGCACCAATAATTGCATTTTTAAGATCTATTTCAAATGGAATTACATCCTGCTCATCGTCGGTAGTGATACGATAAGCCTTTTTATATAAGTTGCGTTGTTCTGCGTCGTGCTCTTTTTTGCGTTGTTCCTCAACAAATTTATCAAATTCTATATCTGATCTTTTTGCTTTTTCCGGAATAGCTTCCTTAGTTGTATACACTTCCTGCTGCGGCGGACGATTGGTTTTTTCGTAAGAAACTTCTTTCACCTCCGGTTTGGCATAAGGAGGCATGTTTTGTTTTGCCCTGGCTTCCTCAGCCTTTTTCTGTAATTCCTTAAAGATGTCCTGAAAAGTAGTGTTCTTTTGTTGTGGCTTAGCCTGTGGTGTAGTTTTATCCTTATTGGCGTTACCAACAGCTTTTTTAAAGAATTTGGCTATCCCATTCACAATGAATATCCAAAACAGCAACATCAATATGGTTCCTACAAAATCGGGCATAGCACAAAGATAATAAAAGATTCGAAGGGAGAAGATTCGAAGGTTTAAGGAAGGAAGGAGTGGAAGGAAATAAAGGGAAGGAAGAAAGGTTGTGGTAAGGTTAAAAAAGGGGATTCTGAGTTGATAGCAAATTTTACCACCCGTAAAAGTGTCCACACAGTGTCTACTCACACAAATAAAAAATCAATTAAACCCGTGAGGGACTCTTGTGGGTTCGGAGGAAAATCATCGGTCTAAAAAGTGTCCCTACAGTGTCTACTCACACAAATAAAAAATCAATTATACCGGTGAGGAATGCTGCGGATTTGGAGGAGAACCTTACTATCAGGTGGTAACCAATTTCCATTTTAGTTAATTGAAATTCTTTATCGGAATATAATCCGAAATAATCATAATATTTTCGGATTTGATTCCGAAATTATTATGATTATTTCGGAATTTGTCTAAGTTAACGATTCATTTTTGTAAGGGTTGCTGAAATTTTCATTCCTCCAAAGAACGCAATGGTTTCTCAAACCTGTGAGGTAGAGGTGGCCGAAACCTGGCAGGTTGAAGGCGTTCATTGCTTCATTCTTTCATTCTTAATTTTAATTCCCCCTTCCCTCAGACCTACCAGGTTAAAAAAAACCTTGTAGGTTGAGGGAATTCATTCCTTCATTCCTTCATTTTTAATTCTCCTCCCCCTTCCCTCAGACCTAACAGGTTAAAAAAAAACCTGGTAGGTCGAGGGCATTCATTCCTTCCTTCTTTCATTCCTTCCTTCTTTCATTCCTTCATTCCTTAATTCTTTCATTCCTTCAAACATAAGTTATCCACGATTGTTGATTTTAATTTCGGCGCATTTTTGAGGATGGCGAATGCGTTCGTTTACTTTGTATCTCAGGATAAGATTATGAAACTAAGTACACTGGAAATTAAGGGATTCAAGAGTTTTGCAGATAAGACTGTGCTCCATTTTAATGAGAACATCACCGGCGTTGTTGGCCCTAACGGCTGCGGTAAGTCAAACGTTGTGGATGCCATCCGCTGGGTGTTGGGGGAACAAAAGCCTACTGCACTAAGAACAGAGAGAATGGAAAACCTCATTTTTAACGGGACCAAGAACCGTAAATCGTCGGGGATGGCAGAGGTGAGCCTCACTTTTGAAAATACCCGAAACCTGCTCGCAACGGAGTTTTCTACGGTTACCGTTTCCAGACATTACTTTAAAACCGGCGAAAGTG
Source organism: Bacteroidota bacterium (assembly GCA_016706865.1). Taxonomy (NCBI): domain Bacteria; kingdom Pseudomonadati; phylum Bacteroidota; species Bacteroidota bacterium. The sequence goes on along the minus strand of JADJIS010000003.1, from coordinate 342,767 downwards.
AATACCGTATTAATGGTGTTACCTGCCGATTAAAGGATATTCATAGTCTCTTTTTAGATACCGGTATCAGCACGGATTCTTATTCCATTATAGAATTGGGTATGTTGGATGATATTCTTCACGATAAGGATAATTCCAGAAGAAGATTATTTGAACAGGCCGCAGGGATCTCAAAATATAAAGCGCGCAAAAAAGAAACACTCAATAAATTAAGTGCAACCCAACTCGATCTCGATCGTGTGGAAGATCTTTTATTTGAAATAGAAAACAATTTAAAAGAACTTGAAAAACAAGCAAAACGCGCACAACGCCATCAAAAATTAAAGGCTGATTATAAATTAAACAGCATCGATCTCGCTGTATTAACCTTACAATCGCATAAAGATATTTATAAGCAGTTAAGCAATCAGCAAACATTCGAAAGTGATACTAAACTGCAAATTGAATCAGAGATAAATGCTTTGGAGGCGAGTATTGCAGATAAAAAAACTGCACTCATCGATAAAGAACAAGCACTGAGTAAATTGCAGAAAGATCTCAATTTAGTTACCAACGAGATCCATACAAAAGAAAATGAAGGCAATATCAGCAAAGAACGCATCAAATTTTTGGATGAAAAACAAATAAGTCTGATAAAATCCATTACCGATGCAGAAAATTATATTCAATCTACAGAAGGTGATATTGCAAATCTGGAACAACGCCTGGCTGAGGAAGTTGAAAAACTGAATGCAATTAAACAATCGCTTCAAAAATATCTTGAAGATCTGGAGAAAGTAAAGAATGAACATGATGTTGCAAGAGAAAAATTAGAAGGCACACAAAATATTTTTAAAGCAGCGGAACGCGAATTATACGATATAGATAAAAAGATCGCCATCAACAAAGTGCGATTGGAAAATTACCATCGCGAATTAGGTAATATCGAATCGGATAAAGGCACTCATGGCAGTAAACTGGAACCACTGCGTGAAGAATTGAT